>NZ_JACHMZ010000001.1:5616346-5934038 GCF_014205165.1 Micromonospora carbonacea | reverse complement strand
TCGATGCGGGCCCGCGCGCCGTCGAGCCAGCGCTGGCAGACCTCGGCCAGCTTCTCGCCGCGCTCCCACAGCGCCAGCGACTCCTCCAGCGAGGTGCCGCCCGTCTCCAGCCGCTCCACCACCGTGGCCAGCTCGGCGCGGGCCTGCTCGTAGCTGAGCCGCTCGTCCGGCCCGGCGTTCTTCTCGTCGTCAGTCATCCGTCCCATCCCAGCACATCCCGCCCCGCGGTCGCGCGCGGCTCAGCCGTCGACCGTGGCGGCCAGCTCGCCCTCGGCGAGACGGACGCGCAGCGCGTCGCCCGAGCCCACCTCGCCGGCCGCCCGCACCACGTGGCCGTCGGCGCGCTGGACGATCGCGTAGCCCCGCTCCAGGGTCGCGGCGGGGGACAGGGCGCGCAGCCGGGCCAGGGTGTGCCGCAGCTCGTCCTGGGCCGCGCCGAGCCGGTGGTGCAGGGTGCGCCCCGCCCGCTGGCGCAGCGCGGTCACGTCGGCGGCCCGCTGCTCCACCATCACCTGCGGCCGGGCCAGCACCGGGCGGGACCGCAGCCCGTCGAGGCGGTGCGCCTCCCGGTCGACCAGGTTGCGGACCGCGCGCTCCACCCGCTGCCGGGCCTGCCGGATCAGGCGCAGCTCCTCGGCCAGGTCGGGCACGATCCGCTTCGCGGCGTCCGTCGGGGTGGAGGCCCGCACGTCGGCGACGTAGTCGACCAGCGGCGCGTCCGTCTCGTGGCCGATGGCGCTGACCACGGGGGTGCGGCAGGCGAAGACCGCCCGGCACAGCGCCTCGTCGGAGAACGGCAGCAGGTCCTCGATGCCGCCGCCGCCCCGGGCGATGACGATCACGTCGACGGCCGGGTCGGCGTCGAGGACCTTCAGCGCGTCGACGATCTGCGGCACCGCGCCCGGCCCCTGCACGGCCACGTTGACCGTGCGGAACTCGACCGCCGGCCAGCGCCGTTGGGCATTGGTCAGCACGTCCCGCTCGGCGGCCGAGGCGCGGCCGGTGATCAGCCCGATCCGGCCCGGCAGGAACGGCAGCCGGCGCTTGCGGGCCCGGTCGAACAGCCCCTCGGCGGCCAGCAGCTTCTTGAGCTTCTCCAGCCGGGCCAGCAGCTCGCCGAGGCCCACCTGGCGGATCTCGTCGGCGCGCAGGCTCAGCGTGCCCCGGGCGGCGTAGAACTCGGGCTTGGCGTGCAGCACCACCCGCGCGCCCTCGCGCAGCTCGGGGGCCCCGGCGTCGAGGACGTCCCGGTTGGTGGTGACCGTGAGGCTCAGGTCGGCCGACGGGTCGCGCAGGGTGAGGAAGACCGTGCTGGCCCCGGGCCGCCGGCTGATCTGCGCCACCTGCCCGTCGACCCACACCCAGCCGAGCCGGGCGATCCACGCGCCGACCTTCTGGCTGACGACCCGCACCGGCCACGGCTCGTCGGAGCTGCTGCGCCCGCTCTCATCCGCACTCACGCCCCCACCCTACGGACGACCCCCGACGGCGGGGCGATCCGCGTACCCCATGATCATCCGGGGTGGGGCGGACCCGGCACGTACGATGGGCGGGTGACTCAGGCTGAGACGACTCCCCGGACCGGCAAGCGCGTGCTCCTGGCCAAGCCCCGCGGCTACTGCGCGGGCGTCGACCGGGCGGTGCAGACCGTCGAGGAGGCGCTCAAGCTCTACGGCGCCCCGATCTACGTGCGCAAGCAGATCGTGCACAACAAGCACGTGGTGCAGACCTTGGAGGCCAAGGGCGCGATCTTCGTGGAGGAGAACGAGGAGGTGCCCGAGGGGGCCACCGTGATCTTCTCCGCCCACGGCGTCGCCCCGGAGGTCTACGAGCAGGCGCGGGCGCGCTCGCTGAAGGCCATCGACGCCACCTGCCCGCTGGTGACGAAGGTGCACCAGGAGGCCAAGCGGTTCGCCGCGGAGGACTACGACATCCTGCTGATCGGTCACGAGGGGCACGAGGAGGTCATCGGCACCGCCGGTGAGGCCCCCGCGCACATCCAGCTCGTCGACGGCCCGGACGACGCCGACAAGGTCACCGTGCGGGACCCGAGCAAGGTGGTGTGGCTCTCCCAGACCACGCTGTCGGTCGACGAGACGCTGGAGACCGTGGCCCGGCTCAAGTCCCGGCTGCCGCTGCTCCAGTCGCCGCCCAGCGACGACATCTGCTACGCCACCTCCAACCGGCAGCACGTGGTCAAGGAGATCGCCCCCGACTGCGACGTGGTGCTCGTCGTCGGCTCGCGCAACTCCTCGAACTCGGTCCGGCTGGTCGAGGTCGCCCTGGACGCCGGGGCCCGCGCCGGCCACCTCGTCGACTTCGCCCACGAGATCGACGACGCCTGGCTGGAGGGGGCCCGCACGGTGGGCCTGACCTCCGGGGCCAGCGTCCCCGACGAGCTGGTCCAGGAGGTCCTGGCGCACCTCGCCGCGCGGGGCTTCACCGACGTCGACGAGGTGGTCACCGCCAACGAGCGGCTGACCTTCTCGCTGCCGCAGGAGCTCAAGCGCGACATGAAGGCCGCCGCCGCGGCCCGCGCCTGACCGCCCGTGCCGGTCCGGTCCGCCCCGGCCCCGCTCCGGTCCGTGCCGCGCCGTGCGGCCGGGGAACGGATCAGCGGCGGGCAGCGTCTGATCGGCATGAAGACTCCTCGGACCATCGTCGCCGCGCTGGTCACCTGCGCGGCCCTGAGCGCCTGCGGCGGCCAGGGCACCGGTGACGGCAGCCCCGCCCCCAGCCCCTCCGGAGGAGCCGCGGTGACCGACACGCCCAGCGCCGACCCGGCCGACCCGGTCGCCCCGTCCGGCTCGACGCCCCCGGGCCGCCCGAGCCTCCCGCCGAAGCCGGGCGGCCCCAGCGTCCCGCCGGGCGTCGGTGCCACCACGCTCACCGGCACCGTCGAGGCGGGTGTGGAGCCCGGCTGCCGCCTGCTGGACGGCTACCAGCTCGTCGGCGGCCCCGCGGACGTGCTGGCCGCCGGTGCCAAGGTCGAGGTCACCGGCCGGGCCCAGCCCGACCTGCTCACCACCTGCCAGCAGGGCATCCCCTTCGTCGTGGAGTCCGCCCGCCGGGGCTGACCCGCGAGCCGCGCGGGCTGCCCGGCGGCGGCCGGCGCGCGGTGGCCCGGGCGGTGTGGCGGCGGCCGACGACAGGAGCCCGCCCCCGCCGGGGGCGGGGACGGGCTCCTGTGGTGAGGCGGAGGGTGGTCAGGCGGCGCGGCTCAGTTGACCGCGCCGATCGAGACCGAGCCGCGGCCGACGACCGCGCCTTCGGTGGTGGTGACGGCCAGGTCGCCGTAGAGGGCGCGACCGGCGGCCGGGGCGGACTGTGCGGTCACCGTGCCGGTGAGGGCGGCGGTGGCCCCGTTGGTCAGGGAGAGCGGGGTGGCCGGAGCGGTCAGCGTGCCCAGCGACGCCGCCGAGAACGAGTCCCGGTAGTCGTAGGCGGTGCTGGTGCCCGGCCCGTCGACGGCGTACCCGTCGACCCGGACGCGGTAGGTGCCGGCCGGCGGGTTGGTCAGCGTCACCGCCTCCTCCGAGTCGCCGTCGGCCGAGCGGCCGACCTCGGTGTCGCCCCGGAAGACGAACAGGTCCAGGTCGGCGCCCAGGTCGGCGGTGTTGCCGATGCGGGCCGTGAAGCTGGCCGCGCCGGCCGGCACCTCGACCAGGTATTCCTGCTGCGCGCCCTGGGCGATCGTGGGCCGCTCGGCGTGCACGCTGGCCAGCGGGCCGCCCTGCCCGGTCACCGAGACCGGGCCGAAGGCGTTGGCCAGGCTCCAGCTGACCTGGGTCGGTGCGCCGGCGGTGACCGACGGGAGCTCGACCACGGCCGGCGAGACCGTGACGCCCTGCACCCGCACCTGGAGCTGGTACGGGTTGTCCAGCGCGGGCGACGTGCGCCGCGACTCCACCTCGAACTCCCAGACCCCGGCGATCGGCTTCTGGTAGTCCCGCTCCTGCGGCTTGCAGGCGGCGGCGTCGGAGAAGTTGGTGTAGCAGGCGGTGCTCGCGGTGCTCTCCACCGGCACGCCGTACGGGTTGATCGCGATGAACCGGGTCTGCGAGCCGGTGGCGATGCCGGACAGGTTGACCTGGATCGCGCCCGCGCCCGCCGGCACCGTCACGAAGTACGAGGTGGAGCTGTTCCGCTCGACCGAGCCCTCGGCCGAGAAGGAGTACGCCGGCTTCGCCACGTCGGTGCCCGCCACCACGACGGTGGAGACCTCGAAGTCGACCACCGGGGTGGCCGGGTCGTCGATCACCAGGAGCGCGCCGTGCGCCCCGGCGGTCTTCGGCTTGGCCTTCACCGGGATGGTGAGGGTCTTGTTCAGCGGCAGCCACACCTGCTTCTGCGCGCTGAAGGTGCCGTCGTTGCCGCGCAGCGTCACGGTGTGCAGCAGGCTCTTGTTGGGGCCGCTGGTGCGGGTGACCTTCACCTCGTACGTCTTGGACTTCTTCAGCGGCTGCCCGCCCTGGGCCAGGGCGCAGCGGTTGTAGACGCCGGTGCCCCGGTGCGGGTTCGGCACGAACGTCCCGGTGGCCTTGTCGTAGCGGGTCAGGTTGGCCGACAGCTCGGTGCAGACGGGCGCGTCGGAGACGTACGACCGGGTCTGCACGCCCTTGTCCAGCAGCGCCCACGCGCCCGGCACGTCGAACATGCCGTAGCCCTGGGCGTACGTCGCGACGCCCGCGATGGGCTTGGCCGAGGTGTAGACGGCCCGGCGCAGCGCGGCCGGGGTGACCCCCTTGTCGGTCGCCTTGGCGGCCGACAGCAGCAGCGCGGCGGCGCCGGCGGCCTGCGGGGCGGCCATCGAGGTGCCGTTGAGCATCTGGTAGCCCGGCGGCAGCGGGTAGCCGGCCTCGGGCACGGGGTTGCCGGCCTGCCAGGTCGGCGCAGTGGAGATCGCCGAGCCGGGGGCCGCGATGTTCGGCTTGAAGCCGCCCTCCTCACGCGGGCCGCGCGAGGAGAAGTTGAACAGGGCGTTGCCCTTGCGCACGACCGAGCCGTAGTTGGCCAGCCAGGTGTCCTTGCTGATGCTCGCCGCGACGCTGACCACGTTGTCGGCCACCGACGGGTCGCCGACGGTGTTCAGCCCGGGGCCGGAGTTGCCGGCCGAGATGAACAGCTGCACGCCGTACGTGTTGATCAGCTCGTTGTAGAGCTGGGAGCGGGCGTTCGAGCCGTCGTTGAGCGCCGGCAGGCCGCCGATCGACATGTTGACCACGTCGACCCTGCGGTTGATCACCAGGTCGGCCATGCCGGTGGTGAGCGCCGCGGCGGTGCAGCCGCCGCCCCAGGAACAGGCCCGGGCCGAGACCAGCTTCGCGCCGGGGGCCGCCCCGTCGAACGCGTTGTTGCCCAGCATGTCGTTGGCGGCGGTGATGCCGGCGACGTGCGTGCCGTGGGTCGACTCGACGATGCCGATGTTGACGTAGTCGACCAGGCCGGGGCCGCCGACCGGCGTCGTGTCGACGTCCTCGCGGTATTCGACGACGAACGGGATCTGCTCGCGGACCGGGGTGGCCGGGTCGTCCGTGCCGAAGCGTCCGACCTGGAACTTCTCCTTGTACGGGCGCAGCACCGGGTCGTCGGTGAAGTCCCGGTTGCCGTTGGCGTCGACCCGGATGTCGTGGGTCGTGGGGTCGTAGAGGATGCCGAAGGTGTCGGTGGTGTCGCCGTCGCGGTTGACGTCGCCCTCCGGGTCGCTGGCCGCCGTGATCGACTCGCGGAACGTGTTGAACCGGTAGCTGCCGGCCGGGGCCGTCCACGTCGCGCCGCCCGCGGTGAAGCTCGGGCCGGAGACCTCGGTGACCATCGCGCGCCAGGTGGCGTCCTCCAGCGGGTCCGTGGCGGTCACCCAGTCCACGATCTTGCGCTCGCCGGTGGTGGTGGTCTGGAGCGCCGGGTGGTCGAGGTCCACACCGGAGTCCATGATGCCGATGGTGACGCCGCGGCCGTCCCACGCCGGGTGCGCGGCCTTGAACGCCTCCGCGCCGGTCTCGTGGGTCGGCATGTACGGGTTCACCGCGCCGGTGTCGACGCCCGGCCCGGCCAGGGTCCCGCCCTGCGCGGCGGCCTTCGCGCCGGCCGGCGCGGCCTCCGGGGCCGGGTCGGGGAGCTGGATGGTCTCGTCGAGGTCGACCGCGGCGACGCCGGGAAGCGTGGCGGCCCTGAGCACCTTCGCGGTGGGGACCTTCGCCAGGACGTAGCCGATGGAGTCGAAGCGCCGGCTCACCGTGCCGCCGAGCTGCCGCACCGCGTCCGCGACGTCCTTCGCCTCGCCCTTGTCGGTGGCGACGATCAGGGTGACGGTCTCGGCGTGCTTCGCCTCGGCCTCGCTCAGCAGCTTGGCGTCGTGGGCGCCCAGCGTCTCCACGGCGGTGGCCTGCGGAGCCTCCGGTTCGGCGGCGGGGGCGGCGCTCGCGGTCGCGGCGCCACCGAGGCCGGTCATGGCACCGGCGGCCACGACCGACGCGAAGAGTCCGGCGGAGGTGCGCCGGCCCAGGTTTCGAGGTCTGCTCACGTTCTCTTTTCCTCCAGAGAACAGGGCCCTGAAGTCACAGGGCGCGCGTGAGCGAAATCCTTTGTGCTGGCTGTGTCCGGTGTCACTACCGGCCGGTACGTTGTGACCACTTCGTGACATGCACAGGCGCGCATTGTCACATGTGTGCTGCTATCAAGGGCGGGTCGACGGGTCCACTGGGGACGGTCCGGTGAGGCGGTCGAGCCGCTGGTCAGGCCCCTCGACCCCGCCGAGCAGCTCGGGGGCCTGCGGCTGCCGAGGTGCCACCTCCACCTGCGGCGGCGCGGCCAGCTCCCGGTCCGACACGCCCAGCTCGGCGAGCTTGCGGGCGCTGACCAGCACCCGCGCCTCCAGCGAGCCGACCGCCCGGTTGTACGCGGTCACCGCCCCGCCCAGCGACGCGCCCAGCTTGCCGACGTGGTCGCCCAGCGTGGACAGCCGCCCGTACAGCTCGCGGGCCAGCGAGTGCACCGCCACCGCGTTGCGGGCCAGCGCCTCCTGCCGCCACGAGTACGCCACCGTGCGCAGCAGCGCCACCAGGGTCGCCGGGGTGGCCAGCACCACGTTGCGGGCGAACGCGTGCTCCAGCAGCGTCGGGTCGCGCTGCAACGCCACGTCGAGGAACGGGTCGGCCGGCACGAACAGCACCACGAACTCCGGGGTCTGGTCGAACGCCGCCCAGTACGTCTTCGCCGCCAGCGCGTCGACGTGCGCCCGCAGGTGCCGCGCGTGCGCGTCGAGGTGGGTGTCCCGGCCCCGCTCGTCACGGGCCTCCATCGCCGTCAGGTACGCGTCGAAGGGCGCCTTCGCGTCCACCACCACCGAGCGGCCACTGTGCAGCCGGACCACCAGGTCGGGGCGTACCCCCTGGTGGTCCGTCGCGGCGGTGACCTGCTCGTCGAAGTCGCAGTGCTCCAGCAGGCCGGCGGCCTCGACGATCCGGCGCAACTGGTGCTCGCCCCAGCGCCCCCGCACCTGCGGCGCGCGCAGGGCCGCCACGAGCTGCTTGGTCTCGGTGCGCAGCTCGCCGGAGACCGCGCCCATCGCGCGGACCTGCTCGCGCAGCTCGGCGTACGCGTCGACCCGGGCGTGCTCCAGCTCGGCGACCCGGGACTCGTAGCGGCGCAGCGTCTCGTGCAGCGGGGCCACCGCCCGGGCCACCGCCTCCTGCGACTGCGCGGTCGCCTCGTAGCTCAGCGCGCGCATCGACTGCTCCAGCCGCCCCTCGCCCTCCCGGGTCGCGGCCAGGGTGGCCTCCAGCCGGGCGATCTCCGTCGCCGACCGGGACCGGGCCGCGAACCAGCCCAGCGCGCCACCCGCGCCGAGGCAGAGCACCACCACGGCCAGCGTCGAGAAGCTCATCACCAGAGCTTGCCAAACGCGTACGACGGGCGCGCCCCGGGTACTTTTCAAGGCATGGAATTTCTGCTCGCGGTCATCCTCGTGGCGCTGCTCGTCGGCGGTCTCGTCTGGTGGCGTCGGGAGAGCGCGGCCCGCGAGGCGCGCAGCCTGGCCGACGTGCGCGCCGACGCCCAGCGCTGGTACGAGCGCCTCGGCGGCCAGGTGATGAACCTGCACGGCGACTCCCCGGCCGTGCGGCAGGCCCTCGTCGACGCCGGTGAGCGGTACAACGCGGCGGGCAGCCAGCTGGAGCAGGCCCGCACCGTCCACCAGTACCGGCTGGCCCGGGAGACCGCCCTGGAGGGGCTGGCGTACGCGCGCGCGGCCCGCGTCGCGCTGGGCATCGACCCCGGCCCGGAGCTGCCGCCGCTGGCCTCCGCGCAGGGCACCGGCCAGCTCACCCGCGAGCGCGAGGTCAACGTGCAGGGGCAGACCTTCCGGGCCGGCCCGCAGCCCGGCCAGGGCACGCCCTACTACTACCCCGGCGGCCGCTACCAGGGCCGCCCCGTGCCGGCCGGCTGGTACTCGACCCCGTGGTGGAAGACGGCGCTCGGTGCGGGCGCGGGCGTGCTCGGCGGCATGCTGATCGCCGACGCGCTCTTCTCCCCGGCGTTCGCCGACGCCGGCTACGAGGCCGGCTACCAGGAGGGCTTCGGCGACGGCGCGGACTTCGGGGGTGACTTCGGCGGCGGCGACTACGCCACCGCGGGCGACTTCGGCGGCGGCGACTACGGCACCGCCGGCGACTTCTCGGGCGGCGGCGATTTCGGCGGTGGTGACTTCGGTGGCGGCGATTTCGGTGGCGGTGACTTCGGCGGCGGCGACTTCTGACGCCGCTCCGGCCCGCCGACGTTCCCGCCTGCCCGGCCCGCCTGCCGGCGGGCGTTAAAAAGGGCCCCCTGCTATGCGGAATGCGTTAACAGGGGGCCCTTCCTTGCACCTCAGCCGGTGTTGCGCATGCCGGCGGCGATGCCGTTGACCGTGGTGAGCAGCGCCCGCTCCAGCGCCGTGCCGTCGCTCGGGGCCCGCCGCCCGCCCGGGGCCGTCGCCACCGCCCGGCCCGCCGCGCCGGAGTCGCGGTACTGCCGCAGCAGCGCCACCTGGAGGTGGTGCAGCGGCTCCAGGTAGGTGTCGCGCACCGCGAGGGTGCGCTGGAGCACCGGCGAGTTCTCCAGCAGGGCAGGCGAGGCGGTGACCGCCAGCACCTCCCGCTTGGTCAGCTCGTACTCCTGCTCGATCTTGGCGAAGATCGGGTGCAGCCCCTTCGGCACGAGGGTCTCCACGTACCGGCGGGCGATGCCGAGGTCGGTCTTGGTCAGCATCATCTCGACGTTCGACAGGAACGTGCCGAAGAAGTGCCAGTTGCGGTGCATTTCGGCCAGCACGTCCTCCAGCCCGGCCTCACGCGCCGCCGCCAGCCCCGAGCCGACCCCGAACCAGCCGGGGACGATCTGCCGGGTCTGCGTCCAGCCGAACACCCACGGGATGGCCCGCAGGCCGGACAGGCCGGCCCCGGTGTTGGGCCGCTTCGCCGGGCGGGAGCCGATGTTCAGCGCGCCCAGCAGCTCGGTGGGGGTGGACGCCCAGAAGTAGGCCGGCAGGTCCGGATCCTCCACCAGCGACCGGTACGACCGGAACGCCGCGTCGGAGATCACGTCCATCGACGCGTCCCAGCGCTCCAGCTGCTCGGCCGGCTGCCGGGGCGCGGTGTGCAGCAGGGTCGCCTGGAGCACGGCGGCCATGGTCAGCTCCAGGTTCTCCCGGGCCAGCGCCGGCAGCGTGTACTTGTCGGAGATGACCTCGCCCTGCTCGGTGACCTTGATCGCGCCGTCGAGCGTGCCGTACGGCTGGGCCAGGATCGCCTCGTGGGTGGGGCCGCCGCCGCGCCCGACGGTGCCGCCCCGGCCGTGGAACAGCCGCAGGTGCACGCCGTGCCGGGCGGCCACGTCCCGCAGCGCCCGCTGGGCCCGGTGGATCGACCACTGACTGGTGGTGATGCCCGCCTCCTTGTTGGAGTCGGAGTAGCCCAGCATCACCTCCTGCACGTCGCCCCGGGCCGCCACCAGCGACCGGTAGGCCGGCAGCGACAGCAGCTCGTCGAGCAGCTCGCCGCCGGCGTTCAGCTCGGCGGGGGTCTCCAGCAGCGGCACGAAACCGATCCGGGCCCGGCCGCTGTGCACGTCGACCAGCCCGGCCTCGCGGGCCAGCACCACCGCCGCGAGCACGTCGTCGACGCCGAGGGTCATCGAGATGATGTACGACTCGATGACCTCGGAGCCGAACCGGTCCTGCGCCTCGCGGATCGTGGCGAACACGTCGAACGTCTTGCGGGCGCTCTCGGTCAGCGGCGTGTCCAGCGTCGACAGCGGCCGGCGGCCGGTCAGCTCGTCGGCGAGCAGCTTGGTGCGCTCCAGGCGGGTCAGCGCCGGGTAGTCGGCCACCTCGCCGACGGCCGCGTAGAGCTGGGTGAGCACCTCGTGGTGCTTCTCGGCGTGCTCCCGCACGTCCATCGTCGCCAGGTGCAGCCCGAACGCCGACACGGTGCGGATGGTGGAGGCGAGCCGCCCGACGGCGGTGAGCTGGCCGGCGTTGCGGGCCAGCGAGGCGCGCAGCAGATCCAGGTCGGCGATCAGCTCCGCCGCGCCCTGGTAGTCGCGCCCCGGCACGTGCGGGGTGCCCCGGCGCAGCCGCTCCCGGGTGTTGGCCAGCTTCGCCTTCACGCACCGGGCCTTCAGCCGGTAGGGCTCCTCGGCGTTGACCCGGCGGAACCGGGGGGCCACCTCGGGCAGCGCGTCCAGGTCGGCGGCGAGGCTGGCCGACAGGTCCAGCGACACCCCGCGCAGCCGGCGGGACACGGACACCTCGTTGATCAGGTGCTCCATCGCCGCCTCGGTGGCCGCGATGCCGTGCTCGTGCTGGATGCGCAGCACCTCGCCGGTGACCTGCGGGGTGACGAACGGGTTGCCGTCGCGGTCGCCGCCGATCCAGGTGCCGAACGTCAGCGGGCGGGCCGTCGGGGAGGTCTCCACGCCCAGGGCGCGCAGCGTGTCGGCGAGGTCGTCGAGCACCTGCGGGGCGGCCTCGGCGTAGAGATCACGCAGGTAGTAGATGGCGTTGCGGGCCTCGTCGGTCGGGTCCGGCCGGTCGAGCCGCAGCTCGTCGGTCTGCCACATCAGGTCCAGCAGCTCGGCCAGGCGGCGGTTGGCCGGCCCCTCGTCGCTGGCGCCGTAGAGGATCGCGTTGGCCGTCTCGGCGTCCAGCTCGTCGGCGACGGCGCGCAGCTTCGACAGGATCGACCGGCGGGCCGCCTCGGTCGGGTGGGCGGTGAAGACCGGGCGTACGGCGAGCCGGCGGGCCGCCGCCGCGATCTCCTCGGCCGGCACCCCGCGCTCGGCGATCATCTTGGCCGCCTGGTCCAGCCAGCCGCCCTGGATCGCCCGGCGGCGGCGCAGGTCGCGGGCCCGGTGCACCTGCTCGGTGATGTTGGCCAGGTGGAAGTAGGTGGAGAAGGCACGGGCGAGCTTCGTGCCGGTGGTCACGTCCAGCCCACCGAGGCGCTGCGCGGCGGCCGGGGCGTCGGCGCGGACCTGGGCCCGGATCTCCTCGACCAGGTCGAGCAGCGGGCGGCCCTCCTGCCGGGCGAGGGTCTGCCCGAGCAGCGTGCCGAGGCGGCGGATGTCGGCCCGCAGTGCGGCGTCCGGGCCGTCGTGGTCGTGCTGGTCGGTCACGGGTGCGCTCCTTACGCCGGGGACGAAGGACAGCGCTGTCCGACTCCCTGGATCGTATCCGCGCCGCCCCCTTCGGAAGGAAGGGCCCCTTGTTATCGCATTCTGTATGTACAGGGGGCCCCTGCTTACCGCAGTCACCCGGTGGGGCGCGCATCGCCCCTGGTCGGGGGCGTTTCGGCCGCGTGGCGGGCGGCGGCGCGCCGGCCCCGGACGAGGGTGGCCGTGAGCAATCCCACGACGCCGAACGCCACCCAGAGGGCGAGCCCGGCCAGCGGCCAGCCCATCGACCGGCGGTCGAAGTACACCGCCGACTTGATCAGGTCGGTGGTGAGCCCGGGCACGTTCCACCGGTGCATCCCGCGCAGCCAGGTGGGCAGGAACTCCGGGGCGTAGATGCCGCCGGAGCCGGGGTTGCCGAGCACCACGAGCAGCAGGATGACGATCCCGGTGCCGAGCAGCCCGAGCCAGCCCTGCACGGCGGCGGCGATCATGGCGGCGGCGAAGACGGCCAGCGCGCCGACCGCCGCCACGGCCGGCACGTCGTGGTGCCAGACACCCAGCGCCGGGCCGACGACGAGCGCGCCCGCCACGCCGAGCACCGCCGCGTACACGGCGAGGGCGGCGATCCGCAGCCCGGCGCGGGCGAGGCTGCGGGGCGCGGTGCCGGCGCGCAGGCCCAGCGCGGTGGCGGCGAGGTAGCCGCCGAGGACGTACCCGACCGCGAGGTAGAACGGGACGAGACCGCGCGGGTCGCTCTGCTCCACCGGCACCTCGTCGGTGACCGCGAGCGGCAGGTTCCCCCGCCGGGCGGCCTCGGCGAGGACCTGGTCGACCACCTCGGTGGCGGCGGGCGCGGCGGCGCTGGCGGTGGTGAGGCGCAGCCCGCCCTCGGGGGTGGAGGTGAGCACGCCGTACACCTCGCGGGCGGTGAGCCCGTCGTCGGCGGCGGCCGGGTCGTCGTACTCGACGGGTTCGATCTTGTCGGTCTCGCGGCGCACGGCGGCCATGACCGCCTGGGCGCGCTGGTCGCCGAGGACCACCCCGACGGGCACGTCGCGCGGCGTCGGGTGGTGCAGCGCCCCCACATAGGCGGCGATGAACGCCGTGGCCAGCGCCAGGGTGCCGAGCAGCAGCGCGGCGGTGCGGGGCAGCCACGCGCGCACCGGGATGTCCGGCTCCTCCTCCACAGGGCCAGCCTAGGGGGCGATATGACCCGGATGAGATGGTTCGCCGGCCCTGCCGTCGCGGCGGCGAAGAGCGGTGGGGCGACGCCGGTGACGGGGAGGGATCTATTCGGCGAGGACGGCGAAGGCGCGGACCGGGAAGGTGCCCATTCCCGCCACCATCGGCGGGGCGGCGGTGAACCGGAAGCCGGTCGTGGGCAGCGCGTCCAGGCCGGTCAGGTGCTCCACGATCGGGACGCCGGCCGCCAGCAGGCCGCTGTGCGCCGGACGCTCGCCCCGGGCCGCCGGGCTCATGTCGTCGATGTTGATCGAGTCGATGCCGACGAGGACCGCACCCGCCTCGACCAGCCACGCCGCGCCGTCCCCGGTCAGGTACGGCGCATCGGGGGCGGCGTAGCGGTCGGTGCCGAAGTGCGCGGACCAGCCGGTGTGCAACAGCACCGCCCGCCCCGCCACCTCGTGCGGGGCGAGCAGCGGGCGGTCCACGGCGCGGGTGCCGGCGGGCACCTTGACCACGGTCCCCGGCAGGTCGGCGAGGCGGTCCAGGCCGACGCCGGTGAGGTCGGCCCCGTCGGCCCACCGGTGCGCGGGCGTGTCCACGTACGTGCCGGTGTTGGCGATCATCTCGATCCGCCCGACCTGGAACTCCGTGCCCGGGGCGTAGTTCGCCCGGGACGCCTCCCGGGTCAGCCACTCGGTGACCCGGGGCGTCGGCCAGCCGGGCAGCGTGGTCATGCCGTCGCTGATCACGTGGCTCAACTCGACCAGCCGCCGTCGTCCCGTCACGCCCCGACTCGACCACGTGCCCCGGTCGCCGGTCAAGCGGGGATAGGCTGGGGTGCTGTCGACCCCCCGTCCCCACCGGGCGCGGGGGCTCCGCCGTGTGCCGTGACCGTGCCACTGGGAAGTGATCAGATTGCTCACCGGACTCTTCGCCGCCGCCCTGGCCGACCCCGGGCTGGCCCGGGCGCGTGACCTGGCCCGCTCCGGTGCCGCGCAGGTCGACGGGCTGGACCTGACCGCACCGGCGGCGCTGCGCCCGTTCGCCGTCGCCGCCGTCGCCGCCGACCCGGGAACCGCCGGTCGGGGAGCCGCCGCCGGGCCCGCCGGAGGTGCGGGGCGGCCCGTGCTCGCGGTGACCGCCACCAGCCGGGAGGCCGACGACCTGGCCTCGGCGCTGGGCAGCCTGCTCCCGGCCGAGCAGGTCGCCGTCTTCCCGTCCTGGGAGACGCTGCCGCACGAGCGGCTCTCGCCCCGCTCCGACACGGTCGGCCGCCGCCTGGCCGTGCTGCGCCGGCTCGCGCACCCCGACGCCGCCGACGCGCACGGGCGCACCGGGCCGCTGCGGGTGGTCGTCGCGCCGGTGCGGTCCCTGCTCCAGCCGCAGCTCAAGGGCCTCGGCGACCTGGAGCCGGTGCGGCTGGCCGCCGGCGACGAGGCCGACCTCGAAGAGGTCGCGCGCCGGCTCACCGACATGGCGTACGCCCGGGTCGACCTGGTCACCAAGCGCGGCGAGTTCGCCGTGCGCGGCGGCATCCTCGACGTCTTCCCGCCCACCGACGAGCACCCGTCCCGGGTCGAGTTCTGGGGCGACGAGGTGGAGGAGATCCGCACCTTCGCCGTGGCCGACCAGCGCACCATCGAGGCCGCCGCGCTGCTGTGGGCCCCGCCCTGCCGGGAGCTGCTGCTCACCCCGGCCGTGCGGCGGCGGGCCGCCGCCCTGGCCGCCGAGCACCCCGAGCTGGCCGAGATCCTCGACAAGCTGGCCGAGGGCATTCCCGTGGAGGGGATGGAGTCGCTGACCCCGGCGCTGCTCGGCGGCGAGAGCCTGGAGCTGCTGCTCGACTGCATGCCGGCCGGCACCCACGTGCTGCTCTGCGACCCGGAGCGCATCCGCACCCGGGCGCACGACCTGGTGCGCACCTCCGAGGAGTTCCTCCAGGCGAGCTGGGCCGCGGCGGCCGTCGGGGGCCAGGCCCCGGTCGACCTCGGGGCCGCCGCCTTCAGGACCCTGGCCGACGTACGCGCGCACGCCCGCGCCCTGCGCCGGCCCTGGTGGACCCTCGCCCCGTTCGGGCTGGCCGACGCCGACGCGGCGGCCCCCGCCCGGCAGCCCTGGGAGGACGCGCCGACCGAGGTCGACGTCACGCCCGACGACGCGATCGCGGTGACCCTGGCCGCCCAGCCGGCCCCGCTCTACCACGGCGAGACCGACCGGGTGGCCGAGGACCTCAAGCGCTGGGCCGGCGACGGCTGGTCGGTCGCGTTGGTCTTCGAGGGCCACGGCCCCGCCCAGCGGGCCGTCGAGGTGATGCGCGACGCCGGCCTCGGCGCCCGGTTCGTCGAGCAGGTGCCGGCCGCGCCCGCCCCCGGCGAGGTGCTGGTCACCTGCGGCGGCCTCACCGGCGGCTTCGTCGCCGAGGCGGCGAGGTTCGTGCTGCTCACCGGCAACGACGTCACCGGCGGCCGGGGCACCTCGACGCGCGACATGCGCAAGCTGCCCAGCCGGCGGCGCAACACCATCGACCCGCTGGAGCTGAAGGCCGGCGACCACGTGGTGCACGAGCAGCACGGCATCGGCCGGTACGTCGAGCTGGTGCAGCGCACCGTCAACGGCGCGTCCCGCGAATACCTGGTCATCGAGTACGCGGCCAGCAAGCGCGGCCAGCCCGGCGACCGGCTGTTCGTCCCCACCGACCAGCTCGACCAGCTCTCCCGCTACGTCGGCGGCGAGCAGCCCACCCTGCACAAGATGGGCGGGGCGGACTGGCAGAAGTCCAAGGCGCGCGCCCGCAAGGCGGTGCGGGAGATCGCCGCCCAGCTCATCCAGCTCTACGCCGCCCGCAAGGCGTCCAGGGGGCACGCGTTCGCCCCGGACTCCCCGTGGCAGCGGGAGCTGGAGGACGCGTTCCCCTGGCAGGAGACCCCGGACCAGCTGGCCGCCATCGAGGAGGTCAAGCGGGACATGGAGCAGACCGTCCCGATGGACCGGCTGATCTGCGGCGACGTCGGGTACGGCAAGACCGAGATCGCGGTGCGGGCGGCGTTCAAGGCGGTGCAGGACGGCAAGCAGGTGGCCGTGCTGGTGCCCACCACCCTGCTCGTGCAGCAGCACTACAACACGTTCGCCGAGCGGATGAGCCAGTTCCCCGTGCAGATCCGGCAGCTCTCCCGCTTCCAGACCCCGAAGGAGTCCGAACGGACGCTGGAGATGGTCGCCGACGGCACCGTCGACATCGTCATCGGCACCCACCGGCTGCTCCAGACGGCGACCCGGTTCAAGTCCCTCGGCCTGGTCATCGTCGACGAGGAGCAGCGCTTCGGCGTCGAGCACAAGGAGCACCTGAAGACGCTGCGCGCCTCGGTGGACGTGCTGAGCATGTCGGCCACCCCGATCCCGCGCACCCTGGAGATGGCGATCACCGGCATCCGGGAGATGTCGACGATCGCCACCCCGCCGGAGGAGCGGCACCCGGTGCTCACCTTCGTCGGCGCGCACGACGAGCGGCAGGTGGCCGCGTCCATCCACCGCGAGCTGCTCCGCGACGGGCAGGTGTTCTACCTGCACAACCGGGTCGAGTCGATCGAGAAGGCGGCGCGCAGGATCCGGGAGCTGGTGCCGGAGGCCCGGGTCGCGGTGGCGCACGGCCAGATGGGCGAGGAGGCCCTGGAGAAGGTCATGGTCGGCTTCTGGGAGAAGGAGTTCGACGTCCTGGTCTGCACCACGATCGTGGAGTCGGGCATCGACATCCCCAACGCCAACACGCTGATCGTGGAGCGCGCCGACCTGCTGGGCCTGGCCCAGCTGCACCAGATCCGGGGCCGGGTGGGCCGGGGCCGCGAGCGGGCGTACGCGTACTTCCTCTACCCGCCGGAGAAGCCGCTCACCGAGCACGCCCACGAGCGGCTGGCCACCATCGCCCAGCACACCGAGCTGGGCGCGGGCATGTACGTGGCGATGAAGGACCTGGAGATCCGGGGCGCGGGCAACCTGCTCGGCGGCGAGCAGTCCGGCCACATCGAGGGCGTCGGCTTCGACCTGTACGTCCGGATGGTCGGCGAGGCGGTGCAGGCGTTCAAGGGCGAGCGCCCCGAGGAGGAGACCGACGTCAAGATCGACCTCCCGGTGGACGCGCACCTGCCGCACGACTACGTCGGCGTGGAGCGGCTGCGCCTGGAGATGTACCGCAAGCTCGCCGAGGCCCGCGACGCCGACCGGCTGCGCGAGGTGGTCGCCGAGATGACCGACCGCTACGGCGAGCCGCCCGCCCCGGTGCAGAACCTCGTGGCGGTCGCGCGGTTCCGGCTGCTGGCCCGCCGCTACGGCCTCACCGACGTGAGCATGCAGGGCAGGCACCTCCGGTTCGGCCCGCTGCCGCTGCCCGACTCCAAGCAGCTCCGGCTCAAGCGCTACCACCCCGACTCGGTCTACAAGTCGGCGCTCGACCAGGTCAGCGTGCCCCGGCCGAGCACCCGCCGGGTCGGCGGCGAGCCGCTGCGCGACCAGGCGCTGCTCGAGTGGTGCGCCCAGCTTCTCAAGGACGTGCTGGGCGACCCGGCCCCGGTGGCCCAGCCGGCCGGGGCGGGCGCCCGGTGAGCGGGGGCGTGGGCAGGGCCGGACGGCGGGGCCGGGGCGGCGATGCGTGGTGGGCGGCGTCACCGCCGGTGGGGGCGCATGAGAGAGTGACGGTCATGCGTGCTCGCCGTCTCATCGCCGCCGCCAGCGTCGCGGCCCTCGGTGTCCTCTCCCTCGCCGCGTGCGGGAAGGCCGCGCCGGACGTCGCCGCGTACGTCGGCGACGCGGAATACTCCGTCGACCGGGTCAACGAGATCTACGACGAAGCCCAGGCCAAGTACGCCGACGCGATCCGGGCGCAGGCCGGGCAGGGCGGGGCCACCCCGTCGCCGGAGCAGCTGCGCTCCACGGTCACCCGGCAGGACGTGCTCAACCTGCTGGTCAGCATCGAGCTGGGCAAGCGGGTGGTGGCCGAGCAGGGTGTCACGGTGGCCGACGAGGTCAAGCCGGAGCAACTGGAGCAGCAGCTCCAGATGCCGGCCTCCACCGAGTACGTCCGGCTCTGGGGCGAGTGGGTGGACATCTCCGGCGCGCTCGGCGCGAAGCTGCCCACGGCCGAGGTGAGCGACGAGGCGGTCATGGCCGTCTACCAGGCCATCGCCAAGACCGGGGCGATCCAGCCCGGCCTGACCGTGGCGCAGGTCCGGCAGGCGTTCGGCGAGAGCGGTGGCCCCGGCAGCCAGGGCGGTTTCGTGCGGGCCGCCACGGCGCTCAGCAACGCCCTCCAGCAGGAGGCCGAGAAGGCCGGGGCGTCGATCAACCCCCGGTTCCGGCCGGTCGGCGTCCCGTCGGTGGTCAGCACCGGCCAGTCGCTGGTCTTCTACTCGCTGCCGTACGTCGACGAGAACGGCCCGGTGACCGACATCTCCACCCCGCAGGCGCCGGCGGCGGAGCCGAGCGGCCCGGCCGCGCCCGGGGCATGACCGCCCGGGTCGTCCTGCTGGTCACCTCGCCCCGGCTGCCGGTCGGGCTGCTGACGGCGGCGGCCTGGGACGTCGTACGCGGCAACCCGGTGCTGGCCGGCGCGGAGAGCGGGCTGACGGCGGCCGTGCGCGCGGCGGGCGCCGAGGTGACCGTGCCCGACGGCCCGCCGGTGCCGGCGCTGCTGCACGCGGCGGCGGCGCACGGCGCGGTCGTCTGGCTGGCCGGGCCCGCCGGCGACGAGTCGCTGGCCCGGGAGCTGGGCCTGCGGCTGGCCCGCGAGCCGGGCCTGGCCGAGCTGGAGCTGATGTACGGCTCGTGGGACCCGCCGGGCGCGCGGCTGCTCGACGCGGTCGAGGTGATGGACCGGCTGGCCTCGCCGGGCGGCGACCCGTGGAAGCGGGCGCAGACGCACCGCAGCCTCGCCGGCTACCTGATCGAGGAGTGCTACGAGGCGTACGACGCGATCGGCGCGGACGACACCGACTCGCTGCGCGAGGAGCTGGGCGATGTGCTGCTCCAGGTGCTGCTGCACGCGCGGATGGCCGAGGAGCTGCCCGACGGCGCGCGGTGGACCGTCGACGACGTGGCCGGCGGCCTGGTGGACAAGATGATCCGGCGCAACCCGCACGTCTTCGCCGACGACCGGGCCACGATGCTCGACGAGATCACCGCCAACTGGGAGCGGATCAAGCGGGCGGAGAAGGCCCGCGACTCCGTGCTCGACGGCATCGCGCCGAGCCTGCCCGCCCTCGCCCTGGCCGCCAAGATCCTCGACCGCGCCGGTCGCGCCGGCCTGACGGTCCCGCTGCCGACCGTCGACGCGCAGCCCGCCCCGGCCGCCGTCGACGCGCCGCCCGCCCCGGCCGGCGGCGCGCGGGTCGACCCGTCGGCCGGCGTGGAGCCCCGGGTCGACCCGGAGGCGCGCCTCGGCGCGGAGCTGCTGGCCGCGGTGGCGGCGGCCCGGGCCGCCGACCTGGACCCGGAGGCCGCCCTGCGCCGCACCACCCTGGCGTACGCCGACGCGGTCCGCGCCGCCGAGCGCACCACTCCCCGGCGTCCCTGACCCCACCCGGCGAGATCCTGGTACCTGAGCGCCCCCAGGGGGGCCGATCCGTACCAAGATCTCACCGGGGGCGGGTGTCGGGGGTGGTCGGTAGGGTTCGGGCCATGGAAGCGTTCGTGCCGCTCGCCGAGCGGATCGTCGAGGCGTTGCTGGAGAGCCGGCCCGGGCTGGCCAGCTCCGCCGGGGACCACCGCTACGACGACCGCCTGCCCGACCTCTCCGCCGACGCGGTCGCCGCCGACCGGGCGATGCTGAAGGACGCGGCCGACGCGCTCTCCGAGCTCGACCCCGACTCCCTCGACACCGCCGAGAGCGTCGACCACGCGCTGCTCACCGCCCTGGTCGACCGGGAGCTGTTCGAGGCCGACGAGATCCGTGACCACGAGTGGGACCCGCTGCGGCACAACCCGGCCCCGCTGCTGCACGCCCTGCTCGCCCGCCCGTTCGCCCCGGCCGACGTGCGGCTGACCAGCCTGGCCGGGCGGCTCGCTGCCGTACCGGATGCGCTGGCGACCGCGCGCGCGACGCTGCGGGACGTGCCCCGGGTGCACGCCGAGACGGCGGTGGGGCAGTTCACCGGCGCGGCGGCGCTGGTCCGCGACGAGGTGCCCCGGCTGCTCGCCGAGGAGCCGGGGCTGCACGACCGGGTGGAGCCTGCCGCCACGGCCGCGATCGCCGCGCTGGAGGAGTTCGTGGCGTGGCTGCGCGCCGGGCTGGCCGCCGACGCCGGCCCGGGGCGGGACCCGAGGCTGGGCCGGCGGCGCTGGGAGGCCCGGCTGTGGCACACCCTCGACACCGAGCTGGGGGCTGCCGAGGTGCAGCGCCGGGCCTGGGCCAACCTCGACCGGGTCACCGCCGAGCTGCGCGAGGCGGCCGTCGAGCTGGTCGGCGGCCCGGCCGACGACGAGACCGTGCGCCGGGCGCTCGACCTGCTGGCCGCCGAGCACCCCGACGACCACACGATCGTCGACCTCGCCTCGGTCACCCTCGACGAGGCGACGGACTTCGTCCGGGCGCACGACCTGGTGACGCTGGTCGACGACCCGTGCGTGATCCAGGAGATGCCGGAGTTCGCCCGCGGCGTGGCGGTGGCCTACTGCGACTCGCCCGGCCCGCTGGAGCTCGCGCCCGTGCCGACGTTCTACTGCATCGCGCCGACCCCGGCCGACTGGCCGGCGGCCCGCGTCGAGTCGTTCTACCGCGAATACAACGATCACATGATCCGCAACCTGACGGTGCACGAGGCGATGCCGGGGCACTTCCTCCAGCTCGCCCACGCCCGCCGGCACGTCGGCCCCACCCGGGTCCGGGCGCTCGCCAGGTCCGGCCCGTTCGTCGAGGGCTGGGCCGTCTACACCGAGGAGCTGATGGCCGGTCTCGGCTACGGCGGGCTGCCGGTGCGGTTGCAGCAGCTCAAGATGCAGCTACGGATGACCATCAACGCCCTGCTCGACCAGCTCGTGCACTGCGACGACCTGGCCGAGGCCGAGGCGATGGCGCTGATGACGGGCCGGGGCTTCCAGGAGGAGGGCGAGGCGGCCGGCAAGTGGCGGCGGGCGCTGCTCACCTCGACGCAGCTCTCCACCTACTTCGTGGGCTACAGCGAGATCGCCGGGATCGCCGCCCTGCGCCCGGCCGGGGTGTCGGTGCGCGACTGGCACGACGCGATGCTCGCCCACGACTGCCCGCCCCCGCGCCACCTCCGCACCCTGCTCGGCTTGGGGTAAGGAAGGGCCCCCTGTTAACGCATTCTGTTGTACAGGGGCCCCCTCCTAACCCGCCTCCGCACGCCGGCGTCGGCCGTCAGCGGGTGGTGAAGCGGGCGGCCCGCCGATGGGTGCGCCGACGTCGGCTCGCCTCCGGCGGGCGAGCCTGCGGTGCGCCGGCCTGTTGCGTGCCGGCCTGCGGTGCGGCGGCCTGTTGCGTGCCGGCCGTCCCGGTGCCGGGGCCGGGCGGGCGGAGCAGGTCCGAGGCGGCGAACAGGGTCCGCTTCGCCAGCTCCACCAGCGCCAGGTAGGCCACGGTCAGCGCCACCACCACCGGCACGAACACCGGCGGCAGCGGGCCGAAGCCGAGCGGCCCGGCCACCGGCAGGTACGGGATGAGCCAGGCGACCGCCACGGCGGCCAGCGCGGCGGCCAGCAGTGGCCGGCTGGGCCGGCTGCGCCAGAACGGGCTGGCGCGCGTGCGGATGGCGAACACCACCAGGGTCTGGGTGGCCAGCGACTCGACGAACCAGCCGGTGCGGAACTCCGTCGGCCCGGCGTGCAGCACCCCGAGCAGCAGCGCGAACGCGAGGAAGTCGAACAGCGAGCTGAGCGGCCCGAAGGTCAGCATGAGGCGGCGGATCTCCCGCAGGTCCCAGTGGGCGGGGCGGGCGAGCTGGTCGGCGTCGACCCGGTCGGTGGGGATGGCGATCTGGCTCAGGTCGTAGATCAGGTTGTTGAGCAGGATCTGCCCGGGCAGCATCGGCAGGAACGGCAGGAACGCCGACGCCCCCGCCGCGCTGAACATGTTGCCGAAGTTGCTGGACGTGCCCATCAGCACGTACTTGATGGTGTTGGCGAAGATCCGCCGGCCCTCGGTGACGCCGTCGGCGAGCACGTCGAGGTCCTTGTCGAGCAGCAGCACGTCGGCGGCGTCGCGGGCCACGTCGGTGCCGGTGTCGACGGAGATGCCGACGTCGGCGGCGTGCAGGGCGAGCGCGTCGTTGACGCCGTCGCCGAGGAACGCCACGTCCCGGCCGGCGGTGCGCTGGGCCCGCACCAGCCGGGCCTTGTCCTCGGGCGAGACCCGGGCGAAGACGCTGGCCTGCTCGATGGCCGCCGGCAGCGCCGCGTCGTCCAGCCCGGCCAGGTCGGCCCCGGTGAGCACCCCGGTCACGGGCAGGCCGAGCTGTTCGCAGACCCGGACCGCGACGGCCGGGTGGTCGCCGGTGATCACCTTGACGGTGACGCCGAGGGCGGCGAGCCGGCGCACCGCGCCCGCCGCGTCGGCCTTCGGCGGGTCGCGCAGCACCAGCAGGCCGGCGAGGCGCAGGTCCCGCTCGTCGGCGGGGTCGAGCCCGGCCAGGTCCGGGGCGGGCCGGCTGGCCACCGCGACCACCCGGCCGCCGTCGGCCAGTCGCGCGTCGAGGGCGTCCCGCGCCTGCTGCGGTACGTCCACGCAGAGCGCCAGCAACTCCTCGGCCGCGCCCTTGGTGACGAGGAGCCGCCCGTGCGGCCCGTCGACGAGCACGCTGACCCGGCGGCGCTCGTGGTCGAAGGGGAGCACCGCCACCCGCCGGTACGCGTCGACCGGCTGGGCGGCGGCGGCCGGGGCCTGCCAGAGCGCCCGGTCCAGCGGGTTGCCGTCCGTGCCGTCCGGCCCGGCCTCGTTGGCCAGCAGCCCGGCGAGGAGCGGCCCGGGGCCGGCGGCATCGGACGGGTCGGCGGCGTCGAGCGGGCCGGTAGCGTCGAGCGGGCCGGCCGCGTCCGGCAGGCCGGCGGCCCCGGGCGGTGCCGGGGTGTCGACCGGCCGGCCGTCCGGGCCGAGCGCCTCGGCGAGGGTGAGCCGCCCGTCGGTCAGCGTGCCGGTCTTGTCGGTGAACAGCACCTCGACGTTGCCCAGGTCCTCCACGCAGACCAGGCGCTTCACCAGCACCCGCCGGGCGGCCAGCGCGCGGGTGCCGGCGGCCAGGCTGGCGGTGACGATCGCGGGCAGCAGTTGCGGGGTGATGCCGACGGCGATGGCCAGGCTGAACAGCACGGCGTCGATGACCGGCCGGTGCAGCACCAGGTTGATCACGAAGATCAGCGCGGTGAGCACGCCCGCCACCCGGGCCAGCAGCAGCGAGAACCGGCGCAGCCCCTGCTGGAACTCGGTCTCGCCGTGCCGGGTGCCCAGCCCGACGGCGATCCGGCCGAACGCGGTGTGCCCGGCGGTGGCGACGACCAGGCCGACGCCCGAGCCGGCCCGCAGGACGGTGCCCATCAGCGCGCAGGAGGCGAGGTCGTCGGGCGGCGTGCCGGGGGGCACCGGCGCGGTGTCCTTGACGGCGGCGGTGGACTCGCCGGTGAGCGCCGACTCGTCGCACTCCAGCCGGTGTGCCTCGACCAGCCGCAGGTCGGCCGGGACGACCTGGCCCAGCCCGATGCGCACCACGTCGCCGGGGACCAGGTCGACGACGTCCACCGTCTCCACCCGGCCGGCGCGCACCACCGACGCGACGTGCCGGACCCGGTCGTGCAGGGCCGCGCCGGCCCGCTCCGCGCGGTACTCGTTGGCGAAGCCGAGGCCGACGCTGACCGCGAGGATCACCCCGATCACCACGGCGTCGGTGCGCTCGCCGACGAAGAACGAGACCGTGGCGGCGGCCAGCAGCAGGCCGAGCAGCGCGGAGCGGAACTGGCGGGCCAGCACGGCGAGGGCGGACACCCGGTGGGTGCGTACCGCGTTCGGGCCGACCCGGTCGCGCCGCCGGCGTACCTCGTCGGGGGTCAGGCCCTGCGGGTCGCCGCCGAGGGCGGCGAGGGCGTCGGCGACGGTCAGCGCCGCCGCGTCGGTCGCCGCGAGCCACCCCTCGTCCCGTGCCGCTCCGGTCGCGCGCACCGCCACCGTCCCCACCTCGTCCTCCCGCCATTGCACACCGTGGGCGGGCCGCCCGGGTCAGCATCCGTCGGGACGGGCCGGCGCGGTCAGGGCCGGACGGCCCCCGGCGCCGGGGCGGTCAGCCCGCCGGGCGGGCGGCGACGTGGTCGACGAGCCAGCGGGAGATGGAGTACGCCGGGGGCAGCTCCGCCGGCAGCCGGTCGAGCGGGAACCAGCGGGCCTCGGTCAGCTCCCGACCGTCGACGACCGGCTCGGCGCCGGTGTCGGCGGCGGTCGCGGTGAACCCGGCCAGCAGCACGCCCGGCCCGGACAGCGCCCACGGCTGGCTGCCGAAGTAGGTGAGCCGCCCGAGGGCCAGCCCCACCTCCTCACCGACCTCCCGGCGCGCGGCGTCCTCCAGCGACTCGCCGGCCTCCACGAACCCGGCGACCAGCGCCCACAGCGCCGTCGGCCCGGACGCGTGCCGGACCAGCAGCAGCTCGTCGGGGCCGCCGGCCGGCCCGGGGCGGGTGATGGCGACCAGGACGGCGGCGGAGAGCCGGATCGGCACGTACAGGTCGCAGCCGGGGCAGCGGCGGGACTGCTCGCCCGGCACGTCGGCCAGCTCGGCCCGGCACGCCCCGCACCAGCGGTGGGTGCGGCGGAAGGTGAGCACGGCCAGCGCCCGGCCCGCCAGGTCGGCCAGCGGGGCGGGCAGCGCGGCGGCGAGCGACCGCCAGCTGCGCCACCTGCCCTCGGGCGGCTGGCCGTCGGTGGCGTCCGTACCCCAGGCGGGCACGCCGTCGAGCGTGCCGAGCGGCACCCAGCCGGTGTCGGCGGGCAGCTCGCCGACGCGGGGGAAGCGGTCGTCGGGGCCGGTCAGCAGCTTCCGCCCGGCGAGCACCAGGGCGAGGTCACCGGGCTGCGGCGGGCCGTCGTGCGGCGCCCCCGCCACGAACGCGCCCGCGGGGTGTTCCGTCACGAGCCGGTGCGGCGGTCCACGACGCCCGCGCCGGCCGGCAGCTCGAAGCTCGCCCCGTCGACCGTGTCGGTGTAGCGGTCGAGCGCCAGCTCCATCGGCGTGCCGTCCACCTCGCCGGTGAAGCTGCCGAGCACGCCCTCGGTGGTCATGCAGGCGGTGAAGTCGCCGGCCGAACGCTCGACCTGCACGCAGGCGGCGTGGTGCCCGGCGAGGGTGGTGTCGGTCTCCTTGATGACGGCCTGCGGGTCGAGCGCCGCCTCGGTGAGCAGCCCGACCACCACTGGCGGGGTGACCAGGCCCCGCCGCTTCGCCTCGGTGAACAGCTCGACGGACGGCCGGGCGTTCGGCGGGGGCGGGGCGAGCAGCGTGCAGACGGCCTTGCCCGCGCCGGTCTCGCAGCGGGCGGTGGCGTCGGCGGTGACGGTCAACTTCCCGCCCGGCCAGGTGTACGCCGACCGGGCCGGGTCCTGCGCCTGGGTGATGGTGGCGGTCCGGCCGCCGGGGAGCTGGTATTCGGCCGAGTAGGTGAGTTCGAGCGCCTGGTCCAGCCGGGCGGCGAAGTCGTTGACCAGGTCCGACCGGCCGATCGCCTGGCCGGCGTCGTCGAGGGCCTGACAGCCGGTGACCGAGAGTGACGCGATGACCGACAGAGCGAGCGCGCGGAACGTGGTCGAGGCGGCGGGCATGGCCACCAGCCTTGTCGATCGGGTCCACCTCGCGCAAACCGGTTGCCGGTTCGGGGCCGAGAATCCGGGAATGTCCGACCCGCACCGTCCCGCCGGATGCGCCGGGCGACGCGGTGCGCCGCGCCGTCGCCCGATACGCTGCGTTCAACACCTGCCTCAGCCGCACCGTCGCGGCCCATACCGGACCGGAACCACACAAACGAGGAGCGACTCAGTGGCAACCATCGAGGGAATCGTCGCCCGGGAGATTCTCGACTCGCGGGGCAACCCCACGGTCGAGGTCGAGGTCGGGCTCGACGACGGCACGATCGCCCGCGCCGCGGTGCCGTCCGGCGCCTCCACCGGCGCGTTCGAGGCGGTCGAGCTGCGCGACGGTGACAAGGACCGCTACCTGGGCAAGGGTGTCGAGAAGGCCGTCGCCAACATCGAGGACAAGATCGTCGACCAGCTCATCGGCTACGAGGCCAGCGAGCAGCGGCTGATCGACCAGAAGATGATCGACATCGACGGCTCGGACAACAAGGGCGAGCTGGGCGCGAACGCCATCCTCGGCGTGTCCCTGGCCGTGGCCAAGGCCGCCGCCGGCAGCGCCGAGCTGAGCCTGTTCCGCTACCTGGGCGGCCCCAACGCGCACCTGCTCCCGGTGCCGATGATGAACATCCTCAACGGCGGCGCGCACGCCGACTCCAACGTCGACGTCCAGGAGTTCATGATCGCGCCGATCGGCGCGCCCACCTTCCGCGACGCGCTGCGCTCCGGCGCGGAGGTCTACCACGCGCTCAAGTCGGTGCTGAAGAAGAAGGGCCTCTCCACCGGCCTCGGCGACGAGGGCGGCTTCGCCCCCAACCTGCCCACCAACGCCGCCGCGCTGGACCTGATCGCCGAGGCGGTCGACAAGGCCGGCTACCGGCTCGGCACCGACATCGTCTTCGCCCTGGACGTGGCCGCCACCGAGTTCTTCGACGACGGCACCTACACGTTCGAGGGCGCGGCGAAGTCCGCCGAGGAGATGAGCAACTACTACACCAAGCTCGCGGGCGACTACCCGATCGTGTCCATCGAGGACCCGCTGGCCGAGGACGACTGGAGCGGCTGGGCCACCCTGACCGCGGCGATCGGCGACCGGGTCCAGATCGTCGGCGACGACCTGTTCGTCACCAACCCGCAGCGCATCGCCCGGGGCATCGCCGAGAAGGCCGCCAACGCCGTGCTGGTGAAGGTCAACCAGATCGGCTCGCTGACCGAGACCCTCGACGCGGTCGAGCTGGCCCACCGGGCCGGCTTCAAGTGCATGATGAGCCACCGCTCCGGCGAGACGGAGGACACCACCATCGCCGACCTGGCGGTGGCCACCGGCTGCGGCCAGATCAAGACCGGCGCCCCGGCCCGCTCGGACCGGGTGGCCAAGTACAACCAGCTCCTGCGGATCGAGGAGGAGCTGGCCGACGCGGCGCGGTACGCCGGTGCGGGCGCGTTCCCGCGTTACCGTTCGGCCTGAGACACCCATTGGGCCTCGGGGGAGGGGTGTGACGATGCAGCAGCGCCGCACACCGGGTGGTCAGCGTCCCGCCCGCCGGCCGGGTCAGTCCGGCCGGCCGGGCGGGGCCCGCGCCCGGGCGTCGGTCCGCGACGGCGTCCGCGCGGAGGCACGCGCCGCCGGCCGGTCACCCGGCGCGGCCCGCGCCACCGAGCCGGTACGCTCCGCGAACCGTCCCGCCGCCGCCCGGCGTACCGCCGCCGGTGGCACGGTCAAGCGGCTCTCCGCACCCCACCCTCGACGCTTCACCGGCCGGGCCACCGTGCTGTTCGCGGTGCTCATCGCGCTCGCCCTCGCCTACACCTACCCGGTCCGGGTCTACCTGGACCAGCAGGCGGACATCCAGCGGATGGAGGCGGCCCAGGCCGCCCAGCGGCAGCTCATCGCCGAGCGCGCCGCCGAGGCGGCCAAGTGGCGCGACGACGAGTACATCCGCATCCAGGCGCGGGAGCGGTTCTACATGGTCTACCCGGGCGAGGTCCCGGTGATCGTGCTCAACGACCCGGCCGGTGCGGCCCGGGACGCGGGCGGCGGGAAGGGCCCCGCCCGGCCGGAGACCCCCGATCCCTGGTACGACACCCTGTGGTCGAGCGTGCGGGCCGCGAACGCCGACCGCCCCGGCCAGTGAGCGCGCCACTTCCCGCACGCAGACGTTCCACGCGCACCGACGAAAGATGGGCACCGTGACTGTCGTACCCCCGCCCGACCCGGCGGCGGACTCCGTTCCCCCGCCGAAGCGGGAGCCGGCCACCGAGGCCGACCTGGCGGCGGTGGCCGCCCAGCTCGGCCGCACGCCGCGCGGCACCCGGGCGGTGGCCCACCGCTGCCCCTGCGGCCTGCCCGACGTGGTGGAGACGACCCCGCGCCTGGCCGACGGCACCCCCTTTCCGACGTTGTTCTACCTGACCTGCCCCCGGGCGACGGCCGCGTGCAGCCGGCTGGAGTCGGCCGGGCTGATGAAGGAGATGGCCGAGCGGCTGGCCGCCGACCCGGAGCTGGCCGCCCGCTACCGGGCGGCGCACGAGGACTACCTGGCCCGCCGGGAGGCGATCGGGCACGTGCCGGAGATCGATGGCGTGTCGGCCGGCGGCATGCCCGGCCGGGTCAAGTGCCTGCACGTGCACCTCGGTCACGCGCTCGGCGCGGGCCCGGGGGTCAACCCGTTCGGCGACGAAACCCTCGCGCTGGTGGAGAAGTGGTGGGCGGCCGGGCCGTGCGTGGACGTCCCGGCGGTGGGGTGAGATGACCACCGACACGGTCCTCGTGCGCCGCGCCCGCACCTCCGACGTGCGCGGCATCCGGCGGCTCGTCGACACCTACACCGACGACCGGCGGCTGCTCAGCAAGGCCACGGTCACCCTCTACGAGGACGTGCAGGAGTTCCGGGTCGCGGCCGACGCCGACGCCGTCGTCGGCTGCGGCGCGCTGCACGTGATGTGGGAGGACCTGGCCGAGATCCGCACGGTGGCCGTCGACCCGGCCTACCGGGGGCGGCGCATCGGGCACCGCATCGTCGGCGAGCTGATCGACGCGGCCCGGGAGATCGGGGTGGCCCGCATCTTCGTGCTGACCTTCGAGACCCGGTTCTTCGGCTCGTTCGGCTTCCGCGAGATCGACGGCGCGCCGGTGCCGCAGCCGGTGTACGAGCAGCTCCTGCGCTCGTACGACGAGGGCGTCGCCGAGTTCCTGGACCTGGAACGGGTCAAGCCCAACACCCTCGGCAACACCCGCATGCTGCTGCGCCTCTGACGGCTCCTGCGGCCGCCGGCCTTGACCACGCCGGGCACGCCGCCGGCCTTAATCACCTCGGCACGCTGCCGGTCTTGATCACGTCGGGCAGGCTGGCGGGATGGGGATCGCCCGCCGCGTCTGCGCGCTGCTGCTGACCGCCGCCGCCCTCCTCGGGGTCGTCCGCCTCGTCGTACCGGCCACCGCCGGCCCGGACGGCGAGCCGCCCGGGGTGGCCCGGCAGCTCGCCTTCCTGCGCGCCGCCCTCGACGACGGCGCGGGCGAGGACGCCCAGGCGCTGTTCCCGGAGGGCTGGTTCTTCGCCCACGCCCTGTACGGGCTGGCCCGCGTCGAGCTGGGCCTGCGGAAGCCGGCCGGGCGGCGGGCCGGCGAGCTGCGGGAGGCGCGCTGGGCGCTGGCCCGGCTGGAGTCGCCGGCCGGCACCGCCCCGTTCGACCCCGGCCTCACCCCCGCGTACGGGATCTTCTGGCAGGGCTGGACGAACTGGCTGCGCGGCGGCGTCCTCGCCCTGCAACCGGCCGACCGGCGGGACCCGGCGGAGGCGGCCCGGTTCACCGGGGCGTCCGCCGCGATCGGGGCGGCGTTCGACGCGTCCGGCACGCCGTACCTGGCCGCGTACCCGGGGCAGGCGTGGCCGGTCGACTCGACCGTGGCGGTGGCGTCGCTGCGGCTGCACGACGCGCTGCTGCCCGCCGCCCGGCCGGCCGCCGCGCCGTCGCCCGGCGCGCCGTCCACCGAGGTCCCGCCCGGTGCCCCGCCGCCGCCACTGTTCGCCGGCACGGTGGCCCGCTGGCTGGACGGCGTGCGGCAGCGCCTCGACCCACGCACCGGCCTGCTGCCACACCGCGTCGACCCGGCCACCGGGGCGCCGGCCGAGGTGGCCCGCGCCACCTCCCAGAGCGTCATCCAGCGGTTCCTGGTGGACGTCGACCCGACGTTCGCCCGCGCGCAGTACCTGACCTTCCGGGAGCGGTTCGTCGCGTCCCCGCTGGGGTTCGGCCCGGCCGTGCGCGAATACCCGGACGGCACGGCCGGGCCGGGCGACGTGGACTCCGGGCCGCTGCTGTTCGGGGTGAGCCTGTCGGCGACCGTGGTCACCCTCGGCGCGGCCCAGTCCCAGGGCGACGCCGCGCTGGCCGACGCGCTGGCCAGCTACGGCGACCTGGTCGGGCTGCCCGTCGACACCCCGGCCACCCGCCGGTACGCGTTCGGCGTCCTGCCGGTCGGCGACGCGTTCCTCGCCTGGTCGAAGACCGCCCGCCCGTGGGTGGCCGACCAGCCGGACCCGCCCCCGGCCACCGTGCGCTGGTGGTGGCGGCTGCCCCTGCTGGCGGCGCTGCTGCTGGTCGGCGCGCTCGGCTGGCTGCCCGAGCTGATCCGATCGTCGGCCCGCGCCGCGCGCCGCCGGGGGCGACCCGGCGGCCCCGGCGATCCTGTCGCGGGCGACCCCCGTGGTCCCGTCGCGGGCGGCCCCGGTGGTCCCGTCGCGGGTGGCTCCCGTGGTCCCGTCGCCGCCGGCGGGGTGGGGCCGCTGCCGTAGGGTTGCTGCCGTGACGACGCGTGTGGCCGCCATCGACTGCGGGACGAACTCCATCCGACTGCTGGTCGCCGACCTGCCCGACCCGGCCGCCGGGCCGGACGCGCCGCTGGTCGACCTGAGCCGCCGGATGGAGATCGTCCGCCTCGGGCAGGGCGTCGACAAGACGGGCCGGCTCGCCCCCGAGGCGATCGAGCGGACCAGGGTGGCCCTCGCCTCGTACGCCGCCGAGATCGACACGCTCGGCGTCGACCAGGTGCGGATGTGCGCCACCTCGGCGTCCCGGGACGCCTCCAACGCCGGGGACTTCCGGGCGATGGTGGAGCGCACCCTCGGCGTCGCGCCGGAGGTGGTCACCGGCGACGAGGAGGCCCGGCTCTCCTTCACCGGCGCGGTGCGCGGCCTGCCCGCCGACGCCCTGGAGCCCTACCTGGTCATCGACATCGGCGGCGGGTCCACCGAGTTCGTGGTCGGCACCCGGGCCGGCGGCGTCGAGGCCGCGATCTCGATGGACGTCGGCTGCGTCCGGATGACCGAGCGGCACCTGCTCGGCGACCCGCCCGGCCCCGACCAGATCGCCGCCGCGCAGGCCGACATCACCGCCGCGGTGGACCGCGCGCTGGAGGCCGTGCCGGGCCGGCAGGCCGCCACGCTGGTCGGGCTCGCCGGGTCGGTCACCACCGTCGTGGCCATCGCCGAGGGCCTCACGGAGTACGAGCCGGAGCGCATCCACCACGCCCGGGTGTCGTACGGCGCGGTGGCGGAGGTGACCGCCGACCTGCTGGCAAAGACCCGCGAGCAGCGGTTGGCGATCCCGGTGATGCACCCGGGCCGGGCCGACGTGATCGGCGCGGGCGCCCTGGTGCTCCGCACGATCATGGAGCGGGCCGGCATGTCCGCGGTGGTGGCGAGCGAGCACGACATCCTCGACGGCATCGCCTGGAGCCTCCGGTGACGGGCCGGCATCCGATGACGGGCCGGCGGGCCGGACTGACGCCCGGCCCGCCCGGGCGGTCGACCGGTCAGGAGCAGCGACGCCCCTCGTTCAGGCAGGCCGCGATCCTGCGCATCTGCTTGTCGGAGTTGACGTTGACGAAGTCGTTGTGGTCCGAGAACGGGTTGTGGTTCTCCTCGGGGAACGAGTCCAGCGCGTACTGGCCCCGGAGCTGCACGGCGCGCGGGATGTCGTAGGCGATGCTGATCCGCAGCTGCGGGATCGCCACGAAGCCCTGCGGGCAGGCCCCGGTGGCCGGGTCGGCGAAGGCCAGGTGGGCCCGGTGGTTCTCGCTGTCGGTGTTCCGGCCGTCCCAGCAGCCGGGGAAGTCCTGCACCCGCATGACCTGACTGCCGTCGGGGCAGATCGGGTACCGGTCGGACAGCCGGTCGGCGAAGCCCGAGCAGGTCCAGGTGGCGCGGGCGTTGGCCGGGCCCCGGCTGGTGGGCTTGGCGTCGCCGGTCAGCGCCCGCAGGAACCTCGGCATCGGCGTGACCTTCGCGCCCGGGTTGCCCCGGTACTCGATCAGCACCTTCGACGGCTGCACGATCCGGCCGGTGTTGTTCGGCAGCTCCAGGTTCGGCCCCTGCGGCTCCGGCAGGGGCTTGTCCCCGCCGTCGTTGTTGCCGTTCCCGTTGTTCCCGTCGTTGTTGCCGTTGCCGTTGCCGTCGCCGTTGCCGCCCGGCTGGCCGCCCACGGGGCGCTCGTCGAGCGTGCAGGCGGCGAGCGCCTCCAGCCCCTGCGGCCGGGGCGCGGTGCGGCCGATGGCGATGGCGATCCGGTCGAGCGTGGCGACGCGCTTGGACTGCAACGGGCCCACGATCGCGTTGAGCGCGAAGTTCGGGCCGCCCTGACCCTTGGTGGTGACCAGCCGCTCGTTCGCCTCCGCGACTTGCTGGTCGAGCAGGTCGAGGTTGCGGTTGACCTCGTCGAGGGCCGACGCCGGCACCCCGGGCAGCTTGTCGCGGACGCTCGGGCACCGCACACCCGGGCTCGCGCCGCTGGCCGTCGCCGGTGCCGCGCTGTGCGTGGCGTGCAGGCCGTCGTAGCTGACCTCGCAGTCCACCAGCGACACGAGGCCGCGGGGGCGGCTGCCGGCACCGCTCATCGTCCGGGAGATCCGCTTGATCGTCTCGGCCCGCTCGGCGCGCAGGGCGCCGAGCACGGACTGGTTGAGCCGCTGGTCGATCCGCCCCCGGCTGGCGGCCATCCGGCCGTTGGCCGACGCGAGCTGCCGGTCGAGGGCGGCCAGGTCCCGCCGTACGCTGTCGCGGGCGGACGCGGGCACCGCCGGCAGCCGGTCGGCGACCCGGGGGCAGGACACCGTCGGCTGCACCGCGCCCAGCGCCTGCGGGTCCAGATCGGTCCGCACCGACTTGTCGATCCGGACGACCGGCCAGAAGTACGACGAGCGGTCCCCGTTGCGGCAGGTGGTCCCGGAGGCCGCCAGCACCGCGTCGGGGGTGTTGGCGTCGATCGCCAGGTTGCCGACGAAGTCGTGCAGGTGTTCCGCCCCGTTGCGGATCCCGGGCTGGGCGACGGGATTGTCCGGACTGAACTTGCCGTTGCGGTTGGTCCCGCAGTCCACGGTGAAGACGCCCCTGGACGCGTCGGGGCCCGGTCGTGGGGTCGGCACGTTGGCGGCGACCCGCTCGATGGGGACGAAGTCGTTGAGGTTGGCCTCCGCCGAGGCGCTGCCCCGCCCACCGCCGGAGACGAACGTGACCGTGAGCGCGCCGACCGCCCCGACGGCCGCCACCACCGCCACCACCCGGCTGCCCCGGACCCGTCTCCGCTTTCCGCTGCCCGCCATCGGGTTCCTCCGTCGTGCCGGGCACTTCGCCGTGAAGTGCCGTCCGACGGTGGGTACGGCCCTTCCGTCTTCTCCCGTTCGGCCGGGCCGCGACGCGTAATCGACAGGTAAGAAAAGGCCCGAGATCGTGCTCGATCCGGGATCGAGTGGCCTCGCCCGCGCCGGATGCAACTCGATCCGTGTTCGAGCGCGAGCCGGTGCGCGGCTCCCGTGGCCGCATCGCTCGCCCGTGCCCGACCGGCGGGCCGGTCGCCGGCCGCCGCGCTTCTTCAGCGATCCAGCAGGTCCTGGAGCGTGCGGCGGAGCTGATCGGCCGCACCGGGGCGGACCGGCACGAGGAACGCGTTCTCGGCGTCCTGGTACGCGGCCTGCGCGGCGTCGAAGGTGCGCCGGCCCTGATCGGTGAGCGCGACGATGTTGCGGCGTCGGTCGGCCGGGTCCGGTCGTCGTACGACGATGCCCTTGCGTTCGAGCTCGTCGAGCAGCGCGACCATCGTCGTGCGGTCGACGCCGAGCTTCTGTGCCACCTGTAGCTGCGAGGCTGGTTCGCCGTGGGCCAGCACGCGCAGCGCCCCGAAGTCCTTGCTGTCGATCCCGAGGTGCTCCAGTGCCGCGTCCGTCAGCGCGGTGAGCCGCAGGGTCGCGTGCTTGAGGAGATAGCCGAGGAGGTCGCGCGGATCCGCGGCGGCGCTGTGGTCGGTGGACACGGTCCCATGTTACGGCTAACCTGATCGTCAGTAACACTGACGATCAGAGCTACGACCGGAGTTGTCATGATCCTCGTTACCGGAGGCGCCGGCTTCATCGGCTCCCACACCGTCCGCGCCCTCGCCGAAGCCGGCCAGGAGTGCGTCCTGCTGCAACGCCGGGCTCCCGTGGTGCCCGCCCCGCTCGCCGACCTGCCCGTGCACGCCGTGCAGGCCGACGTCGCCGACCTCGACGCCCTGCTCGCGGTCGGCAAGCAGCACCCGATCACCGGCATCGTGCACCTCGCCGTCACCCTGCCGTGGTCGGACGACGCCGACCCGATCGACGCGTCGGCGCGGTCGCTGGAGGGATACCTCAACATCGTTCGCGCCGCGCAGGCATGGGGCGTGCGTCGCATCGTGGCCGCGAGCACCATCGGCGTCTACGGCTTCGCGAAGGCGGGCGCGCTCGCCGAGGACATGCCCCTGCCGATGGGTCACGTCCACGCCATCCCCACGTTCAAGAAGATCTTCGAGCTGCTCGCCGGCCACCTGTCGGACGCGACCGGGGTCCAGATCGTCAACGCCCGGATCTCCGGCACCTGGGGGCCCGGCGGGCACCTGCCCGACCCGTTCTTCGCCGCGCCGTCCCTCGCGCACGCCGCAGCGCGGCGCGGTGAGCCCGACCTCTCCGGGCTCGTCGCGCCGCCGCACGCCGAGGACGCGCTCGACCTGCTCTACGTCAGGGACACCGGCCGCGCGCTCGCGCTCCTGCAGCTCACCGACGAGCTGCGGCACGCGACCTACAACGTGGCCTCCGGTCGCGCCACCAGCAACGCCGACGTCATCGCCGCGCTGCGGTCCGTCGAGCCCGGCTTCCGGTGTGAGCTTCCCTCGGCCGGCGACCGCCCGCAGACCTGGCTCGACATCACCCGGCTGCGCGAGGACACCGGCTTCGAACCCCGGTACGACACCGCGACCGCCGCCGCCGACTACGTCGCCTGGCTGCGCGCCGGGAACGCCCGCTGACCCCTGCCACGTGGTCGGCGCGTGTGTCGGACACCCCGCGCGCCGGCCCGTTTCCCGGGGCTGCTCGACATCGCCGCGCCGGCACCGACTCCTGCCGCCTGCGCAGACCCGCGCCCGCACGGAACGGCCGCCATGGACGCGGCTCTGCACCGGACAATCCCCGCGGAGCGGCGGTCAGCAGGGTCGCGGGGCTGCACGTGCGCGCTGGCGGCGACCGAACCGCGACGCCGGGCGAAGCAAGGGCTATGCGATAGCGGCGATGTCGCCGTCGTCGAAAAGATCGCCTGGCCCGGGTGTCGTTTGACGGTACTTCGCACTGCGCAGTAGTGTGCGATGCGTGGATACCACGCAGCTCCTGAAAGGCGTGCTGGATCTCGCGGTCCTCGCCGTGCTCCGGGAGGAGGACGGCTACGGCTACGACATCCTGCGCCGCCTCCGCGAAGCCGGCCTGGACGAGGTCGGCGACGCCTCCGTCTACGGCACGCTGCGGCGACTCTTCGCCGCCGGCCTGCTGACCACGTACGTCGTGCCGAGCGAGTCCGGCCCGCACCGCAAGTACTACTCGCTCAACGCCGCCGGCCGGGACCAGTTGACCCGCTCCGGCAAGCTCTGGCGCTCGTTCGCCACCACCATGGACACTCTGCTCGACGATCGGGGGATGGCAGCGTGACTGTCATGGAGCAGGAGATCGCGGACTACGTGACCCGGGTCCGGGCCGCCCTGGCGGACCTGCCGCCCCACGTCCGCGACGAGTTGACCGAGGACCTGCCGGAGCACCTCGCCGAGGTCGCCGCCGAGTCCGACGGGTCGCTGACCGACCGGCTGGGCGCGCCCGAGGCGTACGCCATGGAACTGCGCGCGGCGGCCGGCGCGGGGGGCCCGGCCGCCGCCCGCAACCTGGACCAGCGGGCCGCCGCCGTGGCCGGGGTCCGCGCCCGGCTGCGCGCGGCCGACGTCCGGGTCGGCCCGATCCTCGGGTACGCCTCGGCGAGCGAGTACCTGCGCCTGCTCCGCCCCGCCTGGTGGGTGCTGCGCGGCTACCTGGCGGCCATGCTGATCACCGTCGTCACGACGGGCGTGCCGTTCGGGCTGCTGCCCAGGCTGGGCGGGAGCACGCTGGCGGCGCTGCTGCTGCTCGGCGTCTGCGTGGTCGGCTCGGTGTGGCTGGGCAGGCGCACCCCGGCGCTGACCCGCTGGCCCCGGATCGCGCTGCGGGCCGGCACGGCGATCCTCGCCATCTTCGCGTTCGTCGGCTTCGTCGACGCGGACGACCGGCTGGGCTGGAACGAGTCCGGCTACGAGTCCACGTCGGTGGAGTCGCCGTACGTCAGCGACGTCTTCGTCTACGACCGCGAGGGCCGCCTCGTCGAGGATGCCCGGCTGTTCGACCAGAACGGCAACCCGATCCGGATCGGCTACCCGGAGTGCGAGCGTGCGGGGCTGCCGGAGTCGGGACCGGCGCTGCCCGTCTACCCGTACTGCCCGGAGAACGCGCCCTTCCAGGCGGGACCGGTCGGGGCGCGCCCGGCGCCCGCGCCGCCCCTCGCCCCGCCGCTGACCACGACGCCGACCGACGGCGCGACGCCCGCGCCGCAGGCCCCGACGCCGACCGACGGCGCGACGATGGCACCACCCACCGCGACGCCGCCCGGCGGCGCGACAGAAGGGCAGTCGGCCCCGACGCCGACCGACGGCGCGACCGCTGGGCGGTCCGCCCCGCTGCCGACCGCCGCACCCACCTCGACGCCCTCCCGCTGACCGCCCGCCAGCCGTCGACTGCTCCAATTCCGGGGCGTTAGGAAGGGGCCCTTCCTATACAGAAAGCGTTAACAGGGTGCCCTTCCTTACAAATGGCTGAACGGACGAGTCGCGCGGGACCACGTTCTCCGATCTTGGTCGCTACGGTGTCGTCTGCTCGTCCATCCCCTCGGAAGGAACTCCCGTGCCAGAGCCGGTCGCCCCGCACCCCGCCGCGCCGCCCGAGGACGCGCCGCGCCCCGCCGACCCACCCGCGGCCCGGGACCCCGAGCAGCCCGAGTCCGAGCAGCCCAAGTCCGAGCAGCCCGAGAACGGCCCGGCGGCGACCGAAGCTGCGCAGGTGGAGGCCGAGAGCACGCAGGTCAAGGGTGAGACCGGGCAGGGCGGGCGCGAGGACGAGCCCGGCGCGGGCGCGGCGGAGCAGCAGGACGGGCAGGCCGAAGGCGGCCAGGCGGAGCCGAGGCGGTCCGTGGTCCGCAAGGTGGTCGGCGTGGTCGCCGCGCTGCTTGCCGTCGGGGTGGTGGCGGCGCTGAAGTTCGGCCTCGGCGGTGCCGTGGCCGCCGCCCTCGACGAGGACGCGACCGCGAAGGCGAAGACCGGTGACTGCCTCGCCGAGCTGCCGGACGTGGCCGAGGGTGAGCGCAAGGACGCCCGCGGTGCGGAGGTGGTGGCCTGCACGTCGACGGAGGCGGTGTACACGGTGGTCGGTCGCCTCGACGGGCAGACCGAGGCGCAGGCGCGGACGGGCGAGGCGTGCGAGCCGTTCCTCCAGCCCGGGCAGGCGGGGTACTTCTTCTACAACATCAAGCCGGGCAGCACCGGCTACCTGCTCTGCCTCACCCGCAAGGCGGCCTGACCCGGGCGACCGGCAACGAAACAGGAGGTGAACGCCACTGCTCGGGCGTCTTCCGGCGGCGGTCGTGGCGTGGCAGGCTCACGGCACGTAGGAACACCCTGCGACCAGCCAACGATGACTGACCGCGAGGAGGACGGGCCGATGGGCGAGATGGTGAGCTTCGTCAGCAACGGCGGGACGAGCGAGGGGTATCTCGCGATACCCTCCGGCGGTGCGGCCAACCCGGCGGTCATCGTCATCCAGGAGTGGTGGGGCCTCGTGCCCCACATCCGGTCGGTGGCGGACCGGTTTGCCGAGGCCGGGTTCGTGGCGCTCGCCCCGGACTTCTACCACGGCGAGTCGACCGGCGAGCCGGACGAGGCCCGGCGGCTGCTGATGGGCCTGCAGATGGACGAGGCGGCGAAGGACATCGCCGGCGCGGCGGAATACCTGGCGGCGCGGCCCGAGGTGGCGGGCAAGGTCGGCTGCGTCGGCTTCTGCGCGGGCGGCAGCCTGGCCCTGTGGTCGGCGACGCTGTCGGAGCGGATCGTCGCCACGGCCGGCTTCTACCCGATGCTGCCGTGGGAGAAGATGCGCCCCGAGTGGGCCGACTACGCGGGCAAGTCGGCGATCATCCACTGCTCGGAGGAGGACGGCACCTCGGCCGCGCCGGGCGTGCAGACGGCCCGTGCCGCGATCGAGGCGGCCGGCGGCACCTGCACCCTCTACGACTACCCGGGCAGCCGGCACGCGTTCTTCAACGACGACCGGCCGGAGGCGTTCGACCAGCGCGCCTCGGCCAGCGCCTGGGCCCGCACCCTCGAACTGTTCCGGGCGAAGCTTGGCTGAGGCCCGTACCCCCGACGAGGTGGTCGCCCGCGCCGCGCGGGCGACCGACCTGGTCGACCTCGACGGCGCGGTCGCCGACTGCTTCGCCTGCCCGCGCCTCGTCGCCTGGCGGGAGGAGGTCGCCCGCACGCGGCGGGCGGCCTTCCGCGACCAGACCTACTGGGGGCGGCCGGTGCCCGGCTTCGGCGTCGCCGATGCCCGGATCGGCATCCTCGGCCTGGCCCCCGCCGCGCACGGCGGCAATCGCACCGGGCGCATCTTCACCGGCGACCGCTCCGGCGACGTGCTCTTCGCCGCCCTGCACCGCGCCGGCCTGGCCAACCAGCCGACGAGCGTCGCCGCCGACGACGGCCTCGCGTTGCGCGACACCCGGATCTTCGCCGCCGTGCGCTGCGCGCCGCCGGACAACAAGCCCACCCCGGCGGAGCGGGACACCTGCGCGCCCTGGCTGCGCCGGGAGGTCGCGCTGATCCGGCCCACGCTGCGCGTCGTGGTCGCGCTGGGCGCTTTCGCCTGGGCCGCGTGGTGGCCGACGCTGCGCGAGGTGTACGGCGTGCGCCCGCCCAGCCCGCGACCGGCGTTCGGCCATGGGGCACACTGGTCCGGCACGGCCGCACCGGCGCTGCTGGGGTGTTACCACGTCAGCCAGCAGAACACGTTCACCGGGCGGCTGACACCGGGGATGCTGGACGACGTGTTCGCCCGGGCGAAGCAACTGGCCGGAGTGGACTGACGGGCGTGGGGCGGTGCCGATGGACCTCAGCGTGCTGCGCAGGTGGTGGCCGATCGTCGCGGTGACGGCCCTGCTCGCCGCCGCCGCGGTGGCCGCCGGCCACTCGTCGCTCGGCGCGAGCCGCATCCCGCCCGCCGCCGACAACATCCCGTACGTGCCGGAGTACCCGACCGCGCAGCCGCCGCCGTCGATCCCGGTGGAGCCGCGCGACGCCGGGGAGGCCACCCGCGCGCACATCCCCGAGTGGCTGGGCACCGTCGCGGTGGCGCTGCTCGGCCTGGCGATCGCCGTCGCCCTCGGCTACGTGGGCTGGACGCTGCTGCGCGGGGTGGCCCGCCGCACCACCCGGGCGCTGCCGGCGGACCGGGCGCGGCGCACCGCCGAGGGCACCGCCCGCGAGGTGGTGGCCGCGCTCGACGCCGGCCTGGTCGAGCTGGACGACGCCGACGTCGACCCGCGCACCGCCGTGATCGCCTGCTGGGTGCGGCTGGAGGAGGCCGCCGAGGCGGCCGGGGTGGCCCGGCACACCGGCGACACCCCCACCGACCTGGTGACCCGCCTGCTGCGCGGCGACCCCGACGCGGGGGTGCCGGCGATCGCCAGCGCCGACGTGCTGGCCGAGTTCGCCCACGTCTACCGGGAGGCCCGGTACGCTACCCGGCCGGTCGGCGAGCGCACCCGCGACCAGGCCCGGGCCGCGCTGCGCCGGCTGCGCGGCGAGCTGACCGCCGTGACGGCCGGCGCGACCGGCGTCGCCGGGGGCCCGGCGTGAGCACCAGCATCGACGACCTGCTCGGCTCCGCCGAGGAGGAGCAGCCCGCGCAGGAGCGGCCCGCCCGGGGCGGCCGGGTCGGCGGCGTGCTGAAGACCCTCCTGGTGGCCGGGGCGCTGACCGCCGTGGTGGTGGCCGGGCTGCGGGCCGTCGGGTTGCAGCTCTCGCTGTGGGTGGTCGTCGCCGGGGTCCTCGCCCTGCTCGCCGTGCGCCGGGTCACCGCCGCGCTGGCCCCGCCGCCACCGCCCCGGTCGGGGGCCCGCATCCCGGCGGGCGAGGAGGACGGCCACTACCACTGGGCCGCCCGGGACGCGCTGCGCGCCGCGATCAACGGCTGGGAACGGCCGCTGGACTGGTCGGCGGGCAACCCGGAGCGGTTCGCCGAGCGGATCCTGCCCCGCCTCGGCGAGCTGGCCGACGAGCGGCTGCGCCAGCGGCACGGCGTGACCCGCGAGTCCGACCCGGCCCGCGCCCGCGCCCTGCTGGGCGACCGGCTCTCGACGTTCCTGGACACCCCGCCCCGCCGCACCCCGTCGCCGCGCGACCTCGTGGCGATCGTCGCCGAACTGGAGAAGATCTGATGAAGGACGTGGACCGGACCGTGCCCGCCGCCGAGGTCGGCCGCCTGGCCCGGGCGGTGCTGGACGCGGTCGGCTCGGTGGTGGTGGGCAAGCGGGAGGCCCTGGAGCTGGTCCTCGCCGGCATCCTGGCCGGCGGCCACGTGCTGCTGGAGGACCTGCCCGGCCTGGGCAAGACGCTGACGGCCCGGTCCTTCGCCCAGGCCCTCGGGCTGGACTTCCGCCGCCTCCAGTTCACCCCCGACCTGCTTCCCGCCGACGTCACCGGCTCCTTCCTCTACGACCAGCGCAGCGGCGACTTCTCCTTCCGCGCCGGCCCGGTCTTCACCAACCTGCTGCTCGCCGACGAGATCAACCGGACGCCGCCGAAGACCCAGTCGGCGCTGCTGGAGGCGATGCAGGAGAAGCAGGTCTCGGTGGAGGGCGTGACCTACCGGCTCGACGAGCCGTTCCACGTCCTGGCCACCGCCAACCCGATCGAGTACGAGGGGACGTACCCGCTGCCGGAGGCGCAGCTCGACCGGTTCCTGCTGCGGGTGTCGTTCGGCTACCCGGACGGCGAGGAGGAGTGGGAGGTGCTGCGCCGGCGGATGGGCCGCCGCCGCGAGGAGGCCGAGATCACCCCGGTCGTCGACGCCGCCACCCTGCGGGCCATGCAGGTCGCGCTGGAGAACGTGGTGGTGGAGGACTCCATCGGCCGCTACATCGTGGCGCTCACCGCCGCCACCCGGGAGCACCCGTCGGTGCTGGTCGGGGCGTCGCCGCGCGGCTCGCTGGCGCTGCTGCTGCTGGCCCGCGCGCGGGCGGTCTTCGCCGGCCGGGACTACGTGGTGCCCGAGGACGTCAAGGAGGTGGCCGCGCCGGCCCTGGCGCACCGGATCACGCTGCGCCCGGAGATGTGGCTGCGGCGCGTCGACCCGTCCTTCGTGGTCGGGGAGGTGCTCGACCAGACCCCGGCCCCGGCCAGCGGGGCGCTGCCGAGCTACGCCGCCGGCCGGCCGGGGCGCTGACGGCCGTGTCCACCCCCGAGGGGCCGCAGGCGGCGGGCTGGGTGCCCACCTGGGCGCTGGGCCGGGCGGTGCTGCTGGCGGGCCTGCTGCTGATCGCCGGGGTGCTGCTCGGCCGGGTCGACCTGGTCGTGCTGGCCGTGCCGTTCGCGCTCGGCACCGCGTACGCGCTGCGCCGCCGGCCCACGGCGGGCCCGCAGTTGTGGATCACCGCGGACGACGGGCACCTCGTCGAGGGCAGCGAGTTCACCGGCACGGTCAGCGTCGGCAACCCGGACACGGTCGGCTACGACGTGGCGGTGGTGCGCACCCGGGTCTCGCCGTGGCTGCTGGTGGAGCGGGCCGGCGTCGGCGGGGCCCGGGTGGACCTGTCCCGCAGCGGCGTGGACCGGCCCTTCGTGACCGTCGTCGACCCGGGCACGGCCGTCGACCTGGAGCTGGCCGGGAAGGCCCGGCGCTGGGGCCGGCACCCGATCGGCCCGGCCGGGGCGCGGGTCGCCGCCGCCGGGGGGATGCTGGTCTCCCGGGCGGCGATCACCGAGCCGGTCCGGTTCCGGGTGTATCCGAAGACGGAGCCGTTCGAGGCGGTGGAGGCGATGCCCCGCGCCGCCGGCCTGGTCGGCGCGCACCACTCCCGCCGGCCCGGGGAGGGCGGCGAGCTGGCCGGGGTGCGGGTCTTCGGCCCCGGCGACCGGCTGCGCCGGGTCGACTGGCGGGTGTCGCTGCGGGCCCGGCAGCTGCACGTGGCCGCCACCCTGTCGGACCGGGACGCCGAGGTGGTCGTCCTGCTCGACGTCCTCGCCGAGGCGGGCCGCTCCGGCGGCGTCGGCGGGGCCGCGTCGGTGCTGGACACCACCGTGCGGGCCGCCGCCGCGATCGGCGAGCACTACCTGCACCGGGGCGACCGGGTGGCGCTGCTGGAGTACGGCCCGGCGGCCCGCCGGCTGCGCCCCGCCACGGGCCGCCGGCAATACCTCACGCTGCTGGAGTGGCTGCTCGACGTGCGCGCCGAGGCGTCGCCGCACGAGCCGTACGACCAGGTCTTCGGGCCGCAGATCCTCTCCTCGGACGCGCTGGTGGTGGTGCTGACCCCGCTGCTGGACGAGCGGTCCGCCCAGATGCTGGCCCGGATGGCCCGGTCCGGGCGGTTCGTGGTGGCGGTGGACACGCTCCCGGACGACCTGCCGCCACCGGGCCGGCAGGGCTGGTCCGAGGTGGCGTTCCGGCTGTGGCGGATCGACCGGGACACCATGATCGGCCAGCTCCGCGAGCACGGCGTGCCGGTGGTCCGCTGGGCGGGCGCGGGCAGCCTCGACCAGGTGCTGCGCGACGTGGCCCGGCTCGCCACCGCCCCGCGGGTGGGCGGCCGGTGAACGGGGCAGCCCGGCGGACGGGTGACGAAGGGCGGTGCCGGTGAACCCGGTCGAGGTGGTGACCGAACGCGCCCGGGCGGCCCGCTCGGCGGTCAACCGGGTCAGCGCGGTCCCGCTGCTGGTGCGCGCCGGGATCTTCGGCGCGACCCTGGGGGGACTGTTGCTGGCGTACCCGGCGCAGGTTCTCACCGGCCGCCCGCTGGCCGCCCTCGCGCTGGTGGCGCTGCTGCCGGCGGTCGGGCCGCGCCGGATCTGGCCGACGTTCGCCGCCCTCGTCGCGGTCGGCGGCTGGCTGCTGGCCACCGAGGGGTACGACCGGCCGGTCGCGCTGTGGCGGCTGCTCGCCGTGGCGGCGGCCCTGTACCTGGCGCACTCGCTGGCCGCGCTGGCGGCGCTGCTGCCGTACGACGCGGTGGTGGATCCGGAGCTGGTCGTGCGCTGGCTCACCCGGGCCGGCGGGGTGCTGCTCGGCTCGGCGGTGCTCGGGGTGCTCCTCGTCCGGGTCGCCGATGCCGGGCCCGACCGGGGCCACCTCGGCGTGACGGTCGCCGGGTTGCTGGTGGCGGTGGCGGTGAGCGCGTTGCTGGGGTGGCTGCTGCGTCGCAAATGACGGAACGGCAATGCGCGTCATGCAGCTCACACGTGTTGTGCTCCGTCACAAAGGGGGGTCTCGGCAGGGGTTAGCGGGGCCGGCGGGGGAAAGATGGTAGGCGTGAATCCGAAGCGGATCCTTGTCGTCGGTGCCGGGCACGTCGGTCTCTACGCCGCCCTTCGCCTGTCGAAGAAGCTCTCCTCGCGGGAGGCGGAGGTCGTCGTCGTCGACCCGCAGCCGCACATGACGTACCAGCCGTTCCTCCCGGAGGCGGCGGCCGGCAACATCTCCCCCCGGCACTCCGTGGTGCCGCTGCGGCGGGAGTTGCGGCGGTGCAAGGTGGTGGCCGGCACGGTCACCCGGATCGAGCACGACCGCAAGGTCGCCACGGTGCAGCCGATCAGCGGCCCGACCCGGGAGATCCCCTACGACCACGTCGTGGTGGCCCCCGGCTCGGTCTCCCGCACGTTGCCGATCCCCGGCCTGCACGAGCACGGCATCGGGTTCAAGACCATCGGCGAGGCCATCTACCTGCGCAACCACGTGCTCGACCGGCTCGACGTGGCGGCGGCCACGCAGGACGCGCAGGTGCGCCGCAGCGCCCTGACGTTCACCTTCGTCGGCGGCGGGTACGCGGGCATCGAGGCCCTGGCCGAGATGGAGGACATGGCCCGCGACGCGCTGCGCTACTACCCGGAGCTGGAGCCGGAGGACATGCGCTGGGTGCTGGTCGAGGCGACCCAGCGGGTGCTGCCCGAGGTCGACCGGGACATGGGCGCGTACACGGTGCAGCAGCTGCTCAAGCGGAACATGGACATCCGGCTGGACACCCGCCTGGAGTCCTGCGTCGACGGGGTGGTGAAGCTCTCCGACGGCGACAGCTTCCGCTCCGACACGATCGTCTGGACGGCCGGCGTCAAGCCGTCGCCGATGCTGGACGCCACCGACTTCCCGCGCGACGAGCGTCGCCGCGTCACCTGCCTGCCGACCCTCCAGGTCGTCGACGGCGACCGGGTGGTCGAGGGCGCGTGGAGCGCCGGCGACTGCGCGGCGGTGCCGGACCTGACCAAGGAGCCGGGCAACTTCTGCTCGCCCAGCGCCCAGCACGCGGTGCGCCAGGCCGCCCGGATGGCCGACAACATCGCCAACGTGATCCGTGGCCGTCAGCCGGTGGACTACAAGCACAAGCACGCTGGCAGCGTGGCCAGCCTCGGCCTGCACAAGGGCGTCGCCCAGGTCTACGGCATCAAGATGACCGGCTGGCCGGCGTGGTTCATGCACCGGACGTACCACATGTCGCGGATCCCGTCGTTCAACCGCAAGGTCCGGGTCGTGGTCGACTGGTCGCTGGCGTTCTTCCTCAAGCGCGAGGTGGTCGCGCTCGGCCAGCTGCACGACCCGCGTGAGGAGTTCGCCGAGGCGTCCCAGCCGCGCGGCTGAGGTGTGACCAAGGGCACACTTTAGCCGCCCATTGGCGGGGGTCGATTCCGTCTCCTGGCGGGGTTGGCCCCACCTGGGGTGACGCCGCTCACCCCCGCCGCCCGTCCGCTACGCGACAGCCACTCTCCGTGCCGGCGTCCTTGACGGCCCCGGGCCCGAGGGCCATTCTCGTCCGGTCCGGTCCGGTCCACGGGGAGAGGCGGGCTCCGGTGCGTTTTCTGTTGTCGGCGATCGGGTCACGCGGCGACGTCCAGCCGGTGGTGGCCCTGGCCATGCAGCTCAGGGCCCTCGACCAGGAGGTGCGCCTCTGCGCGCCCCCGGACTTCGCCAAGTGGATCGGGTCCTTCGGGCTTCCCTTCGTGCCGATCGGCCCCGAATGGCGTCGGTCGGCCTCGTCCGTCCGGCAGACGCCCAGGGTGCCGGCCTCGCCGACCCGGGTCCGGCAGTTGGCGGCCGCCTCCCTCGCCGTGCAGTTCGAGGTGTTCTCGGCGGCGGTCGAGGGCTGCGACGCCGTGGTCGCGGTGACCGCCCTCCAGGTCGCCGCCCGGTCGGTGGCGGAGCTGCACGGCCTGCCCTACGTCTTCGCGACGTGGAGCCCGGCGGTCTTCCCGTCGCCGCACCACCCCCCGCCGCCGCTGCCCCAGTCCGGCCAGGCGCCGGCGCCCGCGACCGCCGACAACGCCGCGCTCTGGGCCGAGAACGCGCGGCACTTCAACGACACGTTCGGGGCCGCCCTCGACGCGCGGCGGGCGGCGGTGGGGCTGCCCCCGGCCGGTGACGTGCGCAGCCACATGTTCACCGACCGGCCGTGGCTGGCCGCCGACCCGGCGCTGGCGCCCTGGCCCGGCCCCGCCGACCTCGACGTCGTCCAGACGGGCGCGTGGATCCTGCCGGACGAGCGGGCCCTGCCCCCGGAGCTGGAGAGCTTCCTGGCGGCCGGCGAGCCGCCCGTCTACTTCGGCTTCGGCAGCATCGCCGTGGACCAGCACCTGACCACGACCCTGGTCCGGGCGGCCCGCGCCCTCGGGCGTCGGGTGCTCGTCTCGCGGGGCTGGGCGTCGCTGGCGGCCGTGGACGGCCAGCCCGACTGCCTGGCCGTCGGCGAGGTCAACCAGCAGGCGCTGTTCCCGCGGGTCGCCGCGGTGGTGCACCACGGCGGCGCGGGCACCACGACCGCCGCCGCCCGGGCCGGCGCGCCGCAGGTCGTCGTCCCGCAGGTGTACGACCAGCACTACTTCGCGCGCCGGGTCGACGCGCTCGGCGTCGGCAGCGCGCACGAGCCCGTCCCGCCCAGCGTGGACTCGCTGGTCGCGGCGCTCACCGTCGCCCTGCGCCCGGAGGTCGCCGACCGGGCCCGGGCGCTGGCCGCCGCCGTCCGCGCCGACGGGGCGTCCACGGCCGCGCAGCGGCTGGTGGCGGCGCACGCGGCGGCCCCACGCTGAGCGACCGGCCGGGGCGCGGCGGCAGCCCGGCAGGGCGGGTCGGACCGGACCGGCGGGAGCGTCAGACCCGCCAGATCCACGCGTCGGCGATCCGGGTGGCCGGGCCGTAGAGCTGGTCCAGGGTGGCGCGCAGGTCGTCGGCGTGGCGGGTGCCGTCGGCCACCGCGAAGCAGGACGCGCCCCAACGGTCGGCGTCCCGGGCCGCCTGCCGCCGCTCCCGGTCGCCGATCGCCGGCCGCCCGCCCCGCTTCGCCACCTCGCTGAGCAGGTACGACGTGGGGCGCTTCCAGGTGCCCATGGCGGCGGTGCCGCCCTTGCCGTACGGGGCGATGAAGAAGCCCTCGGGCATGGCGAACGCGGCGTCGGCGGCCGTGGCCCAGCGCATCGGCCACGGCTCCTTCGGCGTGGGCAGCGGCACCGGCACCAGCACCCCGCCGGGGCGGACGCACTCCCGCCAGTGGCCGGCCGCGATGAACTCCGGCAGCGCCGGCCGCTCGGCGGTGGGCAGGGGGGCCGGCAGGACCGGCAGCAGCGCGAGCCCGACCGCCGCCGGCACCAGCCGGCGCGCCCGGCCGGTGCCGCGCAGCGCCCGGTCCACGGCCAGCACCAGCAGCGTGCCGGCCAGCGGCAGCACCGCCAGGGCGAATCGCATCGGCAGCGCGCCGTCCACCACCGGCAGGCCCGCCAGCAGGGCGTACGGGCCGGGGATGCTGGTCCGGTCGCCGCCGACGACCACGTCCGGGCCGAGCGACAGCGCGCCCATGACCAGCGCCCCGGCCGCGCAGGCGAGCACCAGCGGGCGGCGGCCCAGCCAGACCGCGCAGCCGAGGGTGACCACGAGCAGGGGCCAGCCGAGGAAGGTGTTGTATTCGGCCGGGCCGGTGGTGAGCCGGGCCGCCTCGTCGCTGCCGGCGGCCGACAGCGGGGAGAGCGTCCACCAGCTCGCCAGGTCGGCCGAGAAGTAGTCCGGGCTGAACATGCCGTCGGCGACGCCCTGCGGGCCGGCGAACTGGAACCACAGCGGGTATCCCAGCACGAGCAGGGCCAGCCCGGCGGCGACCAGCATCCCCCCGGCGAAACCGGGCAGCGCCCGGCGCAGCAGCGCCCGGTCGGCCAGCGCGTACGCGACGGCCATCACCAGCAGCGTCAGCGCGGTGAGGAAGAGCACCTCCTCGCCGACGAAGACCTGGACGCTGACCACGGCGGCGAGGCCCACGGCGGAGGTGAGCATCCGGCGGCGGTCGGGGCCGCCCCGCCCCGGCCCGCCGTCGCCCCCGTGGTGGCCGCCGCCGTCGGGCGGGGTGCCGCCGGGGCGGCCCACGCGGCCCAGCGGGTCGGCCGCGCGCAGCAGCCGGACCACCAGCCAGACGATCACCGGCACCAGCCACTGGGCGGTCATGTGCAGGTGGCTGTTGGTCTGCGAGACGATGCCCGGCCCGAAGCCGCACAGCCCGGCCCCGAGCGCGGCGGCGAGCGGTCGCGCACCGAGGAGGCGGGTGAAGAGCAGGTGCCAGGCGAGGGCGGTGCCGGCGAGGTTGAGCCCGGCGAGCAGGGCGAAGGTGACCGGCGCGCCGAACAGCAGGGTGACCGGGGCGAAGGCGACGCCGAGCGCGATGACCGTGGTGTTGGCCATCAGGTTCACCCCGTCGGGGGCGTTGAGCCGGTCGGTGAGCAGCCCGAAGTCGCCGAGCAGGGCGCGCGAGTCGACGGCCAGGAACCACTCGTACAGCGTCTGGTCCTCGGGGTTGAGCGCCAGCACCCGGCCGGACGGGTCGGGCCAGAGCCCGTGGGTGAGCCAGCCCGCCAGGGCCGCGAACAGCAGCCCGACGAGCAGGTCGGCCCGGTGCCGGGCGACGGCGGCCCGCAGCCGGGCCCACCGGCCGGCGGCCCGGGTCGGGACGTCGGAACGGACTGCCTGGTCGGGGGCGGCGTCGGGGGCCGTGGGGGCTGCGCTGCTCACGGGTCGACCCTAGTGCGGGAGCGCCGCCGGGGTACGCCGGGTCGTGGCGGACCCGCTACGGTGACACTGCACCGGCGCGTGGGCGACGCGCGGGGCCGCCCAGCCCGGGTGGTGGAACGGCAGACACGGCCGCCTTAAAAGCGGCTGCCGCAAGGCGTGCGGGTTCGACCCCCGCCCCGGGCACGCGCAGCACGGTGACGGCGCCGGTGAGGGCGACCGCCGGTGACGGCGAGGGCGTCACGGCGGGTCTCTCAGCTTCTTCACAGCTCCTGCGCCGGTCGGTGATCTCCACGGCGTCGAGCGGGCCGTCTACCCTGGAAGGGCACGTTCACGTGCGACGACCCCCTGAGGGAGGCCTGACAGTGAAGACTTCGAACCCGGTGCTCGCCCGACTCGGCCAGGCGGCCGAGCGGGAACGGGCCACCGGGTACGCCCCGACCGGGCCCTACGGGCAGCCCGGCTATCCGCAGCAGTACCCGGGCGCGACGGGCTACCCGGCCGCGCCGCCCACCGTGACGCCGATGTCGATCGACGACGTGGTGGTCAAGACCGTCGTGTTGCTGGGCATCCTCGGCGCGTCCGCCGCGGCGGCCTGGGTGCTCGTCCCGGACGCGCTGCTCGGCGTGGCCTGGATCGGCGCGGCGGTCGTGGGCCTGGTCCTCGGCCTGATCATCTCGTTCTCCCGGATGGCGAACCCGGCGCTGGTCATCGCGTACGCCGTCGTCGAGGGCGTCTTCGTCGGCATGGTGAGCAAGGCGTTCAACTCGCTCTACGACGGCATCGTGCTCCAGGCCGTGGTGGCCAGCTTCGGCGTGTTCTTCCTGATGGCCATGCTCTACAAGGCGCGGGTCATCCGGGCCACCCCGAAGTTCGTCCGAGGCATGGTCGCGGCGATGGTCGGCCTGTTCGCGGTCATGTTGATCAACCTGGTGCTGGCGCTGTTCGGCGTCAACACCGGCCTGCGCGACGGCAGCCCGCTGGCCATCGGCTTCAGCCTGGTCTGCATCGTGGTCGCCTCGCTGAGCTTCGTGCTCAGCTTCGCGGAGGTCGAGGAGGGCGTCCGGATGGGGCTGCCCCAGCGCTACTCCTGGACGGCCGCGTTCGGCATCCTGGTCAGCCTGGTCTGGCTCTACATCGAGATCCTGCGCCTGCTGAGCTACTTCCAGGGCGACGACTGACCCTCGTCGCTCGACGGCGCCCGCCCCGCGACCTCGCGGCGGCGGGCGCCGTCGTGTTCCGGCCCGGCCGCCCCGCCCCGGCCGTCCACCGGCCGCGCCGGGCACGGCGACCGCACGGGGCACGTCGGCCCGGCGTCCGTAGACTCGGCGCGGTGAGCGCAGCGGAACTGGGCCGGGCCGTGGAGCTGCTGGTCCGTCAGGTCGGGCACTGGCAGCAGCCGCGCTGGGCGGCCTCGGCCGGCGGCGGCAACGTGCCCCGGGCCGACCTGGTGCACCGGCTGGTGCAGGAGATCGCGAACCTCGCCGCCGACGCCGAGGGGCAGCCCCGCCGGGCGGTGCCCCGGCTCGACAACGACCTGGCCCTGCCCGACCAGCTCCGGGTGGTCGCCGCCGACCTGCTGGCGGCGGCCCCGGCCGACGCCGTGCTGACCCGGGCCGCCGCCGAGGTGACGGCGACCCGGTCCGCGCTCTGACGCCCGCGCGCCGGCCCCGCGTGGCAGGATGTCCGCGCGCCGGCCCCGCGTGGCAGGATGCCCGTGCGCCGGCGCCGCGCGGCAGCCCGTGCGCCGACCCCGTTGGCCGGCCGCCCGTGCGGTCGGCGGGAGCGCCGGGAGGCGACGCGCGGCTCAGCTCAGGCGTTCGAGGACCATGGCCATGCCCTGTCCGCCGCCGACGCACATCGTCTCCAGGCCGATGCTCTTGTCGTGCCAGTCCAGGGCGTTGAGCAGCGTGCCGGTGATCCGGGCGCCGGTCATGCCGAACGGGTGGCCGACGGCGATCGCGCCGCCCATCACGTTCAGCTTCTCCTCGTCGATGCCGAGCTGCCGGTAGGAGGGGATGACCTGGGCGGCGAACGCCTCGTTGATCTCCACCAGGTCGACGTCGTCGATGGTCATCCCGGCGCGGCGCAGGGCCTGCTTCGACGCCTCCACCGGCCCGAGGCCCATGATCTCGGGGGAGAGGGCGGTGACGCCGGTGGAGACGATCCGCGCCAGCGGGGTGAGGCCGAGGTCCCGGGCCCGCTGGGCGCTCATGATCACCACGGCGGCCGCGCCGTCGTTGAGCGGGCAGCAGTTGCCGGCGGTGATCCGGCCGTCGGGGCGGAACACCGGCTTGAGCCCGGCGACGCCCTCCAGGGTCACCCCGGGACGGGGGCCGTCGTCGGTGTCGACCACGGTGCCGTCGGGCGTGGTGACCGGGGTGATCTCGCGGGCCCAGAAGCCGTCGGCGATCGCCTTCTCGGCCAGGTTCTGACTGCGCACGCCGAAGGCGTCCATCTCGGCGCGGCTCACGTCGTACGCCTGGGCCAGGTTCTCGGCGGTCTGCCCCATGGCCAGGTAGACATCGGGCAGTTCCCCGGTGGAGCGGGGGTCGGCCCAGACCTCCGCGCCGCCCTCGGCGCGCCGCGCCGAGCGCTCCCGCGCGGCGGCGAAGCGCGGGTTCTCCCAGCCGCCCCCGACCAGCTCCTGCGCCTGCGGCGGGAGCGCGTCGGAGTTGCCGCGCGCGTAGCGGGAGACGGTCTCCACCCCGGCGGAGACGAACACGTCGCCCTCGCCGGCCCGGATCGCGTGCATCGCCATCCGGGTGGTCTGGAGCGACGAGGCGCAGTAGCGGGTGAGCGTGGCGCCGGGCAGGCCGTCGAGGCCCAGCAGGGTGGCGACCACGCGGGCCATGTTGAAGCCCTGCTCGCCGCCGGGCAGGCCGCACCCGAGGTAGAGGTCGTCGATCTCGGTCGGATCGAGCTGGGGGACCTTGTCCAGGGCGGCCCGGACGATGGTGGCGGCGAGGTCGTCGGGGCGGACGTCGCGCAGGGAACCCTTGTGCGCCCGGCCGATGGGGGAGCGGGCGGTGGCGACGATGACGGCATCGCGGGACGACTCAGTCGGCATGAACCAACGTTAACTTGGCGGTAACCTACCGGGAAGCAGAGCGACCAGCGGGAAATGTCACCCCGGCCCGCCGCCCGCCGGGCGGGCCCGATCAATGGCGGGGGGCGACGTCCGCGGCGGCGGCGACGGCCGGGAGCAGGGCGTGCGCCCAGATCCGGTACCCGTCGGCGGACGGGTGGAAGCCGTCGTGGCAGAACGTGCCGGCGTCGGCCCGGAACACCGGGCCGGTCTCGGTGCCCAGGTCGACCACCGTGCCGCCCGCGTCCAGCGCGGCCGTCGTCTGCGCGCGGGCGATCCGCCGGCCGGACCAGCCGACCACCTGCCGCAGCGGCGGGGCGATCGCGCGGGCCGCGCCGAGATCCGGGCAGGTGCCGACCACCACCTCGACCTGCGCCTCGCGCAGCCGCCGCACGGCCGACCCGAGGTAGGCCCCGGCCTCGGCCGGGCTGCGCAGCGCGGTGGCGTCGTTGGCGCCGATCAGGACCACCGCCACGTCGGGGCGCGGGCCGAGCAGCGCCCGGGCCACCTGGGTGGCCAGGTCGGTGGAGCGGGAGCCGGACACCCCGACGCTGGACAGGTGCACCCGCCGGCCGGTCGGACCCTCGGCGAGCAGGTTGGCCAACTGGCCACCGACGGTGTCGCCGAGCCGGGCCACCCCGACCCCCAGCGCGGACGAGTCGCCGAGCAGGACCAGCCGCAGCGGCGGCGCGCCGGCCCGGCCGATCGTGGCGCGCAGGGCCAGGCCCAGCTCGGGCTGGGCGTACGGGCGGTTGCGGGCCAGGAACGCCTCGCCGGCCAGGACGGCCGCGCCGCCGATCGTCCCGGCGACCAGGGACATCGCCGCCGCCCGGCCCAGCCGGACGGCGAGCTCCGCGCCGAGCCCCCGGTCACCGCCACCGCGCCTGCCGCCGTGCTCGGTCATGGCCGTCCTTCCAGTGTGGGTGAGTCGGCTGCCGGACCGGCCTGCGGCACCGCGCCGACGCCGAAGAAGGCCCGCCGGCGCAGCTGCGCCCACCGCCCGCCCGGCCCGCGGTCGCGGCCCCGGACCTGGGTGGCGCTGACCTCCGTTCCGGCGTGCCGGGCCGCCTCCTGGGCCGCCTCCGGCAGCGACCGGACACCCTCGCCCCGGGCGAGGCCGGCGCGGCGCTCCGGCGCCCCGCCGAGCGCGGAGAGCACCGTCGGCAGCAGCGCGGCGGCGGCCACCGCATACCCCTCCGCGGAGGGATGGAACCGGTCCCAGGCGAACATCCGGGTCGGCTCGGCGACGAACCGGGGGCCGAGCAGGTCCCCGAGGGAGACCGTCCAGCCGCCCGCCTCGACCACCGCCACCGTCTGGGCGGCGGCGAGCTGCCGGCTCCACCGCCGGGCCAGCCAGCGCAGCGGCGGCTGGATCGGCTGGATGGCACCGAGGTCGGGGCAGGTGCCGACCACCACCTCGCAGCCGACCCCGCGCAGCGCGCGGACCGCGTCGACCAGGTAGCGCACCGCCAGGGCCGGCGGGGTGCGGTTGGTGACGTCGTTGCCGCCGATCAGGATCACCGCGACGTCGGGCGACACCTCCAGCGCGGCCTCCACCTGCGGCTTCAGGCCCGAGGAGATGGCGCCCACCACGGCGAACCGGCGCAGCCGCACCGGCCGGTGCAGCCGGCGGGACAGCCCGGTGGCCAGCAACGAACCCGGCGTCTCCCGGCGGCGGTGCACGCCGTAGCCGGCGGCGGAGGAGTCGCCGAGGACGACCATGGTCAGCGGCGGGCCGGGGAGCTTCGCGCCGTAGACGCCGTCGCAGCGCGGCGGGGGAGCCTCGGCCATCGGGATGGTGCGCCGGGCCTGCCGGGCCTGGCCGAGCAGGACCCCGGTCGTCGCCGCGGCGGCCGCGGCGGTGGCGCCCGTGCCGATCGCCGCGACGCGGGCCAGCCGCCGCGCCCGCTGCCAGCGCGGGCCGGGCTGCCAGCGCGGGGCGGACCGCCCGCGCGGACCGGCCGGTGCGATTGAGCCAGCGACCCCAGCGACCCCCATGCACCGACATTATCGCGCCGATACGACACGCCGCTGTCGTCGTACTGCCCGGTTTCTGGCTGGGAGGCGACTGTTGCGGGTACCCCTTGCGTGGACACCGCACGCTGTGGAGTCGAAAGGGGCGTGGAGATGGGGAAGACACTGAAGCGCGGCGCGGCGTTCGCGGCGCTGGCCCGGGCGCTGACCGCCGGGGCGCGGGGCGGCCCGTCGCTGGGGGCCCGGCTGGCGGCGCTGCCCCGGATGATCCGGGCCACCACCCGCGGCGAGTACGACGGCGGCCTCCGGCTGGCCCTGATGACCGCGGCGACGGCGTACATCGTCTCGCCGATCGACCTGCTCCCGGAGATCCCGCTGGCGGTCTTCGGCCTGGCCGACGACGCGGTGATGGTGACCTGGCTGGCCGGTGCGGTGCTCGCGGAGACCGAGCGGTTCCTGGAGTGGGAGGTCCGCCGGGCCTCCGTCATCCCGGGCCATGTGGTGCCCTGACGGGACGTACCCTGGGCGTCGAATCAACGTCTGCCCGGCCGCCGTCGCCGGCGCCGCAACGAAGGGCACAACGAGGTGCACTACTACGACAACGTCGTCGAGATGATCGGCAACACCCCGCTGGTGCGGCTGCGCAACGTGACCGAGGGCATCCGGGCCACCGTGCTGGCGAAGGTGGAATACCTCAACCCGGGCGGCTCGGTGAAGGACCGCATCGCGCTGCGCATGGTCGAGGACGCCGAGGCCGCCGGCATCCTGCGGCCCGGCGGCACGATCGTCGAGCCGACCAGCGGCAACACCGGCGTCGGGTTGGCCCTGGTGGCGCAGCTCAAGGGCTACCGGTGCGTGTTCGTCTGCCCCGACAAGGTCAGCCAGGACAAGCAGGACGTGCTGCGGGCGTACGGCGCGGAGGTGGTGGTCTGCCCGACCGCCGTCGCGCCGGAGGACCCGCGCTCCTACTACAACGTCTCCGACCGGCTGGCCCGGGAGATCCCCGGCGCGTGGAAGCCCGACCAGTACAGCAACCCGGCCAACCCGCGCTCGCACTACGAGACCACCGGCCCCGAGCTGTGGAAGCAGACCGACGGCCGGCTGACCCACTTCGTCGCCGGGGTGGGCACGGGCGGCACCATCTCCGGCATCGGTCGCTACCTGAAGGAGGCCTCCGACGGCCGGGTGCAGATCGTCGGGGCGGACCCGGAGGGCTCCGTCTACTCCGGTGGCACCGGCCGTCCCTACCTGGTGGAGGGCGTCGGCGAGGACTTCTGGCCCACCACCTACGACCGGGACGTCGCCGACCGGATCGTTGAGGTCTCCGACAAGGCGTCGTTCGAGATGACCCGGCGGCTGGCCCGCGAGGAGGGGCTGCTGGTCGGCGGGTCCTGCGGGATGGCCGTGGTCGCCGCGCTGGAGGTGGCCCGCGACGCCGGCCCGGACGACGTGATCGTGGTGCTGCTGCCCGACAGCGGCAAGGGCTACCTGTCGAAGATCTTCAACGACGCGTGGATGGCCCGGTACGGCTTCCTCGACAACTCCGGCACCGAGCCGACCGTCGCCGACGCCCTCGCGGGCAAGCCCGGCGGGCTGCCCGAGCTGGTGCACGTGCACCCCACCGAGACGGTCCGCGACGCCATCGACTACATGCGCGAGTACGGCGTCTCCCAGCTCCCGGTGCTCAAGGCCGAGCCGCCCGTGGTCACCGGCGAGGTGGCCGGCTCGGTCGCCGAGAAGGACCTGCTCGACGCCCTGTTCACCGGCCAGGCGCACCTGCACGACACCATCGAGCGGCACACCGCCGACCCGCTGCCGATGATCGGCGGCGGCCAGCCGGTCAGCGAGGCGGTCGCCCTGCTGGAGAAGTCCGACGCGGCGCTGGTGCTGGTCGACGGCAAGCCCAAGGGCGTGCTCACCCGGCAGGACCTGCTGGCCCACCTCGGCGCCCGCTGAAGCTGTAAGGAAGGGCACCTTGTTAACGCTTTCGGTAGCGGAAGGGCCCCTTATTAACGCCGCCGCCGGTGCGGAGCGGGCGAGGCCAGCGTTCGGCCCCCGCCCGCTCCGCACCGGCCTTGGCAGCGGCAGCCGTCGAGCCAGAGCCAGCCCTGGTAGGTGTGCCAGTCGTCGTGAACGCGGATGACGCGGAAGAAGATCGGCCGCACGAACTGGACGCTGGCGGCGCGGGTGACGTGCAGAAGGTCGCCTGGCATCGGCCTCAGGCCGCCTGGCATCGGCCTTCTGGGCGGCGCGGCCTCAGACATCACCGCTGCGCTGTTCGCCCTGCGCGGGCAGGACCATGTCGAGCCACCCCAGGTGCCGCAGCTCCATGCCCGGGTCGGGTGGCAGACCGCGCCGCTGGCGTTCCTCGACCCCCAGGCGGTACCAGTCACCCATGTATGCCACGAGCAGTTCGCCCCGGCCGGCGAACTCCACGAGAGTCGACAACTGCCGCTCGAAGCACGGCCACGGCGCGCCGCAGACGAAGCACGGGCCGCCCGCGTACCTCGGTGGGTGTGGGGCCATCACCGCTCCCGCGTCTCGGGCCCCGGGCGGGCCGTCGGGGCGTCGATGATGGCCTGCACCCGGACCATCACGACTCGCTCGCGCCACGGCGTTCCGTCGGGGCGCAGCTCCAGCCCTTCGAGCCGCACCCACCGCGACGCCAGGAAGTTCGCGTACCGAGGAACGTAGGTGACCTGCAACGACAGCACCGTCTGCCCGATGCAGTAGTCACACGGTTGGAGGGTGAGCACGTCGCCGGCGGTGACCAGCGGGTTCACTCTCGACGCCTGTCCCCGTTCAGGGCTCATTCCTTTCCTCCTCGTGGTGTAGGCGGGGGTCGCCGGCTCGCGGAAGGACCGGGCGACCCCCGGCGCAGAACTCGCCTCCGCCTCCGGGCCGAAAGCGAATCCGCGTGGTGACAGTCTGGTGAGAGCGTCGTTACTCTCGATACGCGCTCGCTCGGTCCGCGCAGGTCAGCGGCCCGACCGGGCGGGCGTGCGGGACACGCCGACGAGGACGAGCCGAAACTGGGGGACGGATGGGCACTGCCACGAACTACGTGCTCGGGGAGCTGCGACTGTTCCGAGCGTCACTCGGGACCAGCCAGGAAGAGTTCGGCCGGTCCATCGGTTACTCCGGCTCGCATGTCAGCTCCGTCGAGACGGGGGGACGCCCGCCGACGAAGGAGTACATGAAGGCGGTCGACGAGCACTACCAGCTCGGTGACCGGTTCGGTCGGATGCTCCGCGAACTGGCCAAACTGGACGCCGAGCCGGTCTGGCTGCGCGAATGGATCGAGTTCGAGCGCGACGCGACCACGCTGCGCTGGTTCGAGCTGTCGTACCTCCCGGGTTTGCTCCAAACCGAGCGGTACGCGCGGGCGACGCTCGCGGGCGGGCGGTTCACCGCCGACGAGGTGGAGCGGATCGTCGCGTCCAGGCTCAACCGGCAGGAGATCCTGGAGCGCGAGCGCCCACCGCAGTTCATCGCAGTGGTGGACGAGAGCGTGCTGCGCCGACCCGTGCTCGATCAGCCGGGGCTCATGGCGGAACAGCTCGACCACCTTGCCGAACAATCGATGCGGGAACACGTCCAGGTGCACGTCGTGCCCGTCGACGCCGGCATGTACCTGGGGCTGGCCGGCCAGTTCATCATCGCCGAGCTGCCCGACGGCGCGCGGGTGGCGCACGCGGACAACCAGCTCAACGCGCAGATCGTCGATGCGCCCGCCGACGTTGCTAGGCTCGCGAAGACGTGGGAAATCGTGCGGAACGAGGCGCTTTCCCGCCGGCAGTCCATCGAACTGATCAAGGAGGTGGCCAAGTCATGGAGTCGATGACGACCCCGCAGTGGCGGAAGTCGACCAGGTCCGGCGGCAACGGCGGGTCCTGCGTCGAGGTCGCGGACAACATGCCGGGCGTCGTGCTGGTGCGCGACACCAAGGACCGTGACGGCGGCACCCTCCGCTTCACCCCCGGCACCTGGCAGTCTTTCGTCGACCTGGCGAAGAAGAGCAGCCCGCTGGGCTGATTCCCCCGAACGCCGCCGAAGGTCCCCAGCGTGTGAGGCTGGGGACCTTCGTCGTCTGGGAGTACGGCTCGTCGCCTGCGCGGCCGTGCGGCTCCCGGCCGTCCGGGCTGGTCCGGTGCGGCCTGGACGGGTTCGGCGGACCGCCGCGTTTGGAATCGGTCCACGTGCGAAGCAGTCCAGGTCGAAGACCTGCGCCGGCCTCTGCGCCGGATCACCCCCGCGTGCGCGGGGAGCAGGCCCTGGCCAACAAGACGGTGGCGGGCGGTGTGGGATCACCGCCGCGTGCGCGGGGAGCAGCTACACCCCCTCCGCGTACGACGTGCACATGAGGGATCACCCCCGCGTGCGCGGGGAGCAGTGCGCACGGAGGCGGAGCGCCGATTCACGCTCAGGATCACCCCCGCGTGGGCGGGGAGCAGGGCGCCGTGTTCGACCCGGCTCGCCGGCGCGCGGAATCACCCCCGCGTGCGCGGGGAGCAGCCGACCGCGCCCAGCAGAAGCCGGCGGTGGATCGGATCACCCCCGCGTGCGCGGGGAGCAGCGCCAGGCACGATCGAGATCATCACGCGATCGGGGATCACCCCCGCGTGCGCGGGGAGCAGCGTTCGCGTTCAGCGCCCAGCCGGTCGCCATCGGGATCACCCCCGCGTGCGCGGGGAGCAGGGGTCGGTGAACCGGCCGTCGGTGTGGCCGATCGGATCACCCCCGCGTGCGCGGGGAGCAGTCGTGCGGCACCGGCTCGGGAAAAAGCATCCTGGGATCACCCCCGCGTGCGCGGGGAGCAGGCAGCACGCACCGTCCGGCCGCTGAGGCGATCGGGATCACCCCCGCGTGCGCGGGGAGCAGAGCCCTGGCCCGCCGCGCAGTACGACTCGTACGGGATCACCCCCGCGTGCGCGGGGAGCAGACGGGCACCCGGAGGAAGAAGAGGCGGCCTCGGGGATCACCCCCGCGTGCGCGGGGAGCAGTTGGCGACGAGGGCCCGCTCGGTGGTGGTGGCGGGATCACCCCCGCGTGCGCGGGGAGCAGGGCCCGTCCGCGCCCGCTGATTCGCTTGTCGCGGGATCACCCCCGCGTGCGCGGGGAGCAGGAGGTCGGGGATGGTCATCGCCGGTTCGCCTCCGGATCACCCCCGCGTGCGCGGGGAGCAGGACGCCCGCCTTGATCTTCTCGGTCAACACGCCGGGATCACCCCCGCGTGCGCGGGGAGCAGACTTCTTGACCTGCGGTTCTAAAGATCAACTTCCTCGTTTTCCTTCACTTTGCTGCGCAAGATCATCTGCCAAATGCCCCTTCCTCCGGCACGTTCCGCGAGGGCGAGCACAGCCTAATGTCGGCAGGCGCTGAACTGAAGGAAGCGATCGGCGATCCGATGAACCCCAAGGTACTGCGCTCCGGATACGGAAGGAGCGGCTGGACCGGCGCACCGGGGTCCGTCGGCGGCCCGCTCGCCGTCACCACGTACGCCTCTAGCTTGGCCGCCTGGCGGCGCGCTCGGGGCGAGGGTGAGAGGGGAACCCTTCTCTACCGTATGCGTTAACAGGGGGCCCTTCCTTACACAGCGCGGGCGTAGCGGAGCTGGGGGGTCAGGGCGGTGCCGATCAGCTCCTCCCGGCGCTCGCCGGTGGGCTGCCAGCCGCCCCGCTCGTAGAAGCGCCGGGCCGGCGCGTTGCCCGCCAGCACCCACAGCACCGCCCGCGTCCGGCCCCGGTCGCGCATGGTGGCCAGCGCGTCGTCCATCAGCGCCCGGCCGGTGCCCCGGCCCCGCTCGGCGGGTTCGAGGTGGATGGCGTTGAGCAGCCCGGTCGCCGGGTCGCCCGCGTCGTCCGGGCCCACGTAGCTGAAGCCGACCAGCCGGCCGTCACGCTCGGCGATGGTCATCAGGTGGTCGTCGCGCTCCCAGGTCCACCGCTCCACCCAGTACCACCCCATCGCCTCCTCCGTCGGGTCCGCGAGGGCCTCCGCCGGCAGGAACGACGAGTACGCCGCCACCCGGGAACGCTGGTGCAGCGCCCCCACGGCACGTAGGTCGTCGACGGTGGCGTGGCGGAGAGTGATCGTCACCCGGCCGAGGGTACCCGCCGGGGCGGCACCGGGACGGTCGTCAGGTCCTCGGCGACGACCAGCTCACCGGCGAAGTGCTCGCGGGCCTCGTCGGCGAAGCGCCGGGCGTCGCCGTAGCGCTGGGAGAAGTGGGTGAGCACCAGCGTGCGTACCCCCGACTCGGCCGCCACCTGAGCGGCCTGACCGGCGGTGAGGTGCCCGACCTCGGCGGCGAGCGCGGCCTCGCTCGCCAGGAACGTCGACTCGATGACCAGCAGGTCGGCGTGCTCGGCGAGGGCGTACACGTTGTCGCAGAGCCCGGTGTCCATCACGAACGCGAACCGCTGCCCGGGGCGGGTCACGCTCACCTCGTCGCGGGTGACGCGCCGCCCGCCGACGTCGAGGTGGCCGGCGCGCAGCAGCTCGCCGACGGCCGGGCCGGATATCCCGTACGCGGCCAGCCGCTGCGGCAGCATCCGGCAGCCGTCCGGCTCGACGAGCCGGTAGCCGTACGTCTCGATGGGGTGCCGCAGCCGGCGGGCCTCCAGGACGCCGCCGCGCAGGGAGACCCGCTGCCCGTCGGCGCTGATCGGTTCGACGGCCAGCTCGGCGGTCTCGTGGAAGGAGCTGGCGTGCCGCAGCCGGGCGAAGTAGTCGGCCCCGCCGGCCGGGAAGTGCACCGCCACCGGGCGCGGGACCCGGTCCAGCGACAGCCGCTGGATGGTGCCGGGCAGCCCGAGGCAGTGGTCGCCGTGGAAGTGGGTGACGCAGATCCGGGTCAGGTCGGTGGCGGTGACGCCGGTGTGCAGGAGCTGCCGCTGGCTGCCCTCGCCCGGGTCGAAGAGGATCACCTCGTCGTCCCAGCGCAGCACGTACCCGTTGTGGTTGCGCGCCCGGGTCGGGGTCTGGCTGGCCGTCCCGAGCACCACCAGTTCACGCATGGACACGGCGCTCTCCCCGGCGGATACATGAAGCGACCCCCGGGGCTTCCGTGCTCGCGCACGGGCCGGCTGGACTTGGCCGGCACCCCGGGGGTCGGGTGGCTGTCGTGGTTTCGCCGCACCGCTGCCACACGGTCTCGACGATCGTGCACCCGCCTCGCGGCGGGCAGGTTCTCACTGTCGAGGACAGCGGCTAGCGGACAGCCACCTCACGAGTCCGATTGCTATACAAGTCTGGACCACCTCCTTTCCCGTGTACCGCCACGCTATCCACTCCCCGGGGGCGTCGGCAACGGATTTCGACCAGCGGCTCAGGCACGGTCGGCCGGCGCTGCCGGCGCTGCCGGGGCGGCCCCGACGGGCGCTGCCGGAGCGGCCCCGACGGGCGCTGCCGGAGCGGTCAGTCGGCGATGCCGATGGGGCCCTCGCGCGGGCCCTCCTCGCTGGCCGGCTGCACCGCCAGCGACGGGAAGTCGGCCAGGTCGCCCTCGGGCTCGGCGTCCCACTCGGGGAACACCAGGTCGCTCTGGAGGTAGAGGCAGAGCAACTGGGTGAGGTGGCCCAGCCCGTCGAGGTGGGTGCGCTCGTGGCCGTGGGTGGCGTCGACCCCGAAGCCGAGCAGCGCCACCCGGGCGTGCGCGCCCGCCTCCACCGCCGCCGCCACGTCCGAGCGGTAGAACTCGAAGACGTCGCGCACCAGGTCCACCCCGTGCTCGCGGGCGATCGAGGCGAGGTTGCGGGTCAGGTGGTAGTCGAACGGGCCCACCCCGTCGCCCATGGCCAGGGTGGCCGCGTTCTCCCGGGACTGCTGCCCGGGGGCGACCACCGCGGCGTCCACGGAGACGATCTCGGCGACGTCCGGGTCGAGGCCGTGGCTCGCCCCGTGCCCGATCTCCTCGGTGACCGTCACCAGCAGGTGCGCGGTCACCGCCGGGGTGACGCCCGCGTCGACCATCGCCTTGAACGCGGTCAGCACCGCCGCGACCCCGGCCTTGTCGTCCAGGTGCCGGGACTTGACGTACCCGCTCGGGGTGATCGTCGGATTCGGCAGGAACGCCACGAAGTCCCCGACGTCGATGCCGAGCGCCCGCAGCCCGGCCTCGTCGGCCACGGGCTCGTCGACCCGCACCTCGACCTGCTCCCAGCCGACCCCCTGGAGGTCGACGGCCTCGTTGTAGCGGTGCCCGCTGGCCTTCAGCGGCAGCACCTGGCCGCTGATCACCCGGTCCAGGTCGTCGGTGAAGATCCGCACGTGCGCGCCCTCGGCGAACCGGGCGCTGTGCGTGCCGACCTGCATCAGCTCCAGCCGGCCGTTCTCCTTGAGCCGCTTCACCATCCCGCCGATGGTGTCGGTGTGCACCACGACCGCCCGGTCCGCCCCGGTCTCCCGGGGGCCCGGCAGGCAGGCGCTGAGCGCGCCGCGCCGGGTCAGGGTGGAGGAGATCCCGAGCGCCCAGAGGCGCTCGCCCACGTACTGCTGCACGTGGTCGGTGCGCCCCGACGGGCTCGGGATCTCCAGCAGCTCCACCAGCACCTGGCGGAGGTAGTCCAGGTCGATCTTCAGCGGGACGGGTTTGCGTGCGGTCATGCCTGAGAGCTTGCCGCACCCGCCGGTGTCCAGAGGCGTTGCGGTGCCCGCGTGCCGGGAAAGAGCAGGTCGACGAAGCGCTCGGCGGTCGGCTGCGGCTCGTGGTTGGCCAGGCCGGGCCGCTCGTTGGCCTCGATGAACACGTGCTCCGGGTCGTCCGGGGCGCTGACCAGCAGATCCAGCCCGGTCACCGGGATGTCCAGCGCCCGGCTGGCCGCCACGCACGCCTCGGCGATCGCCGGGTGCAGCTCGCCCGTCACGTCGTGGATCGTCCCGCCGGTGTGCAGGTTCGCGGTGCGGCGCACGGCCAGCACCGTCCCCTCGGGCAGCACGTCGCTCAGCTCGTAGCCGGCCTCGGCGACGACCTCCCGGGTCATGTCGTCGACGGGGATGCGCGACTCGCCCCCGGTGGCGGCGGCCCGGCGGCGGCTCTGCCGCTCGATCAGCTCGGCGACGTCGTGCACCCCGTCGCCGGTGACCTGGGCGGGCCGCCGGACGGCGGCGGCCACCACCTCGTGGTCGATGACGATCACCCGCAGGTCCTCGCCGTCGCGCATCTGCTCGATCAGCACGTCCGGGCAGAAGCCGCGGGCCAGCGCCACGGCGGCGGTCAGCGCCTCCGGCGTGCGTACGCCGACGGTGATGCCGTTGCCCTGCTCGCCGCGCGCCGGCTTCACCACCACCCGGCCCACCTCGGCCAGGAACTCGACGTCGGCGTCGTCGCCGGTCGCGGTGCGCCCGGCCGGCACCGACAGGCCCGCCTCGGTGAGGATGCGCCGGGTGACCCGCTTGTCGTCGCAGCGGCTCATCGCCACCGCCGAGGTCAGCTCGGACAGCGACTCGCGGGTGACGATCGTCCGGCCGCCGTTGCTCAGCCGCAGCTCGCCCCACTCCGGGTCGGTGACCTCCACCCGGATGCCCCGGCGCATCGCCTCGTCCGCGACGATCTTCGCGTACGGGTTGAGCCGGTCGTACCCCTTCGGGGCGGCCGGCAGGAACAGCCGCTCGTTGATCGGGTTCTTCCGCTTCACGCAGAGCGTCGCGGTGCGGTAGAAGCCGAGCCGCTCGTACAGCCGGATCGCCCCGGTGTTCTCGGCCAGCACCGACAGGTCGACGAACGCCCGCCCGCGCGCGGTGAGCCGGGCCGCCAGCTCCGTCAGCAGCGCCTGGCCGGTGCCGGGTGGCGCGGTGTTGAAGTCCACGGTGAGGCACCACAGGCTCGCCCCGTTGTCCGGGTCGGCGAAGACCGCGACGTGGTCCACGCCGGTGATCGTGCCGACCACGTCCCCGGCGGCGTCCTCGGCGACCAGGTGCAGGAACCGGTCGGTGCGGGCGTTGTCGACGAGCACGTCGACCGGGGCGGTGACCATGCCGTTGCGGGCGTAGATCCGGTTCACCGCGTCGGCGTCGTCCGCGTCGCGCAGCGTCCGGATCCGCAGCCCGGGCAGCCCGTCGCGCTCGTCGGCGGCGGTCGGCGGCGCGGGCAGCCGCAGCCGGTACGTCAGCGACGGGTCGATGAACAGCTCGTCGGGCAGCCGGGACACCAGCACGTGCGGGTCGCGCAGGTAGATGCAGATGTCCCGTGCCCCGGCCGCCTCCGAGCGCAGCACCGCCGCCACGGCGGCCTGCTCGGTGAACGTCTGGCCGAACACCAGCCGCCCCCAGCCGCAGTCGAGCACCACGCCGCCGCCGGCCGGCTGTTTCCCCTCGGCCGGCCCGTCCGGGGCGTCCGGCCGGGCCGGGGCGGGCGCCACCGGGTCGCCGCCCGGCCCCACCCGCTCGCGGCGGCGGCCCAGCACCCGTTCCCGGTCGGTGCGCGCCGTCCCGGTCGCCAGGGTGTCGCTCACGGTCAGTCGATTCCGTGGCTCTGGAGCCACATTTCCAGGAGTCCTAGCTGCCACAGCTTGTTTCCGTTCAACGGGGTGAGTTCGGCGTTCGGTTCGGCCAGCAGCGCGTCGACGTACTCGGTGCGGAACAGGTTGCGGTGGCGGGCGGCGGGCGCGTGCAGCGCGTCGCGTACCCGGTCGAGGAGCTTGCCCTCCAGGTGGGTGAGGCCCGGCACGGGGAAGTAACCCTTCGGCCGGTCGATGACCTCGTGCGGCAGGACCCGGCGGCCGATCTCCTTCAGCACGCCCTTGCCGCCCTGGGCCAGCTTCAGCTCCGGCGGGCAGGTCGCGGCGAGCTCCACGAACTCGTGGTCGAGGAACGGCACCCGGGCCTCCAGCCCGTGCGCCATGGTCATGTTGTCGACCCGCTTCACCGGGTCGTCGGTCAGCATGATCTGGGTGTCGATCCGCAGGCCCGCGTCGACGGCGGTCTGCGCGCCGGGCCGGGCCAGGTGGGCGGCCACGAACTCCCGCGCCGGGTCGCCGTCGGCCAGCCACGCCGGGTCCAGCACCCGGGCCAGCCCGGCCGCGTCCCGGTCGAGGAACGCCTTCGCGTACGTCTCGACGGCCTGCTCCCGGTCGACGCCGGCCAGCGGCGGGTACCAGTGGTAGCCGCCCAGGATCTCGTCCGCGCCCTGGCCGGACTGGACCACCTTGACGTGCCGGGACACCTCTTGGCTGAGCAGCCAGAACGCCACGCAGTCGTGGCTGACCATCGGCTCGCTCATCGCCGCCACCGCCGCCTCCAGCGGGGGCAGCAGGTCGCGGGCGGCCACCCGGATCTGGTGGTGGTCGGTGTCGAAGGTCTTCGCCACGATGTCGGAGTAGACGAACTCGTCGCCGGAGCGGCCGCCGACGGCGTCGAAGCCGATGGAGAACGTGGCCAGCCCGCGCTGGCCCTGCTCGGCGAGCAGGGCGACGACCAGGCTGGAGTCCAGCCCGCCGGAGAGCAGCACGCCGACCGGCACGTCGGCGACCATCCGGCGGCGCACCGCCGTGGTCAGCGACTCCAGCAGGGCGTCCTCCCAGTCGCGGGCGGACCACCCGGCCCGCTCCGCGCGCCGGGTGAACGCCGGGTCCCAGTAGACCCGCTCGTGGGTGGTGCCGTCGGCCTCGTAGACCCGGACGGTGGCCGGGGGCAGCTTGGCGACCCCGCGCAGGATGGTGCGCGGCGGCGGCACGATGCTGTGGAAGCTCAGGTAGTGGGCCAGCGCCACCGGGTCGATGGCGGTGTCGACGCCGCCGCCGGCCAGCAGCGCGGGCAGGGTGCTGGCGAAGCGCACCACGCCCGGGGACTCGGCCACGTAGAGCGGCTTGATGCCGAGCCGGTCGCGGGCCAGCACGAGGCGGCCGGTGTCCCGCTCGCTGATCGCCACGGCGAACATCCCGACCAGGTGGTCGACGAAGTCGAGCCCCCACTCGGCGTACGCCTTGACGACCACCTCGCTGTCGCCGGAGGAGAAGAAGCGGTGCCCCCTGGCCTGCAACTCCTCGCGCAGCTCGCGGTAGTTGTAGACGCAGCCGTTGAAGACGCCCGTCAGCCCCGACGCCGGGTCGACCAGCGGCTGCCCGCTCGCCGCCGACAGGTCGATGATCTTGAGGCGGCGGTGGCCGAGAGCGGTCGCCCCCTGGGACCACACGCCGCTGTCGTCGGGCCCCCGGTCGCTCATCGTGGCCGCCATGCGTTCCACCGCCGCGACGTCGGCCCGCGAGCCGTCACGGCGGAACTCCCCAGCCAGTCCGCACATGCCAGACAATGCTGCCAGAGGTGAGGCCCGCTCGCCTGTTGAGATGATGTCGTCGGCGTTACGTGCTTGCTAAGATGCGCGCCGTCACGCCCCGGCGGGCCGCCGCCGTCGACGCCGCCGCGCGGACCCGCCGCCGCCGTGCTCACCTGCCCGCCCGACCTGCCCGGCCGGTTGTGAGAAACCCCGCATCGGTGCGCCGCCGCCAGGCCCACGGCCGACCGTACCCGGCCGGACGGCCGCGCCCCGCCCGCCGCCGGTGACCCGTTGTCCCCCGGACGGGGCATTCAGCGCCGAACGACGTCGTGCCAGGGTGAGGTCGGGCCCACGAGGAGGCGATGACCATGCGCGCGACGCGACGGACAGGCGTGCGGACCGGACGCGGCGTGCGTACCGTCGGCCGGCTGGCGCTGGCGGCGGTGGTCGCGGCGGCCGGGGTGCTGGCCGGGGTCTCCCCGGCGCAGGCCGTCGCCACCCGCACCGTGGCCTTCTGGAGCATGGACGAGCCGGCCGGCGGCACCGTGCTCACCGACAGCAGCGGCAACGGCCGGCACGGCCGCGTCGGCGACGAGGTGGTGGCCGGGACGCGCTACGACGGCGCCACCGCCCACCGCTTCGCCTACCACAACCCCGCCGACAAGGAGTACGTGCCGGGGCACGTCGACCTGGTGCCGGCGAGCAACGACTTCAACCCCGAGGCCGGCGACTTCTCGTTCTCGATCCGCTACCGCACCACGAAGTCCTTCGGCAACATCATGCAGAAGGGGCAGGGCGGCACGGCCGGCGGCTACTGGAAGTTCGAGGCGCCCGAGGGCAAGCCCCGGTGCATGTTCCGGGGCGGCGACGGGGCGACGCGCACCGGCTACACCGGCACGTCCATCTCCGACGGGCGGTGGCACACCGTCACCTGCAACCGCACCGCCAGCTACGTCGAGATGTACGTCGACGGCGTCCGCACCAGCCGGCTCACCGGCCCCACCGGGACGATCGCCAACAACTGGCAGCTCTCGATCGGCGGCAAGAGCTCCTGCGACGGCGTGAACGTCACCTGCGACTACTTCGCCGGGGACATCGACTGGATCCGGCTCGTCAAGGGCCCCGGCGGCGCGGCCAACACCCCGCCGAGTGCCGACCTCGCCGCCTCCTGCTCCGGGCTGGTGTGCGCGTTCTCCGCCGCCGGCTCCACCGACGCCGACGGCGCGGTCCAGGACCACGCCTGGGACTTCGGCGACGGCGCGACCGCCGGCACCGTCAGCGTCCCCGCCACCACCCACACGTACGCGCAGGCCGGCACCTACCGCGTCGCGGTCACCGTCACCGACGACTGGGGGGCCACCGGCACCGCCACCCGGGACGTCACCGTCGCGCCGCTGCCGGAACTGATCTCGTACGTCGGGCAGGCCACCGCCAACGCGAACGTCACCAACCACTCCGTCGTCGTGCCCGCCGGAGTCCAGCCGGGCGACACCCTGCTGCTGTTCCTCAGCCAGAACACCCACGCCGACACCGGGGAGCCCACCGGGGTCACCGGCTGGACGCGCCTGGAGCGCCTCGACGGCGGCTACGCCACCACGACCGCCTGGTGGAAGGTCGCCGCCGCCGGTGACGCCGGGACGACCCTGCGGGTCACCCTCGGCAAGCAGTCGAAGGGGAACCTGGTGCTCGCCGCCTACCGGGGCACGGACCCGGCCGCCCCGGTGGCCGCGTTCGCCAGCGCCGCCGACCCGGCCAGCTCCGCCACCCGGGTCACCCCGACCGCCCCGGTCGTCGCCGAGCGCGGGTGGGTCGTGTCGTACTGGCTGCACGGCGACGCCACCTCGACCGCGCTGACCCCGCCGTCCGGCGTGCAGGTGCGCAGCAACGGCTCGCAGACCGGCGGGGGACGGGTCACCGGGCTGCTCGCCGACTCGGGCGCGTCGGTGCCCACCGGCGCGTACGGCGGCCTCGGCGCGACCGCCGCGGCGGTCAGCACCACCACGACCACCTGGACCGTCGTGCTCCGCCCCGCCTGACGCCTGTCGGCCTATCTCTGATCCAGAGAACGACTGAGGTCACGCCGCCACTGCGCAAACCGTTCCCGCAGGCCCGGCAGCTCAGCGGGAGAGATGCCGTAGCAGTCGAAGTCCGCGTCGGTGATCTGCGTCAAGGCGCCCAGGGCATCGACGAAGGCCGCCACCTCGAACCCGGGATCGGCGTTCATCGCCAGATCGAGGAGACGCCCCCGGGTGTAGCGGCCACTGCTGAGCGCTGCATCCACATCGAGGAAGTCCCGCGCCTCGGCGCGGCCGAACAGGGCGCACATCTTGTTGGCGACGGCGTCGTCCGGATGAAGGACAGGTCCGACTGGCGACGGGACCGGAGGATGGGCGCGCCAGTCCGCCGACATCTCCAGTTTCTCCGGCTCGCTCCCGGGTCTGGACCGATCAGCGAGAAGGAGACGGGCGAAGGTCTCGTTGCGGATGACAGCGGTCACCTCGAAGCCGTGCGCGTCGAGCGCCTTGACGACCTCGTCAACGGCACGGGCAAACTCGGCGCGAGTCTGCCAGGCGGTGAAGAGATCCACGTCCCAGCTCAGTCGGGCACCCATTCCGTGAACGCTCACCGCGTATCCGCCCGCCAGAGCAAAGCCGTAACGACCCGCGACAGCAAGGGCGATTTCGGCGATGAGGGCGTGTTGCTGCTGCATGACCTCAGGCGGCAACCTGGCGCGTCCGCCGAAGCTCGGAGAAACGCCCCTCCCACGCCTCTCGTACGGAAGGAGGCAGCCACATCGAGGGCCACAACCGGATCAAGGTCTGACGGTCGAGGAAGGTGTGCAGGTCCTCGGGGGCGGCGGCCTCGTTGAGCACCGTGCGGTACAGGTCGAGGATGCGGCCGGGGTCCGCGAGGTTGTAGCGGGCGTTTCCCGACCACTTGAGGTGCCGGGGAAGGTCGACGACGCCGCTGGTCGGACCGTCGAGCCGATCGAGGGAATCGGGCACGACGACCGGCTTGGCATATCCGCGTGGGCGGATGTCACCGGCCATCGTGCCCTCCTAGACGTCTCTGTCAGGGTAACGGGTCAGGGCCGCGGGAGGTGCGGGCCACGCTGCCCCTTTCAGGCGGTGCGGGCGACGCCCACCGGGCAGCTCAGCCCGTTCGGCCCGTGGTTGCAGTAGCCGTTCGGGTTCTTCGTCGGCGCGAGATACTGCTGGTGATAGTCCTCAGCGAAGAAGTAGTCGCCGAGCCGGGCGATCTCCGTGGTGATCTCACCCTTGCCGGCCCGCGCCACGATCGGCGCGAACGCGTCCCGCGACGCGGTGGCGGTGGCGAGCTGCTCGTCGGTGCTGGCGTAGATCGCCGACCGGTACTGGGTGCCCACGTCGTTGCCCTGGCGCATGCCCTGGGTCGGGTCGTGGTTCTCCCAGAACACCTTCAGCAGGTCCTCGTAGCTGATCACGGTGGGGTCGTAGACGACCTGGACGACCTCGGTGTGCCCGGTCATGCCCGAGCAGACCTCCTCGTACGTCGGATTCGGGGTGATCCCGCCCGCGTAGCCGACGGAGGTGGTGAGCACGCCGGGCAGGGTCCAGAACAGCCGCTCGGCGCCCCAGAAACAGCCCATCCCGAACACGGCGACCTGCGAGCCGGCCGGGAACGGCCCCTTCAGCGAGGAGCCGAGCACCTCATGACGGTCGCCGATCGGCATCGCGATCGGGCGGCCGGGCAGGGCCCGGTCGGGGGTGGGCAGCTCGGCGGGCATGCGACGAAGGAACACGGTGGAACTCCTCTCGTACCTCTCCCCGCGTGCAACACCGCCGGGCCCCGGTTCCTTACCCGCCCCGGCGGCGGGTAACCGACGCCCGGCGGGCGGGGGCCTCAGGTCAGGGCGGCGGCGATCCGGGCGGCGTACGCCCCGGCCTCGGCGTCGTCGGCGTAGCGGGTGCGCGGCCAGAAGAATCCGCGCAGGCCGTCGCCCTTCGTCCTCGGCACGATGTGGGTGTGCAGGTGCGGCACCGACTGGGACACCTTGTTGTTCATCGCCACGAACGTGCCGCCGGCCCCCAGCCCCGCCTCGACGGCCACGGCGAGCCGCTGCACCAGCCCGAAGTAGCCGGGCAGGTCGCCCGCCGGCAGGTCGGCCAGGGTGACCAGGTGGGCGCGTGGCACCACCAGCACGTGACCCTTGAACACGGGCCGGGTGTCGAGGAACGCCGCCCCCTCCGGGGTGTCGACGACCCGGAACGCCGGGACGTCGCCGGTCACGATCCCGCAGAACACACACCCGCCCACCCGGCCAGGCTAGCCCCGCCCCGCCCTCGCGGGGGGAGGCGGTGAGCGGGGAACCCTTCTCTACCGTAGGCGTTAACAAGGGGCCCCTCCTTCCCACCGGCTAACGTCTGCGGCATGAACCACGGCTTCGATACGCTCGCGATCCACGCCGGCCAGGACCCGGAGGCCCGCACCGGCGCGGTGATCCCACCGATCTACCAGACCAGCACGTACGCCCAGGACGCCGTCGGCGCGCCCCGGCAGGGCTACGAGTACAGCCGCTCCGGCAACCCGACCCGTGACGCCCTCCAGGAGTGCCTCGCCGCGCTGGAGGGCGGCCCGGTCGGGCTGGCCTTCGCCAGCGGCCTGGCCGCCGAGGACGCCCTGCTGCGCACCGTGTGCAAGCCGGGCGACCACGTGGTCATCCCCGACGACGCGTACGGCGGCACGTACCGGCTGTTCGCCAAGGTCGCCGAGCGGTGGGGGCTGGCGTACACCCCGGCGAAGGTCTCCGACGTCGACGCCGTGCGGGCCGCGATCCGGCCCGGCGCGACCCGGATCGTGTGGCTGGAGACGCCGACCAACCCGCTGCTCGGCATCGCCGACATCGCCGCCCTGGCCGCCGTGGCCCACGACGCCGGCGCGCTGCTGGTGGTCGACAACACGTTCGCCTCGCCGTACCTGCAGCAGCCGATCGCGTTCGGCGCGGACGTGGTGGTGCACTCCACCACCAAGTACGTCGGCGGGCACTCCGACGTCGTCGGCGGCGCGCTGGTCGCCGCCGACCGGACGCTCGGCGAGGAACTGCGCTACCACCAGAACGCGATGGGCGCGGTCAACGGCCCGTTCGACGCCTGGCTGACCCTGCGCGGCATCAAGACCCTCGGCGTGCGGATGGACCGGCACTGCGACAACGCCGAGCGGATCGCCGCGTACCTCGACGGGCACGCGAAGGTGGCCCAGGTGATCTACCCGGGCCTGCCGTCGCACCCCGGGCACGAGGTGGCCGCCAAGCAGATGCGCCGGTTCGGCGGCATGATCTCGTTCCGGGCGGCCGGCGGCGAGGAGCACGCCGTCGAGATCTGCAACCGGGCGAAGCTGTTCGTGCTCGCCGAGTCCCTCGGCGGGGTGGAGTCCCTGATCGAGCACCCGGGCCGGATGACACACGCAAGTGCCGCCGGCTCGCCGCTTGAAGTTCCCGGTGATCTCGTGCGACTGTCTGTCGGCATCGAGACGGTCGACGACCTGCTCGCCGATCTGGAGCAGGCACTGGGCTGACCGCTGGTGAGGGAGGGTGGCCGTGCAGGACCTCATGCCGACCTGGGTGGGCGCGACCGCGAAGCAGATCGCCCGCGGCGTACGCCGGGGTGACGTCTCCGCCACGCAGGTCGTGGCCGACCACCTCGACCACATCGCCCGGGCCGACGCCGACCTCGCCGCGTTCCGCGCGGTGCGCGGCGGCGAGGCGATCACCGAGGCGGAGAAGGTCGACGAGCAGGAGGAACTGGCCAACCTCCCGCTGGCCGGGGTGCCGGTCGCGGTCAAGGAGAACACCGCCGTCGCCGGCCTGCCCACCTGGCACGGCTCGGCGGCGGTACGCAGCGCCGTCGCCGAGGCCGACCACGAGGTGGTCCGGCGGCTGCGCGGCGCGGGCGCGGTGATCCTCGGGGTGACCCGGATGCCCGAGCTGGGCCTGTGGGCGCTCACCGACGACGCCAGCGCGGTCACCCGCAACCCGTGGGACCCGCGGCGCACCCCCGGCGGCTCGTCCGGCGGCGCGGCGGCGGCGGTGGCCGCCGGGCTGGTGCCGATGGCGCACGGCAACGACGGTCTCGGTTCGATCCGCATCCCGGCGGCCTGCTGCGGGCTGGTCGGGCTCAAGCCGGGCCGGGGCGTGGTGCCGTGCCAGCTCGGCGCCGACGACTGGTTCGGCCTCACCGAGCACGGCATGCTGACGTCCACCGTCGCCGACGCGGCGGTCGGCTTCCAGGTGCTCGCCGGCCGCCCGCAGGAGAAGCTGGTCCCGCCGCAGCGGCTGCGGGTGGGCGTCTCGCTGCGTTCCCCGGTGCGCGGCGTCGCCCCGGACGCGCCGAACCGGGACGCGGTCGCCGCCGCCGGCCGGCTGCTCGCCGCCGCCGGCCACGACGCCGTGCCCGCCGACCCGGTCTACCCGACCAGCCTCGGCCTGGCCGGCCTCGCCACCTGGTTCGCCGCGGCCGCCGCCGACGTGCGGGCCGCCGGGCTCGACCCGCGCGCCCTCCAGCGGCGCAGCCGCCGGCACGTCGCGCTGGGGGAGTGGGCGCAACGCCGGGGGTACGTCCGCGAGTCCGACCGGGTCGCCTGGCGCGAGCGGTCCGTCGGCTTCTTCGCCGACCACTCGGTCGACCTGCTGCTCACCCCGGCGCTGGCGGGCCAGCCACCGGAGGCCGCCGGCTGGTCGGGCCGGTCCTGGGCGGCGAACATGAAGGCCAGCATCCGGTACGCCCCGTTCGCCGCCCCGTGGAACATCGCCGGCCTGCCCGCGATCGTGGTGCCGGTGGGCCGCCGCCCCGACGGCCTGCCGGTGGCGGTGCAACTCGTCGGGCCGCCCGGCTCGGAGCTGCTGCTGCTCGGCGTCGCCGGCCAGTTCGAGATGCAGGCCCCGTGGGCCCGGCACGCCCCCGGCTACCCCCGCGTCGGCACGGGGTCGCCGGCCGTCGCGTGACCGGCCGGCCCGCCGTGACCGGCTCGTAGCCGCAGGTAGCGGGCGGTGTCGCCGCCGTCGGGCGGCGCCGGTGGTGGCACGATCGGGGCATGACGGAACTGGTCGGCCTCGCCGAGGTACGCGCCGCGCGGGAGCTGCTCGCCGGCGTCACCCGCACCACCCCGCTGGAGCCCTCCCGCCCGCTGAGCGCCGCGTTCGGCGGGCCGGTGTGGCTCAAGTGCGAGAACGTGCAGCGCGCCGGCTCGTACAAGGTGCGCGGGGCGTACGTGCGGATCTCCCGGCTGTCGGCGGCGGAGCGCGAGCGGGGCGTGGTGGCCGCGAGCGCCGGCAACCACGCGCAGGGGGTGGCCCTCGCCGCCGGGCTGGTCGGCACCCACGCCACGGTCTTCATGCCGGTGAACGCGCCGCTGCCGAAGGTCGCCGCCACCAAGGGGTACGGCGCGCAGGTCGAGCTGGTGGGCAACACCGTCGACGAGTCGCTGGTGGCGGCGCAGACCTTCGCCGAGCGGACCGGGGCGGTCCTCATCCACCCGTTCGACCACCCGGACGTGATCGCCGGGCAGGGCACCGTGGCGCTGGAGATCCTGGAGCAGTGCCCGGACGTGCGGACGATCGTCACCGGGGTCGGCGGCGGTGGCCTGATCTCCGGCATGGCGGTGGCGGCGAAGGCGCTGCGGCCGGACGTGCGGCTGATCGGGGTGCAGGCGGCGGGCGCGGCGGCCTATCCGCCCTCGCTGGCGGCCGGCGAGCCGGTACGCCTGCCGGCGTTCAGCACCATCGCCGACGGCATCGCGGTGGGCCGCCCGGGGGAGATCACCTTCAACCACGTCCGCAAGCTCGTCGACGAGATCGTCACGGTGTCCGAGGAGGACATCTCCCGGGCGCTGCTGATGCTGCTGGAACGGGGCAAACAGGTCGTCGAGCCGGCCGGCGCGGTCGGGGTGGCGGCGCTGCTGGCGGGCACGGTGCAGGTCGCCACGCCGGTGGTGGCGGTGCTCTCCGGCGGCAACATCGACCCGCTGCTGATGCTGCGGGTGATCGAGCACGGGCTCGCGGCGGCCGGGCGCTACCTGCGGGTGACCGTGCGCTGCTCGGACCGCCCCGGGCAGCTCGCCTCGCTGCTCAGCGAGATCGCCGAGCACCGGGCGAACGTGGTCGACGTGGAGCACCAGCGGGCCAACCCGCACCTGCGGCTCGGCGAGGTCGAGGTGGCGCTGTCGGTGGAGACCCGCGGCGTCGAGCACTCCGACACGCTGATCAGCGCCCTGCGGGCCAGCGGCTACCAGGTGGTCTTCGCCGCCGACCGCTGAGCTGCTGCCGGTGCAAGGAAGGGCCCCTTGTTAACGCATTCTGCTGCACAAGGGGCCCTTGTTAACGGTTGTCCGGCGCGGCGGCCGGTCAGCTGGTGAACGGCTCGAACTTGACCACGGTCACCTTGATGTCCGCGCCGCTGGGCGCGGTGTAGGTCACCGTCTGGCCGGGCCGGCTGCCCAGGATCGACTTGCCCAGCGCCGACTCGGGGCTGTAGACGGTCAGCTCCGTGGTGGAGGAGATCTCCCGCGAGCCGAGCAGGAAGGTCTCGGTGTCGTCGGCGTCGTCGTCGAAGTAGATCGTGACGACCATCCCGGGCGAGACCGTGTCGGCGCTCGGCGCCTCGCCGACCTTGGCGGTGCGGAGCAGCTCCTTCAAGTAGAGGATCCGCCCCTCCTGCTTGCCCTGCTCCTCGCGGGCGGCGTGGTAGCCGCCGTTCTCCCGGAGGTCGCCCTCCTCGCGCCGCGCGTTGATCTCGGCCGCGATCACGGGCCGGTTGGCGATCAGCTCGTCGAGCTCAGCCTGGAGGCGGTCGTGCGCGTCCTGGGACAGCCAGGTGGCGGGCGCCTCGTTCCCGTTGTTGGACACAGGCGATCTCCTCGGTTGTGCGGACTGGCTGACGGGTGAACTACCAAGTTACCAGTGCCGTGCCCGTCCGGGTGCGGACGATCACCGCGGGTGCTGGCGGCGAGACCCGCGGTGCGCGTGGCGCGGTGGTGTTTCGGCAGCTCAGTCGGCCTGTCGGCAGCGCACCACCTCACCGATGAAAGGCCGGGCCGTGGTGGCCAGCCGGTGCCGGGCGGCGGCCCGGGACTCGCCCGGCCGGGCGGTCACGGTGACCTCCTCGCGGGCCACCTCCGCCCCGTCGTGCGAGCGGGCCCGCAGCACGCAGGTCGCCGAGCCGCCCGCCGGGACCGTCACCCGGAAGTCGACCACCACCTGGGAGTCGGTGATGTCCGTGTACGTGATCACCTGGGCGTCGTAGGCCGGGTCGCCGTACTTGCCGTACATGCTGAACGCCGCCAGCCCGAGTGCCGCCACCAGGGCCGTCGCGAGCAGCGCGACCAACACCGGCCGGCGGCGGCCCGGCTCCCTGCGCCGGCCGTAGCGGCCCGGCGGGAACACGGGCGCACCCGGCGTGATTGTGGCGTGCGTCTCGGTCACCGGCGGCGGTCTCCTGGCGTTGTTGTCGGCCCCATCGGCAAGAATGGCAGAGTCCAATCTTTCCAGCCCGGCGCCGGCTTGTGGACGAGTCCTCAGTCACCTTCGCTGAGGTAAGGATGACAGGTCGGCGGGCGACGCCGGCAGGCAGCGCCGGTGGGCACAGACGAGGAGCGCCGTAAGTGGCAGAGCAGCTGCGTCTCATGGCCGTCCACGCGCACCCCGACGACGAGTCGAGCAAGGGTGCCGCGACCATGGCGAAGTATGTCGCCGAGGGGGTCGACGTGCTGGTCGTGACGTGCACCGGTGGCGAGCGCGGCAGCGTGCTCAACCCGAAGATGGACCGGCCGGACGTGTGGGCCAACATCGCCGAGATCCGCCGCGCCGAGATGGACGCCGCCCGTGCCGTCCTCGGCGTGAAGCAGGCGTGGCTGGGCTTCGTCGACTCGGGGCTGCCCGAGGGCGACCCGCTGCCGCCGCTGCCCGAGGGCTGCTTCGCCCTCCAGGACGTCGAGGTCGCCGCGGGTCCGCTGGTGCGGCTGATCCGGCAGTTCCGTCCGCACGTGATCACCACGTACGACGAGGAGGGCGGCTACCCGCACCCCGACCACATCATGACCCACAAGATCACCGTCGCCGCGTTCGACGCCGCCGGCGACCCGGAGCGCCACCCCGACCTCGGCGAGCCCTGGCAGCCGCTCAAGCTCTACTACGACGTGGGCTTCTCCAAGGGCAAGATCATGGCACTGCACGAGGGCATGCTCGCCGCCGGCCTCGCGTCGCCCTACGAGGAGTGGCTCAAGCGCTGGGACGAGCGGCCCGACAAGGGCCCCCGGATCACCACCCGCGTCGAGTGCGCCGACTACTTCCCGGTCCGCGACGACGCGCTGCGCGCCCACGCCACCCAGATCGACCCGGACGGCTTCTGGTTCCACGTGCCGATGGAGCTCCAGCGGCACGCCTGGCCCACGGAGGACTTCCAGCTCGCCCGGTCGGTGGTGGACAGCCCGCTGCCCGAGTCCGACCTCTTCGCCGGCGTCCGCGAGACGGCTCATGCCTGCTGAGCCGGCCGGGCCGGCCGGAGCCGCGCGGGTCGCCCGGCCCGGGCGGCTCAGTGAGCCGGCCGTGACCGCCGATCCGGGGCCGGGCTACCCTGGGGGCCTGCCACGACCCGGAGGAACACCATGCTGACCGCCGCCCAGGTGCTCGCCCAGAACAACTTCGGTGACACGCGTACGGGCGGCCTGGCCGGCCCGATGGGCCTCTTCCTCATCGTGCTGCTGGGCACCGCCACCGTGCTGCTCATCCGCAACATGAACTCCCGGCTGCGCCGCCTGCCCGACCACTTCCCCGCGCCCGGCGAGCCCGCGAACGCGGGCCGGGTCGACGGCGTCGGGGGCGGGCCGACGGCCGCGGAAGCGGGGCGGGCCGACGCCACAGTCGTCGATCCGACAGACGGGACCTTGGGGCACGACTTACGCTCGACCGCCCCGAAGGGCCCCCAGCAGCACGGAAACGGGTGATCGGGGCGTGATTCACGCCGAAGCCGGCCGTCGCCCCCTGTTGCGCTCCCCGGCTTTGGCTTAGCCTTCCGCCGGGGGACCAAAAGTCCCCGGGCCGCGCGGGAGGGGGCACCGATGACCGGGTCAGCGACGGCTGCCCGTTGCGCGGTGCGACGGGCTGCCCGTCATGCGGCGCGCCGCCCGGCTGCCCGCCGTGCGCCGCGCCCGGCCGCCCGCACGGCGGCGTGGCGACCGGTGGACGGGGGAGGTCGGTGACCTCCGCCAGGGCCGACGACCCGCTCGACCCGCCGGAGCCGGTCAGCGCCGTCCCCGGCCCGCCGGAGCCGGTCAGCGCCGTCCCCGGCCCGCCGGAGCCGGTCGACGCTCACCCCGACCGGTCGGCGGAGCGGAGCACCCCGCACCGGGTCCTCGTGCTGACCGTCGCCGTGGCGCTCACCGCCCTCGTGGCCGCCGCGATCGGCCTCACCCTCCCCACCCACCTGCCGCCCGACGACCCGCTCCCGCCGCTCGCCCGGTTCGGCATCGGCGTCGCCGTCGTCGTGGTCGCCCAGCTCGCCCGGCTGCGGTTCCGCACCGCCTCGGGCATGGTCAGCACCACCTGGGGCGAGGCCGCCCTCGTCGTCGGGCTCCACCTGGTCCCCGCCGGCTGGCTCCCGGCCACCACGCTCGTCGGCGCCGGGCTCGCCTGGGCGCTGCTCTCCCTGGCCGCCGACCGCCAGCCGCCCCTGGAGACGGTCCGCATCGCCGCCTCGCTGAGCGCCGGCACCGCCCTCGCCGTCGCGGTCACCACCACCCTCGGCGCGCCCCTGCTCGCCGCCCCCACCCCGGAGCTGGCGCTGGCGCTGGCGGCCGGCGCGGTGACGTACCTGCTCGCCACCGCCTGGCTCGGCGGGGTCGCCGTCGCCCTGCGGCACGGCGTGCCGATGGGGCCGCCGCTGCTCGCCGCGCTGCGCGGCAAGCTGCTCATGTTCGTCGGGAACGTGGCCGTCGGCCTGGCCGCCGTCGCCCTGCTCGAACTCGACGCCCGCTGGCTGCTCGCATTCCCGCCGGTGCTCTGGCTGCTCCAGCAGACCTACCGGCACCGGCTCCGGGCCGACCAGGAGCGGCGCACCTGGCGGGCCTTCGCCGAGGCCACCGCCGCGCTCAACCAGCTCGACGAGCGGGGCGTCGCCACGGCGGCGGTCACCGGCGCGCTGACCCTCTTCGGCGCCGAGCTGGTCGACGTGGACGTGGCGCGCGGCGACGGCCGGTGGCGACGCTACCGGGGCGACAGCGGCGGCCGGGTGACCGACCGCGAGATCGACCCGCCCACCGGCGCCGCCGCCGGCCCGCACGAGCTGGTCCGCCCGCTGACCGTCGGCAGCACCCAGGTCGGCGAGCTGCGGGTCCGCTTCCCCCGCTCGGCGCCGCCCAACGCCCGCGAGCAGGACGCCGCCGCCGCGTTCTCCGACGCCCTCGCCGCCGCCCTGCACGACGCCGCCACCCACCGCGAACTGCGCCTGGTCACCGCCCGTTCGTCGTACGAGGCGGTGCACGACCCGCTGACCGGCCTGCTCAACCGGGCCGCCATGCTCGGCAAGGGCGACCAGGCGCTGCGGCAGCGCGCGCACGACCACCCCGTCGCCCTGCTGCTGCTCGACATCGACCAGTTCAAGGAGGTCAACGACACCCTCGGGCACGCCGCCGGCGACCAGCTGCTGCGGCTGACCGCCAACCGGCTCGGCGCGCTGACCCGCTCCGGGGACCTGCTCGGCCGGCTCGGCGGCGACGAGTTCGCCCTGCTGCTGACGTCGGTCCCGGTGGTCGGCGGCCGGACCGCACCCATGGCGTACGCGCTGCGCCAGGCCCGGGAGATCGCCGAGCGGCTCGCCGCCCCGACCGAGGTGGCCGGAGTGCGGATGTCCATCGAGGCGTCCGTGGGGGTGGTGGTGGCCGACGCCGGCACCGCCGACCTGACGGAGCTGCTGCGCCGGGCCGACATCGCGATGTACCAGGCGAAGGAGGGCGGCGGCAGCGTCGCCGCGTACGACAGCTCGAAGGACGCCGCGAGCACCGACCAGCTCGCGCTGCTCGCGGAGCTGCGGGAGGCCCTCGCCGCCGACGACCAGCTCGTGCTGGCGCTCCAGCCGGCGGTGGACCTCGCCACCGGCGCGCCGACCGGCGTGGAGGCGCTGATCCGCTGGCGGCACCCGCGCCGGGGCTGGCTCGGCCCCGCCGACTTCATCCGGCCGGTGGAGAACAGCGAGCAGCTCGGCACGTTCACCCGGTACGTGCTGGACAAGGCGCTCACCGTGGCCGCCGACTGGGCCCGCGCCGGCCTCGACGTGCCGATCTCGGTGAACCTGTCGGCCCGCAGCCTGCTCGACCCCCGGCTGCCCGTCGAGATCGGCGAGGCGCTGCGCCGCCACCAGGTGCCGCCGCACCGGCTGGTGCTGGAGATCACCGAGACGGTGGTGATGAGCGAGCTGGAGGTCATCGACGAGGTGCTGGCCACCCTGCGGTCGATGGGCGTGCAGCTCGCCGTGGACGACTTCGGCACCGGCTTCTCGTCGCTGGCGTTCGTGACCCGCATCGCCGTGGACGAGCTGAAGGTCGACCGGTCGTTCGTGATCCGGATGGCGGACTCACCGGAGGCGGCGGCCATCGTCCGGGCCACCGTCGGGCTCGCTCACGAACTGGGCCTGCGGGTGGTCGCCGAGGGCGTGGAGACCGCCGAGCAGCGGCTCGCCTTGGCCGAGCTGGGCTGCACGGCCGCCCGGGGCTACCACTTCTTCAAGCCGATGCCGGCCGACAAGATCAGCGCCGTGCTCGGGTCCCTGGTGGACACGTCCCAGGCGAACGTCGTGCCGCTGCGCGCCGACGGCGCCTCCTGACCCGGACGTGAAGCGGCCCCGCGCTCGTCGAGCACGGGGCCGCCATGTTCACACCGTGGAGCGGCCGCTGCCGGGGCAGGTGCCTCGGCTGCCCTGCGCCTGGTGGGACGGGCAGGACCTGCCGACAGCTACGCCGACGCGGGCTCCGCAGACGGAGCACTGACTCTGAGGTGCCATGACTGGACTCCTTCGGGGATCAGATAGTCCGGGTGAGGGTCCTGTGCCGGCTCGGCACCCGCTCCGCTGGCGGACGTGCCACGAAGGTAGATCACCGATTTGTCGTGGGCGGTGATCCGGAGCGCGGCGGCGACCGGCACGTCGACGCCGGGCTGACGGCACAGCTCCCAGCCGGCGAACTGCTCTGGCCGTGCGGCGTCGAGAAGCCGGTGGGCGAACACGAGCACCCGTGCCGCGCGCAGCCTCGGCGGCGGCATCTCGTCGGGCGGCGGCACCGCTGCGGCTTCCCGCGGCGGCACGGCGGCCCAGAGCATCCCGGTCGATCCGGACCGGTGGACGACCTTCACGCCCGGCGGGGACTGGCCGCCGGGCTGGTCGTCCCGGCCGTACCGCTCGACGGCGGTGATGTCCGGGTGCTCGGCGGCCCGAAAGAGGGCTTCCATGATGTCCAGGGCCTGGGATACCTGCACGGTTGCGCTCTCCTGGTGATCGGGAATCGGGGCAGCTCACGGGCCGGGTAAGTCTACCGACGGGTGGCGGAGCCCGGCCCCGGCGCGTGGCCGGCGTACCGGACGGCGCGTCGTCGATCATGTGACCTGCGCTCCCTCGGCTCGCCACGAACTGTCTTCCCCAGTCAGCTTCGGATCGGTGCCGGGTCAGGTACAGGAGGTTCGCGTCCGCCTGCTGTCCGCGCCGTCCGGAGACGGACGGCGCAAGTAAGGTGAGCTTGATGACCGACTATCTCCAGGTGGCCACGGCGACGGACAGCCGCGATAGTGGCGTACTTCTCGCCGAGGGTGCGGTGGCTGGCCGGCTTGCCGCCGCCGCTCAGGTCGTGGGGCCGGTGACGAGCGTGTTCTGGCACCACGGTGAGCGGGGCGTCGGCGAAGAGTGGCAAATCCTGTTCTTCACCACCGCGGCCCGCTACCCGGAGTTGGAGCGGTATCTGCTCGACGAGCACTCGTGGAGCAACCCTCAGGTGACCGCCGTGCCGATCGTGCGTGGTTCTACCGATTATCTGGCGTGGGTGGCGCGGTCGGTGGACGTTTAGCGGCCTCGGCGACCAGAGCGCTGAGTTCGACGACGCAGGGCAGCGCCGCGTGTGGCGACAACCGGTTGAGGACGGCTTCCAGCCGCTGGCCGGGCCGGGGCGAGCCGACATCGGCGGACAGCCGTGCCGCCAGGACGGCGGTTGCGCAGGCCTGCTCGATCTCGTTGGCGTCGAGGTAGGCGTCCGCCAACCAGGACAGGTAGAGGGCCTTGTCCCTGGCGTACGTGTCATCGAAGCGCAGCATCGCCCGCTCAAGGGCGGGGACTGCTCGGACTGGCCGGTGCAACACCGCCCAGCAACGGCCGGTCATGATCTCGCCCTCTGTGGCGTCGACCCAGTACACCCAGTCGGGTTCGGCGTGACCATCGTGCTCGGCGAGACAGGCGATTCCGAGATCGAGATGGCGGTGGGTGGCCCCATCGTCACCAGCGAGAGCCTGGGCCCAGGCGGCACGTAAGTGCAGCAGCGCCCGTACCCGTGGCGTGGCGGTTGTGCCTGCCCTTTCACAGGCCGCAGTGGCGGTGTCGGTGGCCCGGCCGGTGAGAGCGAGCTGCTGATAAGCCAGAAGCGCCAGCCCGTTGCCGGCGAGTGCCGCGTCGTCCGCGTCATGCGCGGCGGAGAGGCTCAGCCGGTAGAGCCGCTCGGCGTCATCGTGACGGCCGGCGTCGAAGGCGGACCAGCCAGCGAGTTGGGCCTGCTCGGCAAGAACGGCAAGGAGTTGACGGCCGGTGTCGTCGCGGTAGGACCCTTCGCGGACAAGGCGCGCGGTCGCATCGACCTCGGCCGCGTACAGGTGGTAGGTGTCGGCACCGCCGAGATGATTGTCCAGGCGGCGCAGGCGTGCGGTGCGTTCGAGGAGTCGAGCGGGGGTGGCCGTGCCGATGCGTCGACCGTGGGTGAGCAACGAGTGGGGCAGCGCTGCGGCCAGGCCGGCGGCGACGAGTTCGCGGCGGCGCAGGCCTGGGCGGGTGCCGGCCAGCGCGACGAGTTCTCCCATGGCGCCCAGGGCGTCGTCGAGCCGGCGAGCCACCTGCGGGCTGGGTGCCTTCGCACCGGTTTCCAGCTCGTGCAGGTAGGACTTCCCGTGGTACGTGAGCTTTGCCAGGCCGCGCAGCGACAGTCCACGCTCGTGTCGGAGCTGCCGCAGGCGGGCGGCGAACGACTGTTCGGTCATGACCGCTCCAGGTAGGGGGCTGGGTGGTGCCCGTCGCCACTGTCGACAGGCACCACGTCGCACGTTACGCGCAGAGCGATCGAACGGCTGCCCTCGGTAGCGTTGTGGCGCGGATGGGTCAGCCGCGGGGGAGGACGTCGTCGACCACGCTGGGCAGGGCCGCCCAGTCGGCCGAGGCGATGCTCGCGTGCGCCCGCGCCAGTTGCGCCACCCGGGCCGCCGCAGCGGTCGCGTCCGTGTTCCCCACGGCCGGGGGGACGTTCTGCGCGTCGGTCATCACCAGCAGGTAGTGGTTGGTGTCGTACCAGGCGGTGTCGATGCCGCCGGTGACGTACGCCGACGCGTCGCCGTCGAAGACGACGAACCAGGGGCGCAGGGCGGTGTCGGCGTAGCGGGTGCGGGGGTCGCCGGCCTGGGCGCGGTGCACCGCCGGGAACGCCTGCGCCGAGCCGAGGGTGCCGGCGGCGGCGAGCGCGGCGAGATGCTGGGCGTACTCGATGTCGGTCCACAGCTTGTCGGTGGGGTTGCTCTCCTCGACGGTGCCGGGGATGAGGTGCACGACGACCCGGCCGGCGAGCTGCTGCCGGGCGGGCCAGTTGTCGGCGCGGGCGGCGGCGTCGAGGGTGGCGTGCCCGCCGAGGAGGTCGGCGGGGCGGAACACGGCCGGGCCGAGCCGGGCGGCGAGCAGCGCGTCGAGCTGCGCCGGCCCCTGCCCGGTGCGGGCGCTGAAGCCGGTCTTCAGCTCCAGTTTGAGGTGCAGCGGGCCGGCGTCGGGGTGGGCGGTGAGCCAGAGCCGGATGTCGTCGAGGCAGTGTTCGAGGTTCTTGTTGCGGGTGCCTGTGTAGAGCTGGGCGGCGCTGGTGGCGGCGACGCAGTTGTTGTTGTTGCCGAGCGGGTTGGAGTGGCTGACCCGCCACTGGTTGGCCACAATGTCGGGCCACACGTCCAGCTCGATCATCCCGGGCCGGTCGTCGAGGGCCTGCGCCAGGTAGTCGTACGTTCCCTTGTCGTACGCGTTGTGGGTGCCGACGGCGGTGGTCGCCGAGAGCCGGGCCCCGGGGTCGACGGCGGCCTCGGCGGGGCCTGCGGCGACGAGCGCCGCGAGCACCGCGATCGACGTGAGCGCGGGCAGGGAACGGGGTCGGCGCATGCGGGTCTCCTCGGCGGGGCGTGCGATGGAACCCGTCGCCACGCCTGGCGTGGCGACGGGCCCCGGCTTCCCGTCGATTGAAGTACAGCGATGGGTCTACTGTCGACCGGTTCCCGGGCGGAGCATGGCCGGATAGAGCAGGGTGGCGTCGCCGCGCCGGTACAGCGCGGCCGGGCGGCCGGTGGGCGGGCTGCGCCGCTGGCCGGTGGGCAGCACGAACCCGTTGACCCCGGTCACCTTGCGGTGGAAGTTGCGTGGGTCGAGGCGGACCTGCCAGACGGCCTCGTAGACCGCGCGCAGCTCGCCGATGGTGAAGGTGTCGCCGCAGAACGCCGTGGCCAGCGGGGAGTATTCCAGTTTGGCCCGGGCCCGCTCCAGGGCGTCGGCCAGGATGGTGTCGTGGTCGAAGGCGAGCCAGCCGTGGCCGAGCCGGTCGTGGTCGATCGGCTCCCACCGGGCCCGCGCCGCGTCGGTGCCGGCCACCGGCACCGGCAGGTCGGGTGCGATGGCCAGGTACGCCACCGAGGCGACCGGGCCGCGCGGGTCCCGTCCCGGCGTCGCGTACGTGCGCACCTGCTCCAGGTGCAGCGTCCGGCCGTCCAGGCCGGTCTCCTCCGACAGCTCCCGCAGCGCCGTGTCGTCCAAATCCTCGCCGGCCCGGACGAACCCGCCGGGCAGCGCGGCCCGCCCCGCGTACGGCGGCTTGCCGCGCTCTATCAGCAGGACCGCCAGCCGCTCGTCACGGATCGTGAGGATCGCCAGGTCGATGGCGATCTGGAAGGCGGTGCGCTGGTCGGACACACCGGAAGGGTAGCGGCCGCGCCACGAGTCGACGCGGCCATCCCGATCAGGCGCGGCTTCGGTCATCGCCGCTGCGGCCGGCGGCCCAGACCCGGTCGAACTCGCGCACGAAGTGCCGGCACCAGACCGGATCGCGGTCGGCACGCAACGTCACCGTCGCTTCCCGACCGTCGGGCCGGTGCGAGTAGATGTCGATCGAGATCCGCCCGGTCGGGTCCTCCGGGTCGACCAGCACCATGCCGAAGGCGGGGACGAAGTGGAGCAGCCGGACCTCCAGCCGCCCGCCGCCGGTCGCCTGCGCCGCCAGGTAGTCCAGCAGGTCGATGGTGGGCTGGACCCGGCGCGCAAACACCTCGCCGCCGTTGGCGTCCAGCCCGTTGCGGCGGGCCGCCTCCTCCGGCGCCGGGCCGGTCGGGTCGATGAGCGCGACCCGCACCGTCGCCCCGTCGGCCAACTGCTGCCGCAGGACGTCGAGCTGGCTGCGGATCGTCCGGCTCAGGGTCACCCCGACCAGTCGGATGTCCCGCGCGCCGGCCAGCACCGCCGCCTCCGGCGCGGCGGCGGTGAGGAGCGGGTCGACGGAGCCGGCCCCCGAAGGGCGCAGGCCGTCGGCCACCCCGCGGAGGACGGACTCGACGCGCCGCAGCCGGCGTCGCCCGGTCAGCAGGTCGAAGGTGATCACGCCGAGCACGGCCAGGGTGGCGGCGGCGACCACGTCCGGGCTGGTCACGTTCAGCAGCCCGAGCGCGCCGACGACCAACGCCGTCCCGGAGACGAGGTACGCCTCCAGCTCCCCGCCGGTCAGCCTGCGGGCCAGGGCAGCCGTCCGGGCGGAAGATCGCCCGGAGCGGCGTACGCCGTCGGCGTCGCTCACCGGTCCTCCTCGACCAGGCGCAGGTAGGGCAGGAGCCGCTCGACGACGAGCGCCGCGTGCCGCGCCGCGAGCTCGTGGTCGGCGTGCCCCTTGTGCCGGTCGGCCCGGTCCGAGATGCCCCGGACGGTCATCCAGCCCCGCAACGCGTGGTCGTCGGCGATCTCCTCGTAGAACGCCTGGGCCACCCCGGCCGCCTCCGTCTCCACGGCCAGGGTCTTCTCGTGCACCTCGGCCAGCCAGGAGCGGATGCCCGAGCCGGCATCGGTCACCACCGCGTTGCCCGAGCCGATCGGCCCCCGGTGGACGCGGAAGGCGCCGTCGGGCCCGGGGCGCACGACCGGGCCGTGCCGGACGAGGAAGTCGTTGATCCGGTGCCGCAGCACCGGCGCGGTCGCCTGGATCCGTCCCCGGCGGCGGGGCCCGTCCTCGGTCTCCCGGCGGCTGTCGTACCAGATCACCTCGTCGGCGAGGACCACGTCGCCGACCGGGACGTCGGCGCGGACCCCGCCGGCGATGCCGACCAGCAGCACGAGCGGCGGCGCGAACCGTCGGCGCAACTCCTGGTAGGCGGAGGCGGCGGAGTGCGTGCCGGGTTCGAGGGCCTGGGCGGCGACCACACGGACCGGGCCGCCGTCGGCTGCGAGGGTGGCCCGGTGCACGGTCCGGCCGCCGTACGTCTGCTCGACCCGGTGGTCGGCCGCCCGGCCCAGCATCTCGACGACCGCCGCCATCTCCTCGGCGAGGACCGTGAGGATCCCGATGTCGGTCGGCCGCTGGGCCCGGCGGTCGGCCGCCGCCAGGGACTCCCGCGCGGCGGCATGGTGGTGCTGGTGCTGGACGGCGTTGACGTTGCCGCCGACCGAGACGGTCCCGCCGGTGACGTGCAGGCCGGTGTTGCGGGCCCCCTCGGCGCTCATCGCCCCGCCCCCGTGCCGAGGTGCGTCTTGTTCGTCTGGGCGCTGGTCACGTTGCCCTGCACCGTGAGGCTGCCGCCGGTGACGACGGCGCCTGCGTTGAGCAGGGTCGCGGCCCGCTGGCGGTACTCGCTGGTGTCCACGCCCCGGTCCTCCAGGAAGTCGAGGACGGCGGCGAGCAGCCGACGCTCGATGATCTGCTGGTGCTTGTCGACCTCCTGGGTCTGGAGGTGGTGCCGGGTGTCGGCGGCCATCCCCAGCTCCCGGACGCTGACGCGGGCCCCGTGGTCGTACCCCTGTCGGGGTGGCCCGGCGGAGCCGAACCAGGAGGAGTTGGCGAGGGCGTCGAGCCCGGCCCAGAAGAGGTTGAGCGGGGCGCGGCCGATGGTCGCGGGAGCGTCGACGAGACCCCGCACCACGGCCCGCAGGTATGCCGCGGGGCCGGTCCCACCGACCTGGTCGACCACCCGGAACCGCTCGTCGCAGGGCGGCAGCGCGGTCGAGGTGAAGTCCATGTAGAGCGACCGGCCCTGGACCGCCACGTGCACGTAGACGGTGGTGACCAGCTCGCCGCGCCACGAGATCATCTGGCAGACCAGGAAGTGCCGGGCCGGCGCGGTGGGCTGGCGGATGATCTCCGGGATCCACTCGGGCCGGGTGTACGGCACGAGGTACGCGACCTCGGTGCCGGCGAGGAAGATCCGGTCGTCGACGGTCAGGCCGGGCAGTTGCCCCTCGGCCTGCCGTTGGTTGGCCAGCGTGCCGAGTTCGTCCCGCAGGTGGGCGATCAGCTCGGCCGCGCCGAAGGGTGCGGTGGGGAACTCCCGTTCGGCCTCCGGCGTCGGGCCGGCCAGCGGGTTGCCGGCCCGGACCAGCCGCTGGGCGAAGCTCCAGTTCTTCAGCACGATCCCCGAGCCGACGAACGGCCGGTAGTCCGAGAAGACGACGGTGTTGCCGCCCTCCTGCTGCCGGATCTCGGTGAACCGGCTGGTGGCGCCCGGGGCCGGTGGGGTCCGGCCCGGGGCGAACCCGTCGAGTTGGCTCTGCCGCACCAGGTTCGCCACGACCGGCGGCGCGAGGGTGAGCACCAGCAGCGCCAGGACGACGGCCGGGTGCAGTCCGGCGAGGGGGTCGACCTCGTCCGAGTACGAGTACGGGGCGGCGGCGTACTTCAGCGTGGCGAACAGGCCCATGGCCGTGCTGACCAGGACGAAGATGAGGGCCGCAGACAGGAGCCGGAACCGCAGGATCGTCGTCTGGCCGAGGATGAGCCCGGCGCTCGCGGACTGGCCGTTGCGGAGCTCCAGGGCGGTCTGCCTGATGACCTGCCAGACGCAGGAGAAGAGGTAGACCAGGGTCAGCAGGCCGATGACGACGGTCGTGGCCAGCGCGGACACGCAGGCGGACAGCAGCAGCATGCCGAGGATCGCCACGTCGCGGACGACGGCGAGCCGGCGCGCCCGGAGGCAGTGGTGCAGCACCGTGGGCAGGTCGAAGCCGTACGACGGGGCGACCAGGCGGTCGCGCTGGTGGTAGACCTCGTTGAGGCTGGCGCGCTGGAACTCCTCGTCGAGGTACGCGCCGGCGCAGAGGTGCCGGGTGGCGCTGGAGACGGGGGGCGGCGGGGTCGGGGCCGGGTGGGCGGCCGGCACGGTCGGGACCGGGCCGGTCGGTGCGTGATTCGTCATGACGTCCCATCTCTGGACTGTCGTGGGTGGCCGTGGAAGGGGTGCCCGCTCGCGCGCGACGCCGCGCGCCGCACGTGTTCATGTGCATCTGACGATAAGTCCACGGTAGGCGTGGGGCGACTTTGTGTCAACAAGACGATTAATGGTGCCCGGGGGGCTGCCCGGGACCGGGGTGCCGCCCCGGCGGGCGCTGGATATGGTCGACCGGTGAACCGACTCGCGAGCGCCACCAGCCCGTACCTCCTCCAGCACGCCGACAACCCGGTGGACTGGTGGCCGTGGTGCGACGAGGCGTTCGCCGAGGCGAAGCGGCGCGACGTGCCGGTGCTCGTCTCCGTCGGCTACGCGGCCTGCCACTGGTGTCACGTGATGGCGCACGAGTCGTTCGAGGACGAGGCCGTCGGCAAGCTGCTCAACGACGGCTTCGTGGCGATCAAGGTGGACCGCGAGGAGCGGCCCGACGTCGACGCCGTCTACATGACCGCCACCCAGGCGATGACCGGGCAGGGCGGCTGGCCGATGACGGTCTTCGCCACCCCGGACGGCACCCCGTTCTTCTGCGGCACCTACTTCCCGAAGCCCAACTTCGTCCGGCTCCTGGAGTCCGTCGGCACCGCCTGGCGGCAGCAGCGCGAGGCCGTGCTGCAACAGGGGGCCGCCGTGGTCGAGGCGATCGGCGGCGCGCAGGCCGCCGGCGGCCCGACCGCCCCGCTCACCGCCGACCTGCTCGACGCCGCCGCCGCCCAGCTCGCCCGGGAGCACGACCGGACCAACGGCGGCTTCGGCGGGGCCCCGAAGTTCCCGCCGCACCTGAACCTGCTCTTCCTGCTGCGCCACCACCAGCGCACCGGCTCCGCCGAGAGCCTGGAGATCGCCCGGCACACCGCCGAGGCGATGGCCCGGGGCGGCATCCACGACCAGCTGGCCGGCGGCTTCGCCCGCTACTCGGTGGACGAGCACTGGACGGTGCCGCACTTCGAGAAGATGCTCTACGACAACGCGCTGCTGCTGCGCGTCTACACCCACCTGTGGCGGCTCACCGGCGACCCGCTCGCCCGGCGCGTCGCCCGCGACACCGCCCGCTTCCTCGCCGACGAGCTGCACCGGCCCGGCGAGGGCTTCGCCTCCGCGCTGGACGCCGACACCGAGGGCGTCGAGGGGCTCACGTACGCGTGGACCCCGGCCCAGCTCGTCGAGGTGCTGGGGGAGTCCGACGGCCGCTGGGCCGCCGACCTCTTCGCGGTCACCGAGTCCGGCACCTTTGAACACGGCACGAGCGTGTTGCGGCTGGCCCGGGACGTCGACGACGCCGACCCGGCGGTCCGGGGCCGCTGGCGCGACGTCGTCGGGCGGCTCCTCGCGGCCCGCGACACCCGCCCCCAGCCGGCCCGCGACGACAAGGTGGTGGCTGCCTGGAACGGGCTGGCGGTCACCGCGCTCGCCGAGTTCGTCCGCCTCGTCGAGACCCTCGGCACCGGCGCGGACGGCGACGAGGCCGACGCCAACCTGCTGGAGGGCGTCACGATCGTCGCCGACGGCGCGCTGCGGGAGACCGCCGAACACCTGGCCCGGGTGCACCTCGTCGACGGCCGGCTGCGCCGGGTCTCCCGCGACGGCGTGGTCGGCGCGCCGGCCGGGGTGCTGGAGGACTACGGCTGCGTGGCCGAGGCGTTCTGCGCCATGCACCAGCTCACCGGCGAGGGGCGCTGGCTGGAGCTGGCCGGCGGCCTGCTCGACACCGCCCTGGCCCGGTTCGCCGCCCCCGACGGCGGGTTCTACGACACCGCCGACGACGCCGAGCAGCTCGTCACCCGGCCGGCCGACCCGACCGACAACGCCACCCCGTCCGGCCGGTCCGCGATCGCCGCCGCCCTGGTCACGTACGCGGCGCTGAGCGGCGAGACCCGCTACCGGGAGGCCGCCGAGGCCGCCCTCGCCACCGTCGCGCCGATCGTCGCCCGGCACGCCCGGTTCACCGGCTACGCGGCGGCGGCCGGCGAGGCGCTGCTGTCCGGCCCGTTCGAGATCGCCGTGGCGACCGACGACCCGGCCGGCGACCCGCTCGTCGCCGCCGCGTACCGGCACGCCCCGCCGGGCGCGGTGCTGGTCGCGGGCCGCCCCGACCAGCCGGGCGTGCCGCTGCTCGCCGACCGGCCGATGCGCGACGGGCGGCCCACCGCGTACGTCTGCCGGGGGTTCGTCTGCCAACGCCCGGTCACGACCGTCGACGACCTCCTCGCCCAGCTGTAAGGAAGGGCCCCCTGTTAACGCTTTCGGTATAGCGGGGTGCCCCGCTCACCCTTCGCCCCGATCCTCGCCGGTGGCGGAGCCGCCGCTAGGCTGGCCCGCGAGATGGATACCCGAACCGGTCTGCCAGTTGTCGGCATGGTGGGGGGCGGCCAGCTGGCCCGGATGACCCACCAGGCCGCGATCGCCCTCGGCCAGTCGCTGCGCGTGCTCGCGCAGGCCCCGGACGACGGGGCGGCCCTCGTCGCCGCCGACGTCCAGTACGGCGACCACACCGACCTCGCCGCCCTGCGCACCTTCGCGAAGGGCTGCGACGTGGTCACCTTCGACCACGAGCACGTGCCGACGGAGCACATCCGTGCCCTCGCCGCCGAGGGCGTGAAGCTCTTCCCGCCCGCCGACGCCCTGCTGCACGCCCAGGACAAGCGGGTCATGCGGGAGCGGCTCGGCGAGCTGGGCGCGCCCAACCCGGCGTGGCGGCCCGTCGCCGATCCGGCCGACCTGGTCGCCTTCGGCGACGCGCAGGGCTGGCCGGTGGTGCTGAAGGCGGCCCGGGGCGGCTACGACGGCCGGGGCGTCTGGCCGGTCGACGACGCCGCGCAGGCCGCCGAGCTGGCGACCACCCTGCTCGCCGGCGGCACCCGGCTGATCGTCGAGGAGCGGGTCGCGCTGCGCCGGGAGCTGGCCGTGCAGGTGGCCCGCTCGCCGTTCGGGCAGGTCGCCGCGTACCCGGTGGTGGAGACCGTGCAGGTGGGCGGCATCTGCGTCGAGGTGCTCGCCCCCGCGCCGGGCCTGCCCGAGGAGCTGGCCGTGGCCGCCCAGCAGCTCGCCATCGACCTGGCCACCGCGCTCGGCGTGGTCGGCCTGCTCGCCGTGGAGCTGTTCGAGACCCCGGCCGGGCTGGTGGTCAACGAGCTGGCGATGCGCCCGCACAACTCGGGCCACTGGACGATCGAGGGGGCCCGCACGTCGCAGTTCGAGCAGCACCTGCGGGCCGTGCTCGACTATCCGATGGGCGACACCTCGCTCGCCGCCCCCGTCGTGGTGATGGCGAACGTGCTCGGCGGGCAGCCGGGCGGCATCTCCATCGACGAGCGGCTGCACCACCTCTTCGCCGCCGAGCCGGGCGCGAAGGTCCACCTGTACGGCAAGCAGGTGCGCCCCGGCCGCAAGATCGGGCACGTCACGGTGCTCGGCGACGACCTGACGGACGTGCGGGCGCGGGCCGCCCGGGCCGCCCACTGGCTGACGGAGGGGACGCCGGCATGACCACCGTCGGTTTGATCATGGGCAGCGACTCGGACTGGCCGACCATGCAGGCCGCCGGCGAGGCCCTCGCCGAGTTCGGGGTCGGCTACGAGGTGGGCGTCGTCTCCGCCCACCGCACCCCCGGCAAGATGATCGAGTACGGCCGCACCGCCGCCGACCGGGGCCTCAAGGTGATCATCGCCGGGGCGGGCGGGGCGGCCCACCTGCCCGGCATGGTCGCCTCGGTCACCCCGCTGCCGGTGATCGGCGTGCCGGTGCCACTGAAGCACCTCGACGGCATGGACTCGCTGCTGTCCATCGTGCAGATGCCGGCCGGCGTGCCGGTGGCCACCGTGTCGATCGGCAACGCCCGCAACGCCGGGCTGCTCGCCGTCCGCATCCTCGCCGCCGCCGACGAGGAGCTGCGGGCGCGCATGGTGGCCTACCAGGCGAGCCTGGAACAGCTCGTCGCCGACAAGGAAGCCGCCCTCCGCGCCTCCTTGAGGTGACCGCCCGGCCCGCTGGACCCTGACCGGCGTGCGGACCCGGCCCGCTGGACCCTGAACGGCGTGCGGACCCGGCCCGCTCTGCGCGACAAGGCACCCACGCCGCAGGGCCCCTCCGCTTCATCTCATGCCGCGCAGGGCCGTCTGGAGGCGGTCCTGCGCGCGGCGGCGGCGCTCGTTGCTCGCCCCGAGCACCAGCAGCACCAGCCCCACCGGGATCAGCACCAGCCAGGGGCCCAGGCTGAACAGCGCGTGCACCGCCGCGATCGCGGTGACCGTCGCGCCGACGATCACCGGGGCCTGCTGCTGGCTGGTGGTGCCGAAGATCAGCACCGCCACCGCGCCGAGCAGCAGCAGCACCTGCCGCAGCATGCTGGAGTCGGTGGCCAGCACGATCGCCAGGGTCGGCACGAACGCGGCCACCAGCGCCGGCCCGTACGCCACCCAGCTCGACAGGTCCGGCCGCTGCCGCAGCTCCAGCACCCCCACCAGCAGGGCCAGCGCCGCGAACGGCAGGGTGTACGCCTCCGGCAGCGCCACGTCGGCGACCCGCATCAGGATCCACCAGGCGACGATCTCGCAGCAGACCACCGCCCAGAACAGGATCCGCCGCTCCACCGGCTGCCGGCCGGGCCGGGCCGCCGCCACCCCGAGCACGGCGCCCCAGGCGGCCAGCAGCGCGGCGATGTGCCGGGGCGAGTCGAAGGCCAGCGCCAGGGCGATCAGCGCGGCGGCGAACCCGCTCCACTCCACCGTGGCCGCCTCGCGGCGGGCCTCCGGCCGGCGCAGCCGGGGCAGGGTCGCGGCGAACACCTGGAGGGCCGCGCCGACGGCCAGCACCCCGAACGCGGACCAGACCGCGGCCAAGCCCACCACCAGGCCCACGACCAGCACGAACAACTGCGCCGTCAGCGAGGCGAACAACCAGCCGAGGATGCGGGCCCGCTGCGTGGTGCCGTACAGGGCCGCGACGACGCCCACGCCGACCGCCCCGCCCAGCGTGAACAGGGTCAGCTCCCGGGTGGCCAGGCTGCCCAGCAGCCCGGCCCCGCCGCCGGCCAGGCCGATCACGAAGACCAACACCCGGGCGGTACGCAGCGACCGCGCCCGCTCCGCGACCGGCGGGGGCGGGCTGAGCGCCAGCCCCAGCATCGAGATCGTGAACACCGACAGGGCGGCCAGCACGCTCACCGGCCAGCCGTGGCCCAGGGCCGTCGGCGTGATCAGCAGGGTCACCGCCGCCCCGGGCAGCACCACCGGCACCGCCCGGGACCGCCGCCCGCCGCTGAGCCCGACGGCGGCCAGCGCCGCGGTCAACGTGAGCAGCAGCGCGGTCAGCACGTGCGTCGGGTCGACCGCGTCGGCGGGCGGGGCGAGCAGCTCCGGCGGCGGCCCCTGCCACACCCGCCCCAGCGCCCGGTACGGCTCGACCAGCGCCACCTCCAGCGCGGGCGCGAGCGAGAACACGGCCAGCGCGACGGGCAGCGCCGCGGCGGCCAGCGCGCCGGCCGCCGGACTGACCCGCCAACGCACCGCCGTCCCGTCGTCGTCGGGGGCCCGGCGCAGCGCGCCGTCGAGCAGCACCGTCCAGCGCCGGACCCGTTGCGTCGAGCCGGCCGGCGGCACGGTCGACGCGCGGACCAGCTCGGCGAACACCCCGAGCAGCGCGGCGGCCGCCGCGTAGACGCCGGAGGGCAGCCCCGCCACGATGGCGGCGACGGCGCTGACGGTCGCGCCGCCGACGATCGCCGCGCTGGCGTACGGAAGGTATTGGGGCACCTGCCGGCGGACCGCGGCGACCGCGGCCAGACCCAGGCTCGACGCGGCCAACGCGGCCGTCAGCACCACCTCGGGCGACCGGCCGGACTCGGCGGCCAGCGCGGCCACCGCGCCGGGGAGCGCGAGCAGCGCCGCCCCGGCGGCGACCCCGCCGATCTGCACCAGGTGCGGCGGCATCCCCTCGGTGGTGACGTCGTCCACCAGCGGGGCGGCGAACACCCGGGACAGGGCGGCCACGACCACGCCGATGAGCGCGATGCCGCCGAGCGCCAGCGCGGTCGTCCACGGCCGGACGAGCCCGGCGCCGGCCGCGTGCAGGGCGACCGCCCCGGCCACGGCCGCCCGGGACAGCCCGGCGCGCGGGTCGAGCGACGCGGCGGCGGCCGTCCCGAAGGCCGTGGCGACCGCCAGGCCGACCAGCACCGGCGACCACCAGGGCAGCTCGAAGGCGGCCGGGAGGCCGATGGTGGCGAGCACGGCGGCGACGCCCGAGACGTCGTGCTTCCACGGATGCGGCAGCAGCACCCCGGCGGCGACCCCGAGCAGGGCCAAGGCGACCGGGGCCTGCCAGGTGGACCCGCCGGTCGGCGCGGCCGGCCAGCCGGACAGGTCGCCCGCCCAGATCGGGCCGGGGACGGCCAGCACGCCCCAGCCGCCGCGCAGCGCGCTCCAGCCCGCGAGCAGCCCGATCAGGGTGCCGCCGACGGCGAGGCCGAGGATCGGCCCGCGCCGCCACTCCTCCGGCATCGCCCGCGCGACCACCGCGACCACCGCCACCAGCGCGGCGGCCACCACGAGCTGCCCGCCCGGGGTGAGCACCGCCGCGACCCGGACCAGGGTCGCGACCAGCGCCGCGGTGACCGCCGCCGTGGCCAGGTCGGAGCCGTCGAGTGTCAGGTCCGCGCGCCGCCCCGCGTCGATCGACGGGGCGAGGAAGACCAGCAGGCCGGCCACGAACAGCAGCGCGCCCACCCAGGCGTCGGCGGCGGTGCCCCCCGGCGCGGTGAACGCGGCGGCCGTCACCACCAGCGCCCCGAGCCCGGTGCCCAGCGCCAGCGGCATGGGGATGCGCCGCTCGGAGACCTGCACGAGGGCCGCGTAGCCGAGGGTGACGCAGACCGCGAGGAAGCTCGCCGCCAGCACCGGCACCGTGACCACGCGCAGGCTCGCCGGGGTCGGCGTCGGATCGGTCGGCACGGTCGCGGCGACGAACGCCGCCACCGACCCCGGCAGCGCGAACGCCGCCCCGCCGGCGGCCCAGTTGGCGACGGTGTCCGCGGCGGCTGCGGCGGTCATCCGGATCCGGGGCACCACCGCCACCAGCGCGCCGCCCACGAAGAGGGCGAGCAGCACGGCGGCGGTCAGCGCCGGGCGGGCCAGCCCGGCGGCCGCGCCGAGCAGGCCGACGACGGCGGCGGCGACCGCGTGCACGGTGGCGGACCGGGTCGTCGTGGCGGTGAGCCCGACCGCGCCGATGCCGATCGCGGCGGCCACCAGCGGCCACGGCGCGGCCACCCAGCCCAGGCCGAACGACGCGGGGACGGCCAGCGCGGTCAGCGCCGCACCGGCCACCGCGAACTCGCGGCGGATCTGCGCGGGCAGCGCCAGCACGGCGGCGACGGTGAGCAGGAAGGCGCTGGCGGCGAGCTGCCAGGCCGCCGGGCCGACGGAGGCGGCCAGCTCGGCGGGGTACCGGTCGAGGTCGGCCGTCCAGGCCGGGACGGCGGCCAGGGCCGGGGCCAGCCCGGCGCGCAGCGCGCCGACGGCCACCACCAGGCCGCTGACCGTGAGCGCCGCCGCCGAGGCGAGCTGCGGGCCGCGCCGGGCGGCCTCCGGCAGGGCCCGCACCGCCAGGCCGGTGAGGGTGATGACGGCGGCGACGAGCAGCAGGGCCCGGCCGGGGAACGCCACCGACGCGACCCGGCCCAGCGCGCCGATCACCGCGAGGGTGAGCACGCCGGCGGCCACGTCCGGCAGCGGCGGCCGGCGCAGCACCAGCGCGCCGCCCAGCCCCACCAGGGCGGCCAGCAGCAGCACCGTGCCCGCCCCGGCCGCCGTCGGCAGCGAGGCGGCGCGCAGGACCGCCGTCACCGCGTACGCCAGGGCCAGCGCCACCGCGACGCCGTGCAGCAGCCAGGTCAGCTCGCGCAGGGCCGGCACCGGGCGGGCCGGCGGCTCGCCTGCCGGCACCCCGGCGGAGGCGTCGAGCACCTCGCCGGCCTCCTCCGGGTCGCCCTCCGGCCGCCGCTCCCCGCCGGGCCGGGTGGTCCGGCCGGCCCGGGCGGGCCGGTGCACGGCGTCCTCGGCGGACAGGTCCGCCCCGGCGGGGCCGTCCTCGGCGGGTCGGCGGGGCGGCGGAGCGGGCGGGCCGAGCCGGCCGTCCGGCAGGTTCTGACGCACCGGCCGCTCCACCGTCACCGGCGAACGGGCCAGCCAGAGGTCGACCACGGCGACGGCGGTCAGCACCAGGGCCCAGCCGATCGGCCCGGACACCCGGTCGTACGCCAGCAGCGGCAGCACCGGCTGCGCGGCCAGCACGGTGGCGAAGCGGGGGGCGCGCAGCCCCGTGAAGAGGGCGTAGCCGAATCCGACGGCGGCGGTGACCAGGAAGATCACCCCGGCGAAGACCGCGCCGGACGCGCCCCCGCCGCCGATGAGGTCCGCCGTCCACAGTGCGTAACCGGCGAGGGGCACCAGCAGCAGGCCGACGGCGGAGATCGTCTCGGCGGTCGAGGTGAGCCCGCGCCGGGCCAGCACGGGCGGGGCGAGCAGCAGCAGCACCGTGGCGACGAGCAGGACCCCGAGCCGGGACAGGGCGTCCATCGAGCTGGTGGCCACCAGGGCGAAGACCACCGCCGCCACGGCGAGCAGCAGCGCCCCCAGCCCGAGGGGGATGTTCTGCACCTCGCGCGACGACGCCTCCGGTGGATTCTCGGGGTCGTCGGCGTCCAGCCAGCGGGCCGCCGACGGCGGCGGGGGCGGCGGCGGATCCTGCGGCGGGGGCGGGGCGGCTCCCTGGCGGGGCACCCGGGGCGGGGCCCCCGTCGTCGCGGTCGGCGGCCGGCGGCCGGGGCGGCGGCGCAGCACGCGTCGGGGGCGGGCGGCCTGCTTGAGGCGTTCCTCGGTGGCGTGGCTCAGGATGTCCCGCTGGAAGAGCGCGGCCTGCATCTTCGCGGCGATCTGGCGCTGCTCGGCGGCGATGGCGGCCTCGCGGGCCTTCATCTCCGCGATCGACCGCTCGACCTCCGCGAGGTGCCCGGCCCACTGGGGCTGGTGCGCGCCGCAGTGCGGGCACTGCGCGGCCGGCTTGATCTCCCGACTGCACGAGGAGCACTGAAAGGTCTGCACGACGACACCCCTCCACCCGGCCGGCCCGCACTGTGGACTACCACTGTCGCAGCATGCCCTGAGGCGGCGCGGATTTCGACACCTGTCGGCGGTTCGGCGGTGACGAATGGGCGACGGGGGAGCCCGTCGGGGTCGACCGGGGTCGCCGCCGGGGCGAAGCGGGCGGCCGGCCGGGGGACCGGACGCGCGACGGCCGGCCCCGGATCTCGTCCGGGACCGGCCGTCGCCGCCGTCGTTCGGGGGTCAGGGGCGGCCCATGCCCCGGTACTCCCAGCCGGCCTGGCTCCACAGTGTCGCGTCGAGGCAGTTGCGGCCGTCGACCACGCGGCGGCCGGCGACCAGCTCGCCGAGGGCCACCGGGTCGGCGTTGCGGAAGTCGGCCCACTCGGTGAGCACGCAGACCAGGTCCGCCCCGGTCACCGCGTCGGCCATCGTGGACTCGTACGTCAGCTCGGGGGCCACCCGGCGGGCGTTCTCGGCGCCCTGCGGGTCGAACACGTGCACGTCCGCCCCGGCCTTGCCGAGCAGCCCGGCGACGGCGAGCGCCGGGGCGTCGCGTACGTCGTCGGTGTTGGGCTTGAACGTGGCGCCCAGCACGGCGATCCGGGTGCCGGACAGGTCCGGACCGGCGGGCCCGGCGCGGCGGCCGAGCAGCTCGGCGGCCAGCGCGATCACCCGGGTCCGGCGGCGCAGGTTGATCAGGTCGACCTCGTGCAGGAAGCGCAGCGCCTCGCCGGCCCCCAGCTCCTGCGCGCGGGCCTGGAAGGCGCGGATGTCCTTGGGCAGGCACGCCCCGCCGAAACCGAGCCCGGCCTGGAGGAACCGGTTGCCGATGCGGGGGTCGTACCCGATGGCCTTGGCGAGCTGGGTGACGTCGCCGCCGGCCACCTCGCACACCTCGGCCATCGCGTTGATGAACGAGATCTTGGTGGCCAGGAAGGCGTTCGCGGCGACCTTGACCAGCTCGGCGGTGGCGAAGTCGGTGACCACCAGCGGGACCTCGCGGTCCTCGGTGGCGGCCAGGTCGAAGACGCCCTTGTGGGCGGCGTAGAGCATGCCGTTGGCCCAGTCGCTCTTGACGCCGACCACGATCCGGTTGGGACGCAGCACGTCGTCGACGGCGAAGCCCTCCTGGAGGAACTCGGGGCTCCACGCCACCTCGACGCCGAGGTCGGGCGGGGTGTGTTTGCCGACGAGCTGCTCCACCCACTCGGCGGTGCCGACGGGGACGGTGGACTTGCCGACGATCAGCGCCTTGCGGGTCAGGTGCTGGGCGAGGCCGGTCACGGACGCCTCGACGTACGACAGGTCGGCGCCCATCCCGTCGGCCCGCTGCGGGGTGCCCACGCAGATGAAGTGCACGTCGCCGAAGTCGGCGGTCTCGGCGATGTCGGTGCTGAACCGCAGCCGGCCGGCGGCCAGGTTGCGCCGCAGCAGCTCGTCGAGGCCGGGCTCGTGGATCGGCACCTCGCCCGCGTTCAGCTTGGCGATCTTGTCGGCGTCGACGTCGAAGCCGAGCACCTCGTAGCCCAGCTCCGCGTAACAGATGGCGTACGTCGCACCGAGATACCCGGTGCCGAGGAAGGTGACCCGGGGGCGGGCCGCGCCCGACGGCGGCGTGACCGCGGCGATGGCCGGCATCGGTTGGGTGTTCGGGTACGGGATCGTCACGCCTGTCTTCTCCGCTCGCGCTGGCGGCGCTTGCTCGCGTCGCATTCGGCTGCGGCGCCTGGCCGGCACCGAAGGGGAATTGTGTCGTTTTCTGCTCGCCGTGCCGCGTCGACCTCCGCGCGCCGCGTCGCGTCGACGCTTCGGTCAGGCCCGAGCCTACGCGCCGGTAAGGATCAACTGAGCGCTGGTCGCTATCCTTCAGTCTGCGCGGTCGGCGGTTCCGAGACGCTACAGACTGGGCATGATAGCCGTGAAGGGGAGGGGCCGACATGGCCGCAGAGCAGTCGTTCGACGTCTACCGGTTGCCCGAGGAGCACGAGGCGGTCCGCGAGGCGGTGCGTGAGGTCTGTGCGGCGAAGGTGGCCCCGCACGCCGCCGAGGCCGACGAGACGGGCGAGTTCCCCAAGGCGTCCTACGACGCGTTGCGTTCCGCCGACTTCCACGCACCGCACATCCCCGTCGAATACGGCGGCGCCGGCGCGGATGCCCTGGCCACGGCCATCGTGATCGAGGAGGTCGCCCGGGCCTGCGCCTCGTCCTCGCTGATCCCGGCGGTCAACAAGCTGGGCACCATGCCGCTGATCCTGGCCGGCTCCGACGAGCTCAAGCGCGCCTACCTGACCCCGGTGGCGGCCGGTGAGGCGATGTTCTCCTACTGCCTCTCCGAGCCGGAAGCCGGCAGCGACGCCGCGTCGATGACCACCCGGGCGGTCCGCGACGGCGACCACTGGGTGCTCAACGGGGTGAAGCGGTGGATCACCAACGCCGGAGTGTCGGATTTCTACACCGTCTTCGCCGTGACGGATCCCACAGCCCGTTCCAAGGGCATTTCGGCGTTCGTGGTCGAAAAGTCTGACCAGGGCGTCAGCTTCGGCGCCCCGGAGAAGAAGCTCGGCATCAAGGGCTCGCCGACCCGTGAGGTCTACCTCGACAACGTCCGCGTCCCCGCCGACCGCATGATCGGCGCGGAGGGCACCGGCTTCGCCACCGCCATGAAGACCCTCGACCACACCCGGGTCACCATCGCCGCGCAGGCCGTCGGCATCGCCCAGGGCGCGCTCGACTACGCCAAGGGGTACGTCCAGGAGCGCAAGCAGTTCGGCAAGGCGGTCGCCGAGTTCCAGGGCGTCCAGTTCATGCTCGCCGACATGGGCATGAAGCTGGAGGCGGCCCGCCAGTTGACGTACGCCGCCGCCGGAAAGTCCGAGCGGGGCGACGCCGACCTGACCTACTTCGGCGCGGCGGCCAAGTGCTTCGCCTCCGACGCCGCCATGGAGATCACCACCGACGCCGTGCAGCTGCTCGGCGGGTACGGCTACACCCGCGACTACCCGGTCGAGCGGATGATGCGGGACGCCAAGATCACCCAGATCTACGAGGGCACCAACCAGGTCCAGCGCATCGTGATGGCCCGCCAGCTGCTGCGCGGCTGACCCGCCGGTCCGGCCCCTGGCGTGGCCCCGGCCGGCGGCGGGGCCGGCAGGGCCCGGGGTGCCGGCGTCCGGCTCACTCGACGTGCCGGGCCAGGAGTGTTGGCGTCTGGCTCACTCGACGTGCCGGGCCAGGAGTGTTGGCGTCCGGCTCACTCGACGTGCCGGGCCGGGGCGCGGCGGCGGGGAGACCCGCGCGCCCCGGGCCCGACGGTGGTCTCGTCAGCGCAGCTCGGTCGTGGTGTCCTCGGCGCGCCGCGGCGGGGCCGACCAGGGAGACTCGCCGGCCGTGCGGCGGGGCAGCGGCTCCGGCGGCGGCTGGTCCGGGTAGCCCAGGGTGAGCGGGGCGGTGTCCCGCTCCGCCGCGCTGCCGCCCGACGGCCAGTCGGTGAGCGTGAAGGTGCCGGGGCCGGTGTCCTCCGGCCGCTGCGCCGGCGCGGGCGCGACCGCCGGCCGGGGCCAGCGCCGCCACCGCTGCCTGCTGAACGTGGCCATCAGCAGCAGCGCGCCGACCAGGAAGAGCGTGCCGTTCTGCACGGGCAGGAACAGCGGCAGCGGGTCGCCCAGCGCCTTCCAGCCCTCCGGGACGCGGTCGCGCACCTCGAACGGCGCGACGAACATCCCGACGTACGGGGCGATCAGCAGCAGCCCGGCGACCAGCGGGCCGAGCGGCGAGAATCGCAGGGTGCCGAGCAGGCCGAGCAGGACGCCGGCGACGGCCAGGTAGACGCCCGGCTCGATCAGGTTGGCCGTGTTGAACGTGCCGATCTCCACCCACCGGGTGATCGTGCGGGTCGACCCGTCCTGCCCGAGCGCGAGCAGCGCCCAGGTGACGGGCGCCACCACCAGCCCGGCGAGGAAGCTCCAGAGATGTCGCATTGGCGCACCGTACCGTTTCCGGCATGACAGATCACCCCTCCGCCGCGCCGCAGCCCTCTGCGCCCCCGCAGGGAAAACCCACGTCGTACTCCCGCGTCACGCTCAGTCGAATCATGACCGCGGTCGATGTCAATCTGTACGGGACCGTGCACGGAGGGGTGTTGATGAAGTTCGTCGACGACGTGGCGGGCGCGGCGGCGGCCCGGCACAGCGGCGGCACGGCGGTGACGGCCGCGATCGACGAGATCGTGTTCTCCGAGGCGGTCCGGGTGGGCGACCTGGTGCACGCGCACGCCCAGGTCAACTGGACCGGGCAGACCTCGATGGAGGTGGGCGTGCGGGTGGTCGCCGAGCGCTGGGACTCGGCCGAGGACGAGCCGGTGCCGGTCGCCACGGCGTACCTGGTCTTCGTGGGGGTGGACGTGGGCGGCCTGCCCCGCCCGGTCCGGCCGGTGCTGCCGGAGACCTTGGAGGACGAGCGCCGCTACCGGGAGGCGGAGATCCGCCGCGCCCACCGGCTGGCCCGCCGCCGCGCGATCCAGGCCCACCGCGAGGCCTGACCCGCCCCGCCCCGCCCCGCCGCCGTCCCGCCCGCCGCCGCCCGCCGGCCGGTGTGAGAAGGGTGCCCTTCTCTACCGTATGCGTTAACAAGGGGCCCTTCCTTGCACCCCACACAGCGCGGGCGGCGGGGGTGTGGGACGGGCACGCCCCGGTGGGTGGGGACCGGGGCGGACAATGTCCCTGCGACATAGGGCAAGATGGCATCACGGCCCACGTGACGGGGCGGTTCGGGGCCTGGAGGAGGGTGGAGCTGTGGGTGACGTGCTGTGGACACCGCCGGCGGACGTGCGCGAGCGGTCCCGGATCGGTGCCTACCTGCGTTGGCTGGCGGAGCACCGGGGGCTGGAGTTCGCCGACTACGCCGCGCTGTGGGAGTGGTCGGTCACCGACCTCGACGGGTTCTGGCGGTCCGTCTGGGACCACTTCGGCGTCGTCGCGCACACCGGGCCGACGGCCATCCTGGCCGACCCGGCGATGCCGGGCGCCCGCTGGTTCCCCGGGGCCACGCTCAACTACGCCGAGAACGTGCTGCGCATGCCGGGGCTCGGCGACGACGACCCGGTGGTGATCGCGCACGGGCAGACCCGCGCGCCGCAGACCCTGACCGCCGCCGAGCTGCGCGAGCAGGTCCGTCGGGTGGCGGCCGGGCTGCGCCGCCTCGGCGTCGGCCCCGGCGACCGGGTCGCCGCGTACGCGCCGAACATCCCCGAGACGTACGTGCTGCTGCTGGCCACCGCCAGCCTCGGCGCGATCTTCTCGTCCTGCGCGCCGGAGTTCGGCACCCGCAGCGTCACCGACCGGTGGCGGCAGATCGAGCCGACGGTCCTCGTCGCCGTCGACGGCTACCGGTACGGCGACAAGCCCGTCGACCGGCGCGGCGAGGTGGCCGCCATCCGGGCCGCCCTGCCGTCGCTGCGGCACACCGTCGCCGTCGCGTACCTCGACCCGGCCGGCCCGGCCCCCGACGGCGCGGTCTCCTGGGCGGAGCTGGCCGCGCCGACCGACGAGCCGCTGACCTTCGCCGGCGTGCCGTTCGACCACCCCCTGTACGTGCTCTACTCCTCCGGCACCACCGGGCTGCCCAAGCCGATCGTGCACGGCCACGGCGGCATCCTGCTGGAACACCTGAAGATGCTCGCCCTGCACCACGACCTGGGCCCCGGCGACCGGTTCTTCTGGTTCACCACCACCGGCTGGATGATGTGGAACTTCCTGGTCTCCGCGCCGGCGGTCGGCGCGGCGATCGTGCTGTTCGACGGCAACCCGGGCCATCCCGACCTGGGCGGGCTGTGGCGGCTGGCCGCCGAGACCGGCACCACCTACTTCGGCACCTCCGCGCCGTTCCTGCTGGCCTGCCGCAAGGCCGGCCTGGTGCCGCGCGAGGTCGCCGACCTGTCCGCGCTGCGCGGCGTCGGCTCCACCGGCGCGCCGCTGCCCGCCGAGGGCTTCACCTGGGTCTACGAGGCGGTCGGCACCGACCTCCAGCTCCAGTCGCTCTCCGGCGGCACGGACGTGTGCACCGGGTTCGTCGGCGGGGTGCCGCTGCTGCCGGTGCACGCCGGGGAGATCACCTGCCGGGCGCTCGGCGCGCGGGTGGAGGCGCGTTCGGCCGACGGCACGCCGGTCCTCGGCGAGCTGGGCGAGCTGGTCATCACCGCGCCGATGCCGAGCATGCCGGTCGGGTTCTGGAACGACGCCGACGGGTCCCGCTACCGGGAGGCGTACTTCGAGCTCTACCCGGGCGTGTGGCGGCACGGCGACTGGATCACCATCAACGAGCGGGGCGGCTGCGTGATCACCGGCCGGTCCGACGCCACCCTCAACCGGGGCGGCGTGCGGCTCGGCACCGCCGAGTTCTACTCCGTCGTCGAGGGCCTCGACGAGGTCGTCGACTCGGTGGTGGTGCACCTGGAGGACGACGAGGGCGGCGCGGGGGAGCTGCTGCTGTTCGTGGTGCTCGCGGAGGGGCTCGAACTCGACGACGCGCTGCGGAGGAAGATCTGCCGCGAGCTGCGTACCGCCCTGTCGCCCCGGCACGTGCCCGACGAGATCCATCAGGTCCGGGCCGTGCCGCGCACGCTGAGCGCCAAGAAGCTGGAGGTGCCGGTGAAGAAGATCCTCACCGGCACGCCGGTGGACGACGCGGCGGCCAAGGGCGCCCTGGCCAACCCGGAGTCGCTGACGGCCTTCGCCGCGTTCGCCCAGCGTCGGCCCGCCCCCGAGGCGCCGGCCCGCTCCTGACCGCTGCCCCGGGCCGCCCCGCCTGCTGCCCCGGGCCGCCCCGCCCGGACGCCCGTCAGGCCAGGGTGCGGGTGACCCGTTCCGTGTCGGCGCGGGCCGGCAGCCGGGCCGGGTCGGCGTTGGCGCACAGCACCGTCGACGCGCCGGCCACCAGCGGGGCGAGCAGCCAGTCGACCGGGTCAGGGTAGGCGGCCACGTCCAGCAGGACCCGGTCGCCCCGGGCGAGCCCCAGCTCCGCGGCCCGGGCCGTCGCGCGGCCCAGCAGCTCCGCGTCGGCCGGCCCACCGGCGGCGTACGGGGTGAAGTGGTCGCCGTGCGCGCGCACGGCGACCACGTAGTCGGCGAAGCCGGCGGGCACCTCGCGCAGCGGCAGGGCGAACGGGGCGAGCGCCAGCGCGTACCGCTCGCCGGCCGGCCAGGCGTCGGCCTCGCCGACCCGGTCGGCGGCCGCGAAGAGCACCTCCACCGCCCCCGGCGCGTCGGCCACCACCAGCCCCGCCGACCAGCAGCCCAGCAGCACGGCGGCGGTCTGCCAGTGCGGTGGGAGCAGCGCCCCGGCCGACTCGCCCGGGCCGGCGGCCACCTCGTCGGTCAGCAGGTTGGCGGTCTTGGCCACCCAGTTCGCCAGCGTCGCGCCGGACAGTTCGGTGCGCTCGCCGGTGGCGTCGTCGTACCAGGTCAGCAGGGGTTGCGCGGGATCGGGTGCGATCGCTGCGGCGAGCACCCGGGCAATGTTGTCGGCCATCGGCGCGAACGATACGCCGCCGGAGTCCGTATCCCTCGACGGTGACAAGTCGACGAACGGTCGGGTCGCAGTCAGCGACCGGGCCGGGCACCGGCGTAGGCTTGCCCGGAGTGTTGTTCCCCACAGATTCGCCACCGCAAGGAGTCGCCCCGTGACCGCCGGTCGTCCGCCCCGCGTACTCATCGACGCCACGAGTGTCCCCGCCGACCGGGGCGGCGTCGGTCGATACGTCGACGGTCTGCTCGGCGCCCTCGGGAAGGTGTGCGGCCACGGGGTCGACCTGGCCGTGGTCGGCCTGCGCACCGACCTGGAGCGCTACTCCCGGATGCTGCCCGGCGCGGAGATCGTCGCCGCCCCGGCCGCCGTGGCCCACCGCCCGGCCCGGCTCGCCTGGGAGCAGACGGGCCTGCCGCTGCTGGCCCAGCAGGTCGGCGCGCAGGTGCTGCACTCGCCCTTCTACACCTGCCCGTTGCGGGCGGGTTGTCCGGTCACGGTGACCGTGCACGACGCGACCTTCTTCACCGAGCCGGAGCACTACGACAAGTCCCGCCGCACGTTCTTCCGCAGCGCGATCAAGACGTCGCTGCGCCGGGCCGCCCGGGTGATCGTGCCCAGCAAGGCCACCCGGGACGAGCTGATCCGGCTGCTCGACGCCGACCCGACCCGCATCGACGTCGCCTACCACGGGGTCGACCACGCCGCCTTCCACGCGCCCGGCGAGGAGGAGAAGGCCCGGGTCCGGGCCCGGCTGGGGCTCGGCGACAGCAGCTACGTCGCCTTCCTCGGCGCGAAGGAGCCCCGCAAGAACGTCCCGAACCTGATCCGGGGCTGGGCGCGCGCGGTCGCCGACCGGCAGGACCCGCCCGCCCTGGTGGTCGCCGGCGGTCAGGGGCACGACGACGATATCGACCGGGCCGTCGCCGAGGTGCCGTCGCACCTGCGCCTGCTGCGCCCGGGCTACCTGCGCTACGCCGACCTGCCCGGCTTCCTCGGCGGCGCGCTGGTCGCCGCCTACCCGTCGTACGGCGAGGGGTTCGGCCTGCCGATCCTGGAGGCCATGGCCTGCGCCGCACCGGTGCTGACCACGCCGCGGCTGTCGCTGCCCGAGGTCGGCGGCGACGCGGTGGCGTACACGAGCGAGGCCCCGGAGCAGATCGCCACCGACCTGGCGGCCCTGCTCGACGACGAGCAGCGCCGGCTGTCGCTGGCCAAGGCGGGCTTCGACCGGGCGAAGGAGTTCACCTGGGAGTCCAGCGCCGAGGTGCACATCGCGGCGTGGACCCGGGCCCGCGCCTGACGCCGCGCGGCGTGACGATGCGCCCGTACCGTGCGGGTTCGGGCATGATGTGCTGATGCTCTACGCCGTCATCCCGGCGGGCGGCAGCGGCACAAGGTTGTGGCCGTTGTCCCGTGCGGGCCATCCCAAGTTCCTCCACCCGCTCACCGGCACCCCCGCGTCCCTGCTCCAGGCGACGGTGGACCGGCTGGCTCCGCTGACCACGCCGGAGCGCACCCTGGTGGTCACCGGAGCCGCGCACGTCGCGGCGGTGGCGCGGCAACTGGCCGGCCTGCCCGAGGAGAACATCCTCGTCGAGCCCTCACCCCGGGACTCCTGCGCGGCCATCGCCCTCGCCGCGGCGGTGATCGCGCAGCGCGAGCCGGGCGCGGTGATGGGCTCCTTCGCCGCCGACCACCTGATCCGCGACGCCGACGTCTGGCGGGCCACGGTCGCCGAGGCGGTGACCGGCGCGGAGCAGGGGCTGCTGATGACGGTGGGCATCACCCCGACGCGCGCCGAGACCGGCTACGGCTACCTGCACACCGGCGACCCGGCCGCCGACGGTCCACTGCGGCCGGTGCTGGAGTTCAAGGAGAAGCCGGCCGCCGAGGTCGCCGAGGCGTACCTCCGCTCCGGGCACCACCTCTGGAACGCCAGCATGTTCGTCTGGCGGGTCGACGTGTTCCTCGCGGAGCTGGCCCGCCAGCAGCCGGCGCTGCACGCCGGGATCACCGCGATCGCCGCCGCCTGGGGCACCCCCGAGCAGGACGACGTCCTCGGCACGGTCTGGCCGACCCTGCCGAAGATCTCCGTCGACTACGCGGTGATGGAGGGCGCGGCGACCGCCGGGCGGGTCGCCACCGTCCCCGGCGACTTCGGCTGGAACGACGTCGGCGACTTCCACACCCTCGGCGACGTCCTGCCCGCCGACGCGGCCGGCAACGTGGTCCTCGGCACCGACGCCAAGCCGGGCGTGCTGCTGCGCGACGCCAGCGGGCTGGTCGTGGTGCCGCACTCCGGCCGGCTGGTGGCCGCCCTCGGCGTGCACGACCTGATCGTCGTCGACACCCCGGACGCCGTGCTGGTCTGCCCCCGCGACCGCGCCCAGGACGTGAAGGCCCTGGTCGACGAGCTGAAGGACCGGGGCGAGGAGAACCTGGTCTGACCCCGGGCGGGCGGCGGCCCACTGTCCGGTTGCCCCGCCGCCCGCCGCCCGGTCGCAGGCCCACTGTCCGGTCGCCCGCCGCCCGGTCGCCCGCCGCCCGGTCGCCCGCAGCTTGGCGGCCGGGCGGGCCGGGTCAGCCGGTGCGGCGGCGCAGGGCGGCCAGGGCTGGGGCGACGAGCTGGGCGGTGCCGCCGGCCAGCGGCTCCGGCAGCCGGTCCGGCGGGAACCAGCCGAGCGCCTCGGACTCGTCGCTGACCCGTTCGGTCGCGCCCGCCGGCGCGAAGACCGCGAACCGCACGTCGTAGTGCAGCGACCCGCCCTGGCAGGCGACCTGGTGGACGTCCACGTCGATCGGGACCGGGTCGACGACCAGGCCGGCGATGCCCGACTCCTCGCCGGCCTCGCGCAGCGCCGCGCCGGCCAGGGTCCGGTCGTCGGGCTCGCAGTGCCCGCCGAGCTGCACCCACTTGCGGAACTTGCCGTGCAGGCAGAGCAGCACCCGCCCGCCGGTCGGGTCGAGCACCAGCGCGCTGGCCGTCACGTGTCCGGCCCGGTGCTCGCGGGCCAGGGCCACCGGCCCGGCGGCCAGCAGCTCCAGGGTGCGGTCCCGCGCCGCGCCGGCCGCCGCGCCGGTCGGCGTCCACCCTTCGAGTACGGCGGTCGCGTCGCCGTGCAGCGCCGCGTAGCTGGGGACATGGCTGTTAAGCGGGGGCCCCTGCTCGACAGAATGCGTTAACAGGGGGCCCTTCCTTGCGTCTGGCACGGGTGCCACCCTATGCGGGTGACCTTGCGACTTGTCGAGTTCGTCGTCGCCGGCAACGAGGCCAGTGATCTGCTGCCGGTGCGCTCGCCGGCCGTGCTCGCCGCCCACCGTGCCCGGCGTGGATTCTGGACCGTCCTCGACGAGGGCCCGGTCGAGCAGTGCCTGGCCCTGCTGCTCGAACACGACGACGGCGAGTGGTCCGCCCACCACGTCGACGCCGACGCCGGCGCCGAGAACGGCCGCACCGAGGACGGTGAGGCGCTGGCCCACCACGACGGCTGGGTCTACGTCTTCGGCTCCCACTTCGGTTCGAAGGCGGGCCCGCTGCGCCCCCGCCGCGCGTTCGTGGCCCGGTTCCGCGAGGACGACGCCGTCGGCGGCCGGCTGCCCGTGCGGGTGGTGCGCAACCGGTTCCGGCTGCACCGGGCGGTCAACGACGCGCTGGCCGCCGCCGAGCTGGCCACCCTGCCGCCGGGCCGGCGGGTGCGGGACCGGTTCATCGGCGAGACGGTGGCCCGGGGCACCGCCCGCGCGAAGGGCTGGGTGAGCCGGCTCGCCGAGGGCGACCTGCCGCTCAACGTCGAGGCGGCGGCGTTCACCCCGCACGGGACGGTGCTGCTCGGCCTGCGCTTCCCGGTGACCGCCGACGGGGAGCCGATCCTGGTCGAGGTGGCCGGGGTGCCGGAGATGTTCGACGGCGGGGCCTGGCCCCGGGCCCTCGGCGCGTACGCCCTGACCGGCGTGACCCCGCCGGGGGCGCTCACCGGCTTCCGCGCGCTCGTGCCGCTGCCCGACGGCGGCTACGCGGCGATCGTCGGCTCGATCGACGCGCTGGGCAAGGGTTCGGTGCTGCTCGACGACCACCCGCAGGGCGGCGACGTCACCTCGCGGCACGTCCGGTTCCGGCTGGAGAAGGCGGCCGGGCACCTCGTGCCGGGCGAACTGGTGGCGGACCTGGCACCGTTCCACCACGTGGAGGGGCTGGCCGAGGCCGACGGCCGCTGCTGGTACGTCACGGACGAGGACCACCGGGTCGCGCTCTGGATCGACTGACCGGGCGCGCGGAGCCGGGCGGGCCTCGGCCCGGCCGGGTTGGCGGACGGGGACACCTCTGCGGAGCAAGGGCCGCAGACCCTCGTGGTGCCGCCCGTCCGCCGGATCCTCCCCGGCCCCGGTGGCTCGGGCCGGCGTCGATGACGGACGGCCCGTGCGGGACAACCCAGAGCATGCCGAAGGCCGACCGGGGACGTCGAGGTTTTTCAGCCCACGCTTAAAAGTGGAGATAACTGCCGCCCGGGTACAGTGCGAACGGTCGGCAGTGCCTCCCTCTCTGCCCGCCGCACGGGAGCGACCCAATGCTGAAGATCTATTTCTCGCCCGACGACGTCCTCCGGACCCGGGTGGCCCCGGGCGCGGACCCGCTCTGGGAGCTGATCCTCAGCGTGCACGTGCTCCAGGTCCGCAGCCCGGACCCGCTGACCTCCGGCTGGCGGCGGGGCGTCTCCCGGGAGCTGCGCCGGCTGGTCGGCGCGGAGCCGCTCCGGCTGCTGTTCGCGCTGAACCCGGGGCGGGGCTACTTCCCCGACTTCCTCACCCCGCACGAGGGCCTTCAGGGGCTGACGGAGGGGCTGGAGGCCGTCCGCAGCACCCCCGTGCGGCTGCTGCACCGCGACATGACCCGGATGGCCGGGGAGCACCCGCTGCCCTCCTCGGCGGCGGCGCTGGCCCGGGGCGAGCCCGAGGTGCTGCGCCACCTGACGGACTCCATGGAGCGGTACCGCGAGCTGGCGCTGAGCCCGTACTGGGCGCACATCCAGGCCGCGATCGAATCGGACCGGATGCGGCGCGCCCGCGCCCTGCTCGACGGGGGCGTCGCGGGGCTGCTCGACAGCTTCCGCCCGCTCGCCCGCTGGGAGTCGGGGGTGTTGGAGATCCACGGCTACCCGGAGAGTCGGGAGCTGCACCTCGACGGCCGGGGCCTGCTGCTGGTGCCGTCGTTCTTCTGCGCCGGCACCCCCGTGGCGCTGGCCGACCCGGACCTGCCGCCGGTGCTCGTCTATCCGGTGGACCGGCTGGGCGGGCTCGTCCCGGCGGAGGTCGGCGGCGGCGCGTCGACCCGGGCCGGCGCCGGGCGGGACGCGCTGGCCGCGCTGCTCGGCCGCACCCGGGCGGCGGTGCTGGAGGCCACCGACGCCGGCTGCACCACCGGCGAGGTGGCCCGCCGGCTGCGCATCTCCCCGGCGGCGGCGAGCCAGCACGCCACCGTGCTGCGCAACGCCGGCCTGCTGGTGAGCCACCGCGACCGCAACACCGTCCTGCACACCCTCACCCCGCTGGGCCGCGCCATCCTCGACGCCTGAGCCCGGCCGGGCGACCCGCAGCGCCAGCGGGCGACCCGCAGCCCCGGCAGGCGGGCCGCAGCGTCAGCGGGCGTCCCACGGCGCCAGCAGGCGGGCCGTAGCCCCGGCAGGCGGGCCGTAGCCCCGGCCGGGAGCCGGCGGGCCGTCCCGTTCGGCTCAGAGCGCCAGGCAGGCGGCGGCCGTGCTGCCCGGCGGGGGCGGCAGCAGGGTCGACGGGACGCCCTCGGCGGCCAGGGCGGTGCGCAGGCGTTGCAGATCCGCGCCGAGGCGCACCAGGCCGGCCGGGTCGACCGGCGTCGGCGGCTGCCCGAGCACCAGGACGGTGGCCCGCTGCGGCCAGCCGGGCACGGTGGCGACCAGCGCCGCGCGTACCTCGGCGTCGGTGACGGGGGTGAAGGCCGTGCCGGGGGCGACCACGCCGGCCACCGCGGCGATGGCCCGCGCCACCGCCGCCGGGTCGGCGGGGGCCTCGCCGGGGCCGTCGGACAGGGTCGCGGCGGCAGCCAGCCCGGCCGCGCGCGCCTCCGCCGTGCCGAGCGAGAACAGGTCCAGCTCCGCGTCCCGGACCAGCGCCCGCGCGCCGACGCCGTCGTCGGGCGCGGTCGCGGTGAGGTAGCCGCGCACCACGGCCACGGGGACCTGGTCGCACTTGCCCTTGATCAGCTCGCCGGCGCCGGCCAGCTCGTCCACGACCGCCATCTGGGTGAGCTGGAGCTCGTTGCCGTACGGGTCGACCTCGCCCCGGTGGTCGCGGATCGCCGGCATCCCGGCCACCCCGAGCGCCACGTCGGTGAGGCCGTTGCGCCAGGGGCGGCCCATCGTGTCGGTGACGATCACCGCGACGTCCAGGTCGTAGCGCTCGCGCAGCGCCGCCCGCAGGGCCCGCGCCGAGGCGTCCGGGTCCTGCGGGAGCAGCACCAGCCGGGTCTTGTCGACGTTCGAGGCGTCGATGCCGGCGGAGGCCATCACGAAGCCGTGGTGGGTCTGCACGATCCGGGTCGCCCCCCGGGTGGCCACCACCCGGGCGGTCTCGGCGGCCAGCGCCTCGTCCCGGGCGGCCAGTCGCTCCGGCCCGTCGGCCGGCACGTCCACCAGCCGCCCCTCCGCCTTGGAGACGATCTTGCTGGTCACCACGAGCACGTCGCCGTCGCGCAGCCACGGCGCGGCGGTGGCGATCAGCGCCGCCAGGTCGTCACCCTCGGTGACGTCGCCGATGCCCAGCACCGGCAGGATCTCCAGCCTCACGCCAGCTCCACCGCCGCCCGCACCATGGCCGCCGTCGCCGCCTCGTCGGTCATCAGCAGCGGGACCGCCCGCACCGGCACGCCCGGCACCACCGTGTCGGCGTCCTCGGGGGCCACCAGCCAGCCGTCCAGCAGCCCGCCGGAGGACCGGCCGCCGTAGAGGCCGCCCACCCCGGCGGCGCTGCACTCGACGCCGAGCACGGCCAGGCAGCGGTCGGCCATCCCGCGCACCGCCGCCCCGCCGACGATCGGGGACACCCCGACCACCGGGGCCGGGCCGGCGGCGAGCGCCTCGCGCAGCCCCGGCACGGCCAGCACCGGGGCGACGCTCACCACCGGGTTGCTCGGCGCGACCAGCACCACGTCGGCGGCGGCGACCGCGTCGAGCACGCCGGGCGCGGGCTTCGCCGCCTCCGCGCCGACGAAGACGAACCGGTGGGTGGGGATGCCGGCGCGGTACCGGATCCACCACTCCTGGAAGTGGATCGCCCGCTGTCCGCCGCCGTCGGGGTCGCTCACCACCACGTGCGTCTCCAGCCGGTCGTCGGTCGCCGGCAGCAGGCGTACGCCGGGCTGCCAGCGCGCCGCCAGCGCCTCGGTGACCGCCGACAGCGGGTACCCGCCGGTGAGCATCGTGGTGCGCACCAGGTGGGTGGCGACGTCCCGGTCGCCGAGCCCGAACCAGGTCGGCTCCGCGCCGTACGCGGCCAGCTCCGACTTCACCGTCCAGGTCTCGTCGGCCCGGCCCCAGCCCCGCTCGGCGTCGGCCCCGCCGCCCAGGGTGTACATGACGCTGTCCAGGTCGGGGCAGACCTTGAGCCCGTGCAGGTAGAGGTCGTCGCCGACGTTGACCACGGCGGTCACCTCGGCGCCCACCTCGCGGGCGTACGCCCGGACGCCGAGCAGGAATCGGGCCCCCCCGATGCCGCCGGCCAGTACGACGATGCGCATGCCGCCCATCCTCCCGCACGCCCCGCGCCGGGGTCGCCGGTGCCCGGGGAGACTAGGCTCACGTCGGCAACTGTCCGTTACCGCCCCGAGGGGGAGTTCGTGACCAGCCCCGCCGAGCCCGCGTCCGGTGACGCGACGCCCGCGTCCCACCCCGCCACCCCGGCCCGTCGCCTCACCGACCCGTTACGCGAGCTGATCGCGCTGGCGCTGCTCGGCGCGAACGCCGTGCTGCTGTTCGTCGGCCTGATCCGGCTGCTCGCCCCGACCGAGTACAGCACCTTCTACAGCCGGGCGGGCAGCGGCTTCTTCTCGTTCGCCGGCCTGGAGGCGGCCGTGCTGCCGGTGCTGGCCGTTCTCCTCGCCACGCACGTCGCCCCGGTCGCGCAGCGGGCGAAGCTGATCGTCCAGGTGGCGCTGGGCGAGTACGCCCTCGCCGCCCTGCTCGCCGCGCTCACCCTGCTGATCTGGACGGTGGACCGGCTCGCCAAGGCGGAGGTGCTCGACGCCTTCCTCGGCCTGCTGACCCGGGCCGCGTGGCTGGCGATCTTCGCGTCCGGCGCGTTCGTGGTCTTCCGGGTCTGGCGCGCCCTCTACTTCATCCCGAAGCCGAAGCCGGCCCCCGGCATGTACGGCCAGCCGCAGCCGGGCTGGCCGCAGCAGCAGCCCGGTCAGCCGGGTCAGCCCGGTCCGCAGGGCTGGGGCCCGGCGCAGCAGGGCGGTTGGCCGCCCGCCGGGCAGCAGGCCGGCTACCCGGTCGCCGGCCAGCAGCCCGGCCACGGCCCCGCCGGCCAGCCGGGCCAGTACGGGCAGCCGGCCTCGCCGTTCGCCCCGGCGTCCGCGCCCCCGGCCGCCGCCCCGCCGTTCTCCGCCCCGCCGGCGTCCGCGCCCCCGGCCTCCGCGCCGCCGTACCCGGCCCCGCCGCAGTCCGGCCCTCCGTTCACGCCGCCCCCGGCGGGCGCGCAGCCGGCCTCGCCGTTCCCCCCGCCGCAGCCCATGGCGGCGTCCGCGCCGCCGTTCGGGCAGCCGCCGTCGGCCGACCCGACCCAGGCGATCCCGCGTCAACCCGGCGAGCCGGGCGCGTCGGGCGGCGAGCGCAACCCTGACGCCGAGGCCGACCGCACCCAGCGCTTCCCGCGCGAGGACTGAGCCGCCGTTCGTCGGGTGGGTTCCCTGGCGGGGCACGGCTGCCGGGAGCCCACCCGACGCGTTTCCGACACAGCGGTCACCGTCGCGTGGCCGAGCGTCACTGTCCGAGGTCGGCGCGTGCCACCCCGCCCGCCCTTTGCTCTGCACCCGGATACGCAGCGCGCTGCGCACCGCGATGCGGTTGCCGAACCCCGGCCATCAACGATCCTGCATCGTCGCAGCCCAGTCCCGGTGTTGCGCCCGTGGGTGCAGAGCAGAGGGAGCCACGGGTGTCTGCCGGGGCCGGTCGGGTGTGACGGACGGTCAGCCCGGGGGAGCCGCCGTGGCCCGCCGCGCGTCCGTCACCGCCCGTGTGCGGTCCGGCCGTCGCGACGAAGCTGACCTGGCCAGCGGATCAGGGCCGGCGGCAGGGCGCATAGGCTGGGCGGATGGTTGATCGCACCGAGCCCCGCCCCACCGCGGCCAGCATCGAGCGCGCCCTGCGCCGGGCCGCCTCCGGGCTCGCGCTGGACGTCGACGAGGCCGCCGCGCTGCTCGCCGCCCGGGGCGGCGCCCTCGACGAGCTGCTCCGCGTCGCCGGTGACATCCGCGACGCCGGCCTGCGCGACGCCGGCCGCCCCGGCGTCGTCACGTACTCGAAGAAGGTCTTCGTCCCGCTGACCCGGCTCTGTCGGGACCGCTGTCACTACTGCACCTTCGCCACCGTCCCGCACCGGCTGCCGGCCGCCTTCCTCGACCGGGACGAGGTGCTGGCCATCGCCCGGCAGGGCGCGGCGCAGGGCTGCAAGGAGGCGCTGTTCACCCTCGGCGACCGGCCCGAGGAGCGCTGGCCGGCCGCCCGGGAGTGGCTGGACGCGCGCGGCTACGACTCGACCCTCGACTACCTGCGCGCCTGTGCGGTGGCGGTGCTGGAGGAGACCGGCCTGCTGCCGCACCTCAACCCCGGGGTGCTCTCCTGGTCGGAGCTCCAGCGGCTCAAGCCCGTCGCCCCGAGCATGGGCATGATGCTGGAGACCACCGCGACGCGGCTGTGGTCGGAGCCGGGCGGCCCGCACTTCGGCTCGCCCGACAAGGAGCCGGCGGTGCGGCTGCGGGTGCTCGACGACGCCGGCCGGGTCGGGGTGCCGTTCACCACGGGCATCCTGATCGGCATCGGCGAGACCCCGGCCGAGCGGGTCGACGCGCTCTTCGCGATCCGCCGCGCCCAGCGCGCGTACGGCCACCTCCAGGAGGTGATCGTGCAGAACTTCCGCGCCAAGCCGGACACGGCGATGCGCGGCATGCCCGACGCCGAGCTGCACGACCTCGCCGCCACGGTGGCGGTGGCCCGGGTGCTGCTCGGCCCCGGCGCCCGGATCCAGGCCCCGCCGAACCTGATCGCCGGCGAATACGATCTGCTGCTGCGCGCCGGCATCGACGACTGGGGCGGCGTCTCGCCGGTGACCCCCGACCACGTCAACCCGGAGCGCCCCTGGCCGCAGCTCGACGAGCTGGCCCGGCGCACGGCGGAGGCCGGCTTCACGCTGCGCGAGCGGCTGACGATCTACCCCGAGTACGTCCGGGCCGGCGACCCGTGGCTGGACCCGCGCCTGCTGCCGCACGTGTCCGCGTTGGCCGACCCGGCGACCGGGCTCGCCGTCGAGACGGCCCGCCCGCAGGGCCGCCCCTGGCAGGAGCCGGAGGAGGTGTTCGGCGGCGGGCGGACCGACCTGCACGCCACCATCGACACCACCGGCCGCACCGGCGACCGGCGCGGCGACTTCGACAACGTCTACGGCGACTGGTCGGAGGTGGCCGCGCAGGCCGACGCGAGCCGCGCGACAGCGGGGGCGACCGCAGCGGCGGCGGCGACGGCGACGACCGGGGACAGCGCCGGGGACGCCGAGCTGCGGGCCGGGCTGCGGCTGGCCGCCGACGACCCGGCGGCGCTGCTGACGCCGGCCCACGAGGCGAAGGCGCTCGCCCTGTTCGCCGCCGACGGGCCGGCGCTGGACGCGCTGTGCCGCATCGCCGACGACGTGCGCCGCGACACCGTCGGCGACGACGTCACCTACGTCGTCAACCGCAACATCAACTTCAGCAACGTCTGCTACGTCGGCTGCCGGTTCTGCGCGTTCGCCCAGCGGGAGCGCGACGCCGACGCCTACCGGCTCTCCGTCGACCAGGTGGCCGACCGGGCCGAGGAGGCGTGGGCCGCCGGCGCGACGGAGGTCTGCCTCCAGGGCGGCATCGACCCGAAGCTGCCGGTCACCGGCTACGCGGACCTGATCCGGGCGATCAAGGCGCGGGTGCCGGGGATGCACGTGCACGCGTTCTCCCCGATGGAGATCGTCACGGCGGCGGCGAAGGCCGGCGTGCCGGTGCGGGAGTGGTTGACCGGGCTGCGCGAGGCCGGCCTCGACACCATCCCGGGCACCGCCGCCGAGATCCTCGACGACGAGGTGCGCTGGGTGCTCACCAAGGGCAAGCTGCCGGCCGCCGCCTGGGTCGAGGTGGTCTCGACGGCCCACGAGCTCGGCATCCGGTCCAGCTCCACCATGATGTACGGCCACGTCGACCACCCCGGGCAGTGGCTGGCCCACTTCCGGGTGCTGGCCGGGGTGCAGGACCGCACCGGCGGGTTCACCGAGTTCGTGGCGCTGCCGTTCGTGCACACCAACGCCCCGATCTACCTCGCCGGCATCGCCCGGCCCGGCCCGACCTGGCGGGAGAACCGGGCGGTGCACGCGATGGCCCGGCTGCTGCTGCACGGCCGGATCGACAACATCCAGTGCTCCTGGGTGAAGCTCGGCGACGCCGGGACGGCGGCGATGCTCAACGGCGGCTGCAACGACCTGGGCGGCACGCTGATGGAGGAGACGATCTCCCGGATGGCCGGCTCGGGCAACGGCTCGGCGCGCACCGAGGAGCAGTTGCGGGCCATCGCGGCGCGGGCCGGACGACCGGCGCGTAAGCGGACGACCGCGTACGGTCACCTTCGGCCGTAGCGTCGAACCTTTCCGGCGTGCGGGCCGTACCACTGCCTGCCGGCGGCGGCTGAGGCCAGAGCCGCGGCCGGCGGCCCCCTGCGGGCCCGGCGGTCGGCCGGCCCCGCCTTTCGTCACCGCGGGCGCGGACGCGCCGCGCGCCGGAAAGGTTGCCCATGTCCAGTGATCAGCGGAAGCGGCGTTGGCCGCGACTGACCCGCCGGCAGACGTTGACCGCCGCGGCGAGTGCCACCCTCGGGGCCGCCGCGCTCACCGTGCCCGGGTTGTCCGCGGCGCAGAACTCCCCGTCGTCCGGCGGGAAGAAGGACGAGCCCATCGTCGTGCACCTGCGCGGCGGCGACGCGATGGACGTCTTCGTCGGCACGTCCCGGATCGAGGTACGCGACCGCGGCCTGGCGGACCGGCTGCGGCGCGCCGCCGGCAAGCGCTGACGCCACCCCGGTCCCGTTTCCCCGGCGCGGGCTCCCGGCGCCGGCCCCTCCACTCTTCCCCTGATCGCTTGCTGCCCAGTGAGGTTGGTCCGCCATGTCTTCCCACCGCGAGGCCCCGGAGATCGCGAAGGATCCGGTCGCCGACAGCTCCGACCTGTACGCGTTCGTCAGCCCCGACCGTCCCGACTCGGTCACGCTGATCGCCAACTACGTGCCGTTGCAGCTCCCCTCCGGCGGCCCGAACTTCTTCGAGTTCGGCGACGACGTGCGGTACGAGATCCATATCGACAACGACGGCGACGGCAAGCCGGACGTCACCTACCGGTTCGAATTCACCACCGAGATCACGAACCCGAACAGCTTTCTCTACAACACCGGGCCGATCGAGTCGCTGGACAGCAAGAACTGGAACCGCAAGCAGTTCTACTCGCTGACCCGCATCGCCGACGGGAAGGAGCACCGGCTGGCCAACAAGCTGGCCTGCCCGCCGTGCAACGTCGGCCCGCTGTCCACCCCGAACTACGCGGCCCTGGCCCGGCAGGCCACGTTCAGCCTGTCGACGGGGGAGAAGGTCTTCGCCGGGCAGCGCGCCGACGGGTTCTTCGTCGACCTGGGGGCGATCTTCGACCTGGGCACCCTGCGGCCGTTCCAGCAGTTGCACGTGGCCGGCAAGAAGCTGTTCAAGGCCGAGGGGGAGCCGGTCAACGCCACCGACCGGATGAACGTGCACACCCTCGCCGTGCAGGTGCCGCTGAGCCGGGTGCGCCGCCGGGCCAACCGGTACGGCACGCACGACCGCGCCTCGGTCATCGGCGTGTGGACGTCGGCGTCGCGGCAGCAGGCGCGGATCCTCGGCAACGGCTCGGCGAAGGACACCGCGACCGGCCCGTTCGTGCAGGTGTCACGGCTCGGCAACCCGTTGTTCAACGAGGTCATCGTGCCGATGTCCAAGAAGGACGAGTGGAACACGCTGCCGCCCACGGAGGACAAGCGGTTCGCGAAGTTCGTCGAGCAGCCGGAGCTGGCCGCCCTGCTCCCGGTGCTGTACCCGGGCGTGTTCCCCAAGCTGGACGCGCTGAACAAGACGAAGAAGGCCCGCGCGGACCTGCTGGCGATCCTGCTCACCGGCATCCCGGCCGGGCTGATCCAGGGCTTCTCCAACAACACCGGCGACGTGCAGGCCGACATGCTGCGGCTGAACACGGCCATCCGGCCCAGCGCCAAGCCGGACCGGTTCGGGGTGCTCGGCGGCGACCTGGCCGGCTTCCCGAACGGGCGGCGGGTCGCCGACGACGTGGTCAGCATCGCGCTGCGGGCCATCGCCGGGGTCACCGTGCCGCTGGTCGACAAGGGGTTCACCCCGGACGCGGCGGCCGGCGCGGTCACGCCGGGGCTGAGCGCCGCCGACGTGACGGCCCCGTTCCTGCGCAACTTCCCCTTCCTCGGCACGCCGTACGACGGGTTCAACAACCCGCCGGCGTCGTCCTGACCCGGACGGAGCGGACCGATGCACGCCCACCATCATCACCACGCGTACGGGCCGACGGAGACCGGCACCGTCGTCCTCGATCTGGGTGGCGACACGGGTGCCCTGATCATCTACACCGGCCGGCAGCTGCACGGCCGGGAGATCGAGATCAGTCGGGTCGACGACGCGGACGCGCCGCGCACCCACGTCGCGGTGCGTGAGCGCATCGTGCAGGACGGCACCTTCCACAGTGCCGTCTACCCCGATCTCGCCGCAGGGCTCTATACCGTCTGGTGGGATGAGGACACACCCGCCGGGACGGTCACCGTGACCGGGGGGACGGTCGCGGAGTTCACCTGGCCCACCAGCGCACCTTCGGTGGCGATCTGACCCACCGCTCAGCTCCGACCGCTGCGCCCCGTCCATCATGTGGACGGGGCGCTGTCGGCGTTGCGGGCGCGATGGCCAGTCTCGGCCAAGTCGCGTTAACCTGTGCCCCACCAAGATCAGCATCGCGTCGTAGCCCCGCCCCCGAGGCCGCGCCGACGGCTTCGCCGGAGCCGCCCGGCGGGCCGCCGCGGCAAGAAAACTCGGGCAACTCGCCGGGGAGGGCGTTACTCGTCCGGGGTCTGAATCGATAGGGCAGGTTGCGAGGCCGGACGGCCGCAAGGGCCGTCCACGGCGTGTCGGGAGGGCGACTCCATTATCAAGTTCGGCTTGACGGCGCACGCATTACACGCGTGTAATTTGAATGGGGTTGTTCGCACGGAACGCAACAAATGGGGACCGGACGGACACGCACGCCTTTCGCGTGGGGGGTTGCAGCGGCGACGACGCCGGTGCGCGACAAGGAGGCATCTTTAGATGGACGGCCAGCTTGAGGTGGCCGACCTGCTCGGGAACGCGCCGGAGTGGCAGGAGCAGGCACTCTGCTCCCAGACCGACCCGGAGGCGTTCTTCCCCGAGAAGGGCGGCTCGACCCGCGAGGCGAAGCGGATCTGCTCGCGGTGCGAGGTCAAGACCGAATGCCTGGAATACGCTCTCGGCCACGACGAGCGGTTCGGGATCTGGGGTGGGCTCTCGGAACGGGAGCGGCGCAAGCTCAAGCGGCGGGCCGCCTGAGCGTCGCCGGGCCGGGGCGGTGGGGGCCGCCCGGCCCGGGCGTCCGGAGCGCGTGTCGGGGGGCGCGCGCCGGGGCGCAGCGGCGCTGCCGGCCGGGGCGGGGCGCCCGGAAAGCCGGGCCGGGCTAGGCCAGCTCGTCCGGGTCGACGCCCAGCAGGTTCGCCACCTGCTCGATGATCACGTCGTGCACCAGGTCGGCCAGGTCCTCGCGGTCCATGGCCCGGAACTCCAGCGGCCGGCGGTAGAGCACGATCCGGGGCGGGACCTCCTGCCGGCCGGGACGCCCCGGCAGCAGCCGGGCCAGCGGCACCTCGCCGTCCTCCAGCACGTCGGAGTCGTAGACGTTCAGGTCGGGCGGCACGTCCTCCACCGCGAACTCCACGCCGGCCAGCTCCTTGGCGAACCGCCGCTCCAGGGTCTCGACCGTGTCGAGCACCAGGTCGTCGAAGACCTCGGCCTTGGTCCGGGCCAGCGGCACGGTCGCCGGCACCAGCCGCCCGCGCAGGCCGCGCCCGTGCCGGTCCCGGTGGGCGCGCCGGCCGGGGCCGGGGCGGCGGTGTTCCGGACTGGTCATGACGCACAGGGTAGCCCGCCGAGTCGCCCCGCCCACGGCTGTGCGGCTGGCCCGGCGCGCCGACCCGCCCGTCACCGCCCGACGCGTCGGATGTTGCGAATTGTGATCTCGATGACGGGCGTGTCGCAACGCGAACCGGTGCGCCGGACCCGGTAATGGAGATACCCTCCCGCCGTGAGGTCACCACGGCGCTGCTCAAGAAACGGCTGCCCCCGGCAAGCGGTCGCCACATTGACCTATGTCTACAACGAGTCGACGGCCGTGGTCGGGCCCCTCGCGGCCTTCGCCGAGCCGCACACGTACGACCTCTGCGAGCCCCACGCGCGCAGCCTGACGGCCCCCCGGGGCTGGAACGTGGTCCGCCACGAGGGCGAGTTCGAGCCCCCGCCGCCCAGCGCCGACGACCTGGTCGCCCTCGCCGAGGCCGTCCGCGAGGCCGCCCGGCCTGCGCCGCCCCGCCCGCCGAGCGACGACCAGGGCGGCGCGCCGCAACACCACCACAACCCGCAGACGGGCCGCCGCGGCCACCTGCGGGTGATCCCGCCGAACCACTGACCGCCGGCCGCACCGCGCACGCCGTCAGCGTGGGCCCGGCCCGCTCAGTGGCCCAGGAAGCGCTGGAACACGGCGGCCCGCCGGGCCGGCCGGCCCGTGCGCAGCTCCGCCCGGTCGGCCGAGAGCATCACCCGTAGGCCCGCGTTCACGGCCAGCCAGCGCAGCGGCTCCGGCTCCCAGCGCGGCGAGCGGTGCCCCACCCACGGCAGGTCGGTCAGGTCGCTGTCCGCGCCGAGGATCAGATCGGCGAGGGTACGCCCGGCGAGGTTCGTCGTCGCCACCCCGTCGCCGACGTACCCGCCGGCCCAGGCGAGCCCGGTCGCCCGGTCCAGCCCCACCGAGGCCGACCAGTCGCGGGCCACGCCCAGCGGGCCGCCCCAGGTGTGCGTCACCGGCACCTGCGGCCCGAGCGCCGGGAACAGCTCGCCCAGCGTCCGGCGCAGCGCGGCGAACACCCGGGGCTCCCGGTCGAACTCGGGCCGCACCCGGGACCCGAAGTGGTAGGGCGCGCCCCGCCCACCGAACGCCAGCCGCCCGTCGGCCGTGCGCTGCCCGTAGATGATCACGTGGCGGTGGTCGGAGAACGTCTCCCGCCCGGCGAGCCCGATCCGCGCCCACGTCTCCTCGGGCAGCGGCGGGGTCGCCACCATCAGCGAGTAGACCGGCGCGACGCTCCGCCGCTGCCCGGGCAGCCCCGGCGTGTACCCCTCGGTCGCCCGCACCACCACCGGCGCGCGGACCGTCCCGGCCGGGGTCACGGCCGCCCCGGCCCGGATCGCGGTCACCGGCGTCCGCTCGTGGACGGTCACCCCCCGGCGCTCGACCGCCCGGGCCAGCCCGCGCGCCAGCCGGGCCGGGTGCACCACGGCGCAGTGCGGGGTGTACGTCCCGCCGCGTACCCCGTCGGCGGCGCAGCGGGCGGCGGCCTCGGCCGCGTCGAGCAGCACCAGGTCGTCGGCGGTCAGGCCGTACGCGTGGACCTGCGCCACCTCCGCGCGGGCCCGGCCGAGCTGGGCCGCGCTGCGGGCCAGCGTCACCGTCCCGCCGAGGTGCCAGTCGCAGTCGATGCCCTCGGCGGCGGCCGCCCGGCCCACCTCGCGGACGGTGGCCTGCATGGCCCGCTGCATCCGCAGCGCCGCGTCGCGGCCGTGCCGGCGGGCGAGCGCCGGCAGCGAGGTGGGGAACAGCGCCGAACACCAGCCACCGTTGCGCCCCGACGCGCCGTACCCGGCGATCTCGGCCTCCAGCATCGTGATGCGCAGCGCCGGGTCGGCGAGCGCGAGGTAGTACGCCGTCCACAGCCCGGTGTACCCGGCCCCGACGATCACGACGTCCGCGTCGGCGTCCCCGCCGAGCGGCGGGCGGGGCGTCAACGGTCCGTCCACGGTGGACAGCCAGTACGACAGCTCCTGGTAGCGCATGAGCCGGACCTGTTCGCGGCGGCTGCGCTACAGCCGGGCCCACGCCTCGGTGAGCACCGCGCGGAGGATCTGCTCCATCTCGTCGAACTGCTGCTGCTCGGCGATCAGCGGCGGGGCGAGCTGCACGACGGGGTCGCCCCGGTCGTCGGCCCGGCAGTAGAGCCCGGCGGCGAACAGCGCGGTGGAGAGGAACCCGCGCAGCAGCCGCTCCGACTCCGCCTCGTTGAACGTGGCCCGGGTCGCCTTGTCCTTCACCAGCTCGATGCCGTAGAAGTAGCCGTCGCCCCGGACGTCGCCGACGATCGGCAGGTCGTGCAGCTTCTCCAGGGTGGCGCGGAAGGCGTCCTCGTTGGCCCGGACGTGCCCGATCAGGTCCTCCCGGGCGAACACCTCCAGGTTGGCCAGGGCCACCGCGCAGGAGACCGGGTGGCCGCCGAAGGTCACCCCGTGGGCGAACATGCCGGTCTCGGTGAGGAACGGCTCCATCAGCCGGTCGCTGGCGATCATCGCGCCGAGCGGGGCATACCCGGAGGTGATGCCCTTCGCGGTGGTGATGATGTCCGGCCGGTAGCCGTAGCGGACCGCGCCGAAGTATTCGCCGAGCCGCCCCCACGAGCAGATCACCTCGTCGGAGACGAGCAGCACGTCGTACGCGTCGCAGATCTCGCGGACCCGCTCGAAGTAGCCGGGCGGCGGCGGGAAGCAGCCGCCGGAGTTCTGCACCGGCTCCAGGAAGACCGCCGCGACCGTGTCCGGCCCCTCCCGCTCGATGGCCCGCCGGATCTCCTCGGCCGCCCACCGGCCGAACGCCTCGGGCGAGTCGCCGTGCTCCGGGGCCCGGTAGAAGTTCGTGTTCGGGACCTTCACCGCGCCCGGCACCAGCGGCTCGAAGTCGGTCTTGATGCCCGGGAGCCCCGTGATCGACAGCGCGCCCATCGACGTGCCGTGGTACGCGATGTAGCGGCTCACGACCTTGTACTTGTTGGGCTTGCCGGTCCGCTTGAAGTAGGCCCGGGCCAGCTTCCACGCCGCCTCGACGGCCTCGGAGCCGCCGGTGGTGAAGAAGACCCGGTTCAGGTCGGCGGGGGTCAGCGAGGCGATCTTCTCGGCCAGCTCCACGGCCTTCGGGTGCGCGTACGACCACAGCGGGAAGTAGGCCAGCTCGCCGGCCTGCTTCGCGGCGGCCTCGGCCAGCTCGGTGCGCCCGTGGCCGGCGTTGACGACGAAGAGACCGGCCAGCCCGTCCAGGTAACGGCGGCCCTGCGAGTCCCACACGTACGCGCCCTCGCCGCGCACGATCGTCGGCACCTCGCCTGCGGAGTAGCTGGCCATCCGGGTGAAGTGCATCCAGAGGTGGTCGGTGGCGTTGGCCATGTCAGCCCCATCGGGTCTCGGGCCGGTCAGGGGTGACACCGGCCGCTCTGCCCACGGTTATCCCACAGCCGCACGCCGAAAGGCAAGTGGTATCGGTGGCACTTGACTCCCTGGGCAACGGATTCGGCGCGCTGCGACGCTGTCGGCAACGGAATCCGCATCGTGATTGATCTCTCGCATCTCCCGGCTCCCTGCGGCTCTCGCGGCCCGCCCTGGCTTTCGCGGGCCGTGCGGGCCATGCGGGCCGTGCCAGCCGTGCGGGCCGTGCGGGCTGCGTGGGTCCTGCGGCTCTGGCCCGTGCGGGTTTCCCGGCTCTCGCCGGGTGCGCGGGTCCTGCGGCTCTCCCGGGCGGTGCCGTTGCGCGGGACGGCCGGGTGCGGGCACGCGGTGGGCCCTAGGGAGCTGAGTCACCAACGACATCACCCGCCCCCGACCACCCCTTCCGCAGCGTCCCCCCATCCCCGCCACTCCTGCCACATCCCCGCGTCGCCAACCGTCGACCGCCGCCCCAGCCATCCCCGCCGCATCGGCCGCATCCCCCGCCCCACGCCGCCCCGGCCGCCCCTCACGCCATCTCCCAGGCACCTCGCCCGCCGCGATCCGGCCGCCCCGAACGCAGGAGCGAGATGGCCCCTCCAGGGGTCGAAATCTTCCAAGATTCACCTGTCCCTGTCCCTGTCCCCGCCCGCTCACGCCCCGCCCTGTCCCGTCCACGCCTGCGCTCACGCCCCGCCCATGCCCCCCGCCCCCGCGCACGTTTCCGGACTGGGAGAGCTGGGGCTGGGGTGAGTCATCTACGACATCAGCTCCCTAGTGGCGTGAGGGACTTCGCCCCGTCGGACGGGCGCCCCTGAGGCCGGGCGGCCGGCTGGCAGGCGGGTGGGCGGCCAGGCGGGCGGGTAGGCGGGCGGGGAGGCGAGGCGGGCGGGGCGGGTGGGGCGGGTGGGGCGGGTGGGTGGTCCGGTGGGTGGTGGACGTTGTCGGGGCATCCGCCGGGCGTTCGGCACCCATCTTGCATGCGCGCGAGACGTGCGGAACGGGTCCCGCCGCCGCTGCCCGGCCGCGGGTCGACCGCGCTGATCAGAGAGGTGGCGACGACGTGGAGCTGACCGACGCGCTGACGGGTGCCCGGTGGCGCACCGCGACCCGCAGCAGCAACAACGGCGGCGACTGCGTCGAGGTGGCCGGCAACCTGCCCGGTCGGGTGCTGGTGCGCGACAGAAGGACCGCGACGGCGGCATCCTCAGCTTCGACCCGGCCGCCTGGCGGGCCTTCGTCGGGCAGGCTCAGGCGGTGCCCCAGCTGTAGGTCTGCTTGCGCAGCTTGAGATAGACGAACGCCTCGGTGGCGAGCACCCCGTCGACGGCGCGCAGCCGTTGCAGGATCTCCAGCAGGTGCGCGTCGTTGCGGCACACCACCTCGGCGAGCAGGTCGAACGACCCGGCGGTGATGACCACGTAGTCGACCTCCTCGAACTCGGCGAGCCGGTCGGCCACCGTCTCCAGGTCCCCGTCGGTGCGCAGGCCGATCATGGCCTGCCGGGGGAAGCCGAGTTGGAGCGGGTCCGTGACCGCGACGATCTGCATCACCCCGGCGTCGAGCAGCCGCTGCACCCGCTGGCGCACCGCCGCCTCGGAGAGGCCGACGGCCTTGCCGATCGTCGCGTACGGCCGGCGGCCGTCCTCCTGGAGCTGCTCGATGATCTGCTTGGCGACGTCGTCCAGCAGAGCGTGACTGGCGCCTTCACGCACGGCGACGCGTCGACCCCCGCCGCCGCCGCTCTCCTGCTGTCGGATGGCCATCGTCAGCTCCCCATGTCCGGTTCTCCACCGGGATCGTAATGCCCTGGCGCAGTCTGGCGTAATTCGTGGTGCATTGCTATGCCCGCAACGGAATCCCTTGTGAGGCAGGTCAGCTCATGTCAGGATCAGTCGTCCATCGCCTGAAGACCCTCCCGCCGTCGGGCCTCCCCCGTCCCGCCCGCCGACGATGACCCCCTAGGAGTCGTCACATGCGAACTCCCCTCCGGCCGCTCACTCGGCGTGGTCTGCTCACCGGCGCCCTCGGCTCGGCCGCGATGCTCGCCACGGCGGGCGCGCTCGCCGGCTGCGGCACCAAGGGCGCCGTGCAGACCGAGGCCGGCTGCGTCAGCGACGACCTCTCCGGCACGGAGAAGAAGCTGGCGTTCTCGAACTGGCCGCAGTACATGGACGTCGACGAGAAGGACGAATCCAAGCGCCCCAGCCTGGACGCGTTCGTCGCGAAGACCGGCATCCAGGTCACCTACACCGAGGACATCAACGACAACAACGAGTTCTTCGGCAAGGTGCAGAACCAGCTCGCGGCCTGTCAGGGCACCGGGCGGGACATCATCGTGCTCACCGACTGGATGGCCGCCCGGATGATCCGGCTCGGCTGGATCCAGAAGCTCGACCCGGCGAAGATCCCCAACGTGACGGCGAACCTGCTGCCGTCGCTGCTCAACCGCTCCTTCGACCCGGACAGCCGCATCGCCGTCCCGTGGCAGTCCGGCCTGGCCGGCCTCGCGTACAACGGGTCGGTCACCCAGGAGATCCGCACCGTCGACGAGCTGCTGACCCGGCCCGACCTCAAGGGCAAGGTCACCGCGCTGTCGGAGATGCGCGACACGATGGGCCTGCTGATGCAGTCCAACGGGCACGACCCGGCGAACTTCACGACCGCCCAGTTCGACGACGCGCTCAACAAGCTCAAGCGGGCCGTCGACTCCAAGCAGATCCGCAGGTTCACCGGCAACGACTACGCTCCCGACCTCGCCAAGGGCGACATCGCGGCGTGCATCGGCTGGTCCGGCGACGTCATCCAGCTCTCCGGGGAGAACGACAAGATCAAGTTTGTCGCGCCCGACTCCGGCGTGATGCTCTTCAGCGACAACATGATGGTGCCCAACAAGGCCACCCACAAGGCGAACGCCGAAGAGCTGATCAACTACTACTACGAGCCGGCCGTCGCCGCGAAGCTCGCCGCGTACGTCAACTACATCTGCCCCGTGCAGGGCGCGAAGGCCGAGATGGAGAAGATCGACCCGGAGTTGGCCGCCAACCCGCTGATCTTCCCCGACGAGGCGCTGCTGTCGAAGTCCAAGGTGTTCATGGCCCTGGACGAGAAGCAGGAGAAGGAGTTCGAGGGCAAGTTCCAGCAGGTCATCGGGGCGTGACGGGGATGAGCGCGAAGACGACGGGACACGACGCGCCGGCCGGCGACCTGCGGCTGGTCAACCTGACCAAGAGGTTCGGCATCTTCACCGCGGTCGACGACCTCGGCCTGACCATCCCGCAGGGCTCCTTCTTCGCCCTGCTCGGGGCGTCCGGGTGCGGCAAGACCACCACCCTGCGCATGATCGCCGGCCTGGAGCAGCCGACGAGCGGGCAGGTGCGCCTCGGCGACCGGGACATCGCCCGGCTGCGCCCGTACAAGCGGCCGGTCAACACCGTGTTCCAGAGCTACGCGCTCTTCCCGCACCTCGACATCTTCGACAACGTGGCGTTCGGGCTGCGCCGGCGCGGCATCCGCTCGGTCGACGACGAGGTCAACCGGATGCTCGCCCTGGTGCAGCTCGCCGACTTCGGCCACCGCCGGCCAGCCCAGCTCTCCGGCGGGCAGCAGCAGCGCGTCGCGCTCGCCCGGGCGCTGATCAACCGGCCGCAGGTGCTGCTGCTCGACGAGCCGCTCGGCGCGCTCGACCTGAAGCTGCGCCGGCAGATGCAGATCGAGCTCAAGCGCATCCAGACCGAGGTCGGCATCACCTTCGTGCACGTCACGCACGACCAGGAGGAGGCCATGACGATGGCCGACACCGTCGCGGTGATGAACGCCGGGAGGATCGAGCAGCTCGGCGCGCCCGCCGACATCTACGAATACCCGGCCACCGCGTTCGTGGCGAACTTCCTCGGCCAGTCCAACCTGCTCGCCGCCGAGGCCGCCGGGACCGCCGGGTCCGACGTGCCGGTCACCGCCCACGGCGCGCGCTACTCCGTGCCCGCCGGCCGCGCCCGCGTCGCCTCGGGCCCGGTCTACCTGGGGGTACGCCCCGAGAAGCTGCACCTCGTCGACGCCGCCGACCGGGTGCCCGCCGGCCACCAGTACGTGACCGGGGTGGTCACCGACGCCTCGTACGTGGGGGTCAGCACCCAGTATCTGGTGCGCACCGGGTGGGGCAGCGAACTGACCGCGTTCGCGGCCAACAGCGGCCTCGGCGGCCGGGTGCCCGTCGGCGCGTCCGTGGTGGCGCACTGGGACCCCCAGCACGCGTTCCTGCTGCCCCGCCCGCCCGGCGCCGACGACGCCACCGCCGGCCTGCTCGACGAGCCGGTGGGTGCGTCCTCGTGACCGCGCTGGCCCACGTTCCCACGTCGACGGGGCACCCCGCGACGCCCCCGCCGCCGCCCCGGGGCGGGCGGCACCGGCTGCTGCCGTACCTGCTGCTCCTGCCGGGCGCGGCCTGGCTGCTGCTGTTCTTCGCCGTGCCGCTGTTCCAGCTCGCCGCCGCGAGCCTCTACGACCCCGCCGGCTCGCTCTCCACCGGGTACGCGCTGACCTGGGCGTTCGGCAACTACCCGGACGCGGTGCAGGCGTACTGGCCGCAGCTCGGCCGGTCGTTCCTCTACGCCGGCATCGCGCTCGTGCTGGGCCTGCTGATGGGCTACCCGCTGGCGTACGCGATCGCCCAGAAGGCCGGCCGGTGGAAGAACCTGCTGCTGGTCTGCGTCGTCGCCCCCATGTTCACCAGCTTCCTGGTGCGCACCCTGGCGTGGAAGACGATCCTGTCCGACAACGGCGCTCTGGTCGGGCTGCTGCGCGACGTGCACCTGCTCGGCCCCGACGGCCGGCTGCTCGCCACCCCCGTCGCGGTGGTGCTCGGGCTGACGTACAACTTCCTGCCCTTCCTGGTGCTGCCGCTGTACGCGAGCCTGGAGCGGCTCGACTACCGGCTGCTGGAGGCGGCCGGCGACCTGTACGCGAGCCCGGTGCAGACGTTCCGCCGGGTGACCCTGCCGCTGTCGATGCCCGGCCTGATCGCCGGCACGCTGCTGTTCTTCATCCCGGCCACCGGCGACTACATCAACGCCGAGCTGCTCGGCACGCCCAACGAGTACATGGTCGGCAACGTCATCGACTCGGCGTTCCTGGTCCGGCTGGACTACCCGCAGGGCGCGGCCCTGTCGTTCCTGCTGATGGCGGCGATCCTCGCGGTGGTCTTCGTCTACCTGCGCCGCGCCGGCACGGAGGAGGTGCTGTGAGATTCTCCCGCTGGCTCGCCGACCACTGGGTGATGGGCGTCGCCCTGCTCGTCCTCGGCTACCTGTCGCTGCCCATCGCCGTGGTCGCCGCCCTGTCGTTCAACCGCCCGTCGAGCCGCCTGTCGTACGACTTCAACGAGTTCACCCTCGACAACTGGCGGCAGCCCTGCGCCACCTCCGACATGTGCGACGCGGTGGTGCGCAGCGTGCAGATCGGCTTCATCGCCACCGTCGTCGCCACCGTGCTCGGCACGCTGATGGCGTTCGCGCTGGTGCGGCACCGGTTCACCGGCCGCTCCGGGATCAACGTGCTGATCTTCCTGCCGATGGCCACCCCCGAGCTGGTCATGGGCACCTCGCTGCTGGCCCTGTTCGTCTCCGCCGGGGTGCCGCAGGGCTTCTGGACCGTCGTCATCGCGCACGTCATGTTCTGCGTGTCGTTCGTGGTGGTCACCGTCAAGGCCCGGCTCGCCGGCATGGACCGCCGGCTGGAGGAGGCCGCCGCCGACCTGTACGCGAGCCCGTGGCAGACGTTCCGCCTGGTCACCCTGCCGCTGGTGCTCCCCGGCATCGTGGCCGCCGCGCTGCTGGCGTTCTCGCTCAGCTTCGACGACTTCATCATCACCAACTTCAACGCCGGCACCACCGTCACGTTCCCCATGTACGTCTGGGGCGCCGCCCAGCGGGGCATCCCGCCGCAGGTCAACGTCATCGGCACGGCCATGTTCGCCGTCGCGCTGCTGCTCGTCGGGCTCAGCTCGCTGCGCGGGCGGCGGGCCCGCCGGCACACCCTCCCGGTGACACCGGCGACCGGCCGGCGGGCGAAGAGCCCGTCATGATCCTCCCGCATACCGGCCGGGCGCTCGCCGACGCGACGCCCGTCCCGTACTGGCTCGACCGGCCCGAACGCCCCGACCCGCTGCCCCCGCTGACCGGCGCGCACACCGCCGACCTGCTGGTGATCGGCGGCGGGTACGGGGGGCTCTGGGCGGCCCTGCTCGCCAAGCAGGCCGACCCCGACACCGACGTGCTGCTCGTCGACGCCGGCACCTGCGGCTGGGCCGCGTCGGGGCGCAACGGCGGGTTCTGCTCCGCCTCGCTCACCCACGGCCTCGCCAACGGCGTCGCCCGGTTCCCCGGCGAGGTCGCCGAGCTGGAACGCCTCGGCCGGGAGAACCTCGCCGCGATCGCCGCCACCGTCGACGCGTACGGCATCGACTGCGACTTCGAGCGCACCGGCGAGCTGGCCGTGGCCGTGCGGCCGTACCAGCTCGCCGGGCTCGCCGAGGACGCGGAGCTGGCCCGCAGCCACGGCCACGACGTGCGGCTGCTCGGCCGCGACGAGGTGCGCGCCGAGGTGGACTCGCCGACGTACCTCGGCGGGATGTGGGACCGCGACCGGGTCGCCATGCTCGACCCGGCGAAGCTCGCCTGGGGCCTGCGCCGCGCCTGCCTCGACCTGGGCGTCCGGATCCACGAGCACACCCGGGTCACCGGGCTGCGCGGCGACGCCGCCGCCGTGGCCGCCAGCACGGCCGGCGGCGTCGAGCAGGCCCCCGGCGTCATCCGCGCCCGCCGGGTCGTGCTCACCACCAACGCGTTCCCGCCGCTGCTGCGCCGGCTGCGCGCCTGGGTCGTGCCCGTCTACGACTACGCGCTGATGACCGAGCCGCTGACGCCCGCCCAGCGCGACGCGATCGGCTGGCGCAACCGGCAGGGCCTCGCCGACACCGGCAACCAGTTCCACTACTACCGGATCACCCGCGACGGGCGGATCCTGTTCGGCGGCTACGACGCCGTCTACCACCACGGCAACCGGGTCGCCCCCGAGCTGGAGCAGCGCCCGGCCACCTTCGCCGCCCTCGCCGAGCACTTCTTCACCACGTTCCCGCAGCTCGCCGACGTGCGGTTCAGCCACCGCTGGGGCGGCGTCATCGACACCTGCACCCGGTTCTGCCCGTTCTTCGGCACCGCCTACGGCGGCCGCCTCGCCTACGCCGCCGGCTACACCGGCCTCGGCGTCGGGGCCACCCGGTTCGGCGCGCGGGTCATGCTCGACCTGCTCGCGGGCGCGGACACCCCGCTCACCCGGCTCGCCCTCGTCCGGGGCAGGCCGCTGCCGTTCCCGCCGGAGCCCGTCCGGGCCGCCGGCATCCACCTCACCCGCTGGTCGCTGGCCCGCGCCGACGCGCGCGACGGCCGGCGCAACCCGTGGCTCCGTACGCTCGATCGTCTTGGTTTGGGGTTCGATTCCTGATGCGTATCCTGCTCGTCGGCGCCGGCGGGGTCGGCTCCGCCGCCGCCGCCATCGCCGCCCGCCGAACATTCTTCGACACCATGGTCGTCGCCGACGCCGACGCCGCCCGCGCCGCGCGGGCCGTCGCCGGCCACGGCGACCGGTTCGTCGCCGCGACCGTCGACGCCTCCTCCGCCGACGCCGTCGCCGCGCTGTGCCGCGAATACCGGATCACCCACGTGCTCAACGCCGTCGACCCGCGCTTCGTCATGCCGATCTTCGACGGCGCGTACGCGGCCGGGGCCGACTACCTCGACATGGCCATGTCCCTGTCCCACCCGCACCCGAAGCGCCCCTACGCCGAGACCGGCGTGAAGCTCGGCGACGAGCAGTTCGCCGTCGCCGACCGGTGGGCGTCCGCCGGCCGGCTCGCCCTGTGCGGCATCGGCGTCGAACCGGGCCTGTCCGACGTCTTCGCCCGCTACGCCGCCGACGAGCTGTTCGCCGAGATCGACGAGATCGGGGTACGCGACGGCGCGAACCTGACCGTCGAGGGCTACGACTTCGCCCCGTCGTTCTCCATCTGGACCACGATCGAGGAGTGCCTCAACCCGCCGGTGATCTGGGAACGCGACCGGGGCTGGTTCACCACCGAGCCGTTCAGCGAGCCCGAGGTGTTCCGCTTCCCCGCGGGCATCGGCCCCGTCGAGTGCGTCAACGTGGAGCACGAGGAGGTGCTGCTCATCCCGCGCTGGGTCGACGCCCGGCGGGTCACCTTCAAGTACGGCCTCGGCGAGGAGTTCATCGAGGTCCTGCGTACCCTGCACAAGCTCGGCCTCGACTCCACCGAGCCGGTCACCGTGCGCGGCGTGCGGATGTCCCCGCGCGACGTGGTCGCCGCCGCCCTGCCCGACCCGGCCACCCTCGGCGACCGGATGCGCGGCAAGACCTGCGCCGGCACCTGGGTCACGGGCGTGGGCAGGGACGGCCGGCCCCGCGAGGTCTACCTCTACCACGTCGTCGACAACGAGTGGTCCATGGCCGAGTACGGCCACCAGGCCGTCGTCTGGCAGACCGCCGTCAACCCGGTCGTCGCCCTGGAACTGCTCGCCACGGGCGAGTGGGCCGGCACCGGGGTCATCGGCCCCGAGGCGCTGCCCCCACGCCCGTTCCTCGACCTGCTAACGGGCTACGGCTCCCCGTGGGGCCTGGAGGACCGGCGGTAAAGGAAGGGAACCTTGTTAACGCTTTCGGTATAGGAAGGGCCCCCTGTTAACGGCCCCGTACTGCCGGAAGGCCGGCCGCGTCGACCCCGTGCGGCGGCTCCGCGCCGACCCGTACGAACGTGCCCGCCCGGATGGGGCACGATGCCGCCTGCCCGGTTTCCGCCCCGGACTGTACGTATCGGCCGGTGTGCCGATCGACGTCGTTGAGGATCGGTACGGCGGTTACCGAGCCGCCCCTCCCTGGTGACACTCGGTGTCGTGACCCATCAGCCGCCGTACCACCGAAACCCCGCCGCCCCCGTCGCGCCGTCCGTTGCCCGGGTGGGATGGTTCCGTCGCCTCCAGCCCGGGCAGCGGGTCGGTGTCGTCCTGGGCGGCGTGCTGTTGTCGACCGTGCTGCTCTGCTGCGCGGGAGCCGCCGTCGTCGGGACCCTCGCCGACGACCCGGGGCAGGGGCGTACCGCCGTGGCCGCCAAGGCCAGCCCGCCCGTCGCCGCCCCCGAGCCGGTCGTGTCCGAGGCGGCCGCGCCGGCGACCACCGTCTCCACGCCTCCGCCGTCCCCGACAGTCGCGCCCCCGACAGTCGCGCCCCCGACCGTGGAGACGCGCACCGAGCAGGAGACGCAGACGATCCGGCACGCCGAGCGAACGGTGAAGGACCCGTCCCTGGCCGAGGGCAAGCGGGTCGTCCGCACCAGGGGAGTCAACGGGGTCCGCACGCTGACGTACCAGGTCACCCTGACCGACGGGGTGCCCACCGGTCGGAAGCTGCTCCGGTCGGCCGTCACGAAGCAGCCGGTCACGCAGGTCGTCGCGGTGGGCACGAAGCAGGAGCGCCGGTGCGACCCCAACTACAGCGGCTGCGTGCCGATCGCCAGCGACGTCGACTGTGCCGGTGGCGGCGGCAACGGCCCCGCGTACGTCACGGGCCCAGTGAAGGTCATCGGCGACGACATCTACGACCTGGACCGCGACAACGACGGCTACGGCTGCGACGACTAACCCGCCCCCGCCCCCGCCCCCGCCGCCCCACCCCAAGTCGCCGCCGATCTTGCACTTTGGGCCCCGTCAAAAGCCGCGAATCGCCCACTTTTGGGGCCGCAAGTGCAAGATCGCCGAGGGGTGGAGGGGGAAGGGGAGGGGGAGGGGAGAGGGGTTAGCACAGTGGGGCGGGGTTGGGGGGTTGTCCACAGGGGCGGTCGTTGTCCACAGGGTCGGAGGTTGGTCAGGCGTCGGGGGGTGGGTCGCCGGGCAGCCTGCCAGGATGGAGAACCAGCTTTGGCGTACGACGTCGGTGTTGAGGTCGACCAGCCGGAAGCGGCTTCGGAACCGGCTGGCGAAGGGGCAGGTCGTGCGGGCGCGACGAGGCGTCTACGCGGACGGCCCCATCGAGGATCTCGACGCGCTACGAGCGCTGCTGCTGTGCCTGCCGTCCGAGGCGATGCTGTCCCGCCACACCGCGGCTCGCCTGCACGGCTTCGGCGTCCTTCCCGAGGGTGCCGTGCATGTGCAGTTGCCTCCTGAGGTGCCCCGGCCCCGGCTGCCAGGTGTGGTGGTTCATCACTCGGCGGTGCCAGTCGAGCCGGTCCTGGTGAGAGGGCTGCCCTGCGCGCCGGCCCCGCGCTGCGCGGTGGATCTGGCGCGTACGGTTCGGAGACTGGACGCCTTGCCGGTGCTGGATGCCGTGCTGCGGGCGGGCGTGGTGAGCCGAGATGGCCTCGTCGAGGAGGTGTTGTCCCACGGCGGGCTTCCGGGCGTGCGTCAAGCCCGCTCTCTGGTGCCGCTGGCCGACGGGCGGGCCGAGTGTCGTCAGGAGAGCCAACTGCGGCTGGTGCTGATCGATGGCGGCCTTCCAGTTCCGGAGCCGCAGGTCTGGGTGCTCGACGAGGACGGGGCCAGGCGCTACCGGCTGGATCTGGGGTACCGCCGACGGCGGATCGGCATCGAATACGACGGTTTGTCCCACCTGGACCGCGAGCGGCTCCGATATGACCGGGACCGCGCCAACTGGCTTGCCTCCGAGGGCTGGACGATGCGCCACTTCACCGACCGTGACCTCTACCGCCGCCCCGCCCACATAGTCACGACGATCCGTGCGCTCCTCCCCTGACCGCCGGTCGCAGTGCTCCGGCGATCTTGCACCTTGGGCCCCGACGAAAGCGACTATTCGGGCATCATGAGGGCCGAAAGTGCAAGATCGCGGGGGCAGGGCAGGGCAGGGCAGGGCGGGGTGGGGGTTTCCGGAATCGGAAACCTTCCTGGCGGATGGCTGAACCCGGCAGCGCTCCCAGGCCGTACCGCTCGGCGTAGCGATCATCGGACGACGGGAGAGGCACGTGAGGGTACGGCGGACGCATGTCCTGGCGGCGGGGATGGCCGTGGTCGCCTCGGCGGTGGTGGCGGTCGGGACGGGGCTCGGCTTCGCCGAGACGGCACCGGCGCGGCAGAGCGTGTGTCAGGGTTCGGTGACGTTCTCGGCGGAGGGTGGTGCGCCGGCGGCGACGAGTGACCGTTTTCCGGTGGGTACGCGGTTGCGGGTGACCAATCTGGACAATGGTCGTGCGGTGACGGTGTCGGTGGTGGGGCCGTCGGGCAGTTGTGTGCTGCTCAACGCGGCGGCGATGGAGCTGGTGCGGGAGCCGGGCAAGAACGTCGTGCGGCGCAACGTGGTGGAGCGCCTCGACGGCGGCGGCACACCCGCGCAGCCCGGCGGGGTGCCGGCCCAGCCCGGCGGAGAGCGGCCCGCCCAGCCCGGTGCCCAGCCCACGGGGGCGACGGCGGCACCACCCGCGAGGCAGAGCGCCTGTCAGGGTTCGGTGACGTTCTCGGCGGAGGGTGGTGCGCCGGCGGCGACGAGTGACCGTTTTCCGGTGGGTACGCGGTTGCGGGTGACCAATCTGGACAATGGTCGTGCGGTGACGGTGTCGGTGGTGGGGCCGTCGGGCAGTTGTGTGCTGCTCAACGCGGCGGCGATGGAGCTGGTGCGGGAGCCGGGCAAGAACGTCGTGCGGCGCAACGTGGTCGAGGTCCTGCGCTGAGAGAGACGCTGGGCGGAGAGAGGTGCTGCGCTGGGAGAGGTGCTGCCCTGAGGCCGGGTGGCGGGGCGGCCGGCGACCGATGACGGGTCGCCGGCCGTTCCGCAGGACCCGGCTCAGCCGAAGGCGGCGTCGAGGATGTCCAGGCCCCGGGCCAGCTCGCCGTCGGAGATGACCAGCGGGGGCAGGAAGCGCAGCACGTTGCCGTACGTGCCGCAGGTCAGGGTGAGCAGGCCGGCGGCGTGGCAGGCCGCCGACACCGCCGCCGCGGCGGCCGGATCCGGGACCAGGGTGCCCGGCTGCACCAGCTCCACGGCGAGCATCGCGCCCCGGCCGCGTACCTCGGCGATCCGCGCGTCGCGGGCGGCGACGGCGCGCAGCCGGTCGGCCAGCGTCGCCCCGATCCGGCGGGCGGCGGCGGCCAGGTCCAGCTCGTGCATGGTCTCGATCGACGCGAGCGCCGCCGCGCAGGCGACCGGGTTGCCGCCGTACGTGCCGCCGAGGCCGCCGACGTGCACCGCGTCCATCAGCTCGGCCCGGCCCGTCACGGCCGCCAGCGGCAGCCCGCCCGCGATGCCCTTGGCCAGGGTCACCAGGTCCGGCACGACGCCCTCGTGGTCGCAGGCGAACCAGTCGCCGGTGCGGCAGAAGCCGGTCTGGATCTCGTCGGCGACGAAGACCACCCCGGCCGCCGTCGCCCACTCGCGCAGCGCCGGCAGGAACCCCTGCGCGGGTACGACGAAACCGCCCTCGCCCTGGATCGGCTCGATCAGCAGCGCCGCCACGTTCTCCGCGCCGACCTGCTTCTCCACCGTCTCGATGGCCCGCGCCGCCGCCTCGGCCCCGGACAGGCCCCCGTCGCGCAGCGGGTAGGACATGGGCACCCGGTAGACCTCGCCGGCGAACGGCCCGAACCGGTGCTTGTACGGCATGTTCTTCGCCGTCAGCGCCATCGTCAGGTTGGTCCGCCCGTGGTACGCGTGGTCGAACACCACCACCGCCGGCCGCCCCGTGGCGTGCCGGGCGATCTTCACGGCGTTCTCCACCGCCTCCGCGCCCGAGTTGAACAGCGCGGAGCGCTTCTCGAAGCCGCCCGGGGCGAGCGCGTTGAGCTGCTCGCACACCGCCACGTACGACTCGTACGGCGCGACCATGAAGCAGGTGTGGGTGAACCGCTCGACCTGCTCGCGGACCGCCGCCACGACGCGCGGCGCGGAGTTGCCGACGTTGGTGACCGCGATGCCGGCGGCGAAGTCGATCCACTCCCGCCCGTCGACGTCGGTGATCGTGCCGCCGCCGGCCCGGTCCACGTACGCGCCGATGACGCTGCCGACGCCCCGCGCCACAGCCGCGCCCCGCCGCTTGTGCAGCTCCTCCGAGGATGGCAAGGCTCAGCCCTCGATGTTGTGCATGACGTGCTTGATCCGGGTGTAGTCCTCCAGGCTGTAGACCGACAGGTCCTTGCCGTGCCCGGAGTGCTTGAACCCGCCGTGCGGCATCTCGGAGACGAACGGGATGTGGGTGTTGACCCAGACGCAGCCGAAGTCGAGCCGGCGGGTCATCCGCATCGCCCGGCCGTGGTCGCGCGTCCACACCGACGCCGACAGGCCGTAGTCGACGCCGTTGGCCCAGCGCACCGCCTCGTCCTCGGCGGAGAAGCGCTGCACGGTGATGACCGGCCCGAACACCTCCTGCTGGATGATCTCGTCGGCCTGCCGGACCCCGGAGACGACGGTGGGGGAGTAGAAGAAGCCGCGCTCGCCGACCCGCGACCCGCCGGTCTGCACGCTCGCGTGGTCGGGCAGCCGGTCGACGAAGCCGCTGACCCGGGCGAGCTGGTTGGCGTTGTTCAGCGGGCCGTAGAGCACGTCGGCGTCGTCCGGCGCGCCGGTGCGCGTGTTGCGGGCCTGCTCGGCGAGCGCCGCCACGAAGTCGTCGTGGATGCCCGGACCGGCCAGCACCCGCGTCGCCGCCGTGCAGTCCTGGCCCGCGTTGAAGTAGCCGCCCACGGCGATCGCCTCGGCCGCCGCCGCCACGTCCGCGTCGTCGAAGATCACCACCGGGGCCTTGCCGCCCAGCTCCAGGTGGGTCCGCTTCAGGTCCGGCGCGGCGGCGGAGGCGACCTCCATGCCCGCCCGGGTCGAGCCCGTGATCGACACCAGCTGCGGGGTCGGGTGCGACACGAGGGTACGACCGGTGTCCCGGTCGCCGCAGACCACGTTGAACACGCCCGGCGGGAGGAACTCGGCGGCGATCTCGGCCAGCAGCAGCGTCGACACCGGCGTGGTGTCCGACGGCTTCAGCACCACCGTGTTGCCGGCGGCGAGGGCCGGGGCGATCTTCCACACCGCCATCATCAGCGGGTAGTTCCACGGGGTGACCTGCGCGCAGACGCCGATCGGCTCCCGCCGCACGTACGAGGTGTGGCCCGCCATGTACTCCCCGGCGGACCGGCCCTCCAGCAGCCGGGCCGCCCCGGCGAAGAACCGGAACTGGTCCACGGCCGGCGGCAGCTCCTCCTCGGCGGTGAGCTGGCGGGGCTTGCCCGTGTTGCGCACCTCGGCGTCGACCAGCTCGGCCGCCCGCGCCTCCACGGCGTCGGCGAGCTTCAGCAGCGCCTTCTGCCGCTCGCCGGGGGTGCTGTCCCGCCACGTCTCGAACGCGGCGGAGGCCGCCCGCATCGCCGCGTCCACGTCCGCCGCGCCGGACACCGGCGCCTGGGCGAAGACCTCGCCGGTGCACGGGTCGACCAGGTCGGCGTACCCGCCGTCGGAAGGATCGACGTACTCGCCGTTGACGAAGTTGCGCAGCTGCTGCTGGTCGCTCATCAGGTGTCTCCGAGGGATGCCGGGGATGCGGACAGCGGAGGTTATCGGAATCTGACTGCCATCTTCGCTACTGAATTCGCGGCAGACAAGGGCATGAGCGACTGTTTCCGTGCGGGAATTGCTGGTTACCGTGCGGCGGAGGCTCGGCTACGCTGCCGAGGTGTGGAGCCGAGAGCCTTCTTCGTCGCCGGCCGCCCCGCACACGGCGAGGGCGAGCTGACCGTCACCCACCCCTACGACGGTCGCCCGGTGGGGCGTACCACGCTCGCCACGCCCGACCAGGTCGAGGCCGCCGTCGCCGCGGCGGCCGCAGTGGCGGCGCAGGCCGCGGCCCTGCCCGCGCACGCCCGCGCGGCGGCCCTGGACCACGTCTCGCGGCGGCTCGCCGAACGGGCCGACGAGGTCGCCGACCTGATCACCGCCGAGAACGGCAAGCCGGTCAAGTGGGCGAAGGCCGAGGTGGGGCGGGCGGTGTCGACGTTCCGCTGGGCGGCCGAGGAGGCCCGCCGCTGCTCCGGCGAGCTGCAACGCCTCGACACCGACCCGGCCGCCACCGGGCGGATCGCGCTGGTCCGGCGGGCGCCGAAGGGCCCCGTGCTGGGGATCGCCCCGTTCAACTTTCCGCTCAACCTGGTCGCGCACAAGGTCGCCCCGGCCATCGCCGTCGGCGCGCCGATCGTCGTGAAGCCGGCCCCGGCCACCCCGCTGTCGGCGCTGCTGCTCGGCGAGCTCCTCGCCGAGACCGAGCTGCCCGCGGGCATGTTCTCGGTGCTGCCGCTGCCCAACGAGCGGGCCGCCGAGCTGGTCGCCGACCCCCGGCTGCCGGTGGTGTCGTTCACCGGCTCCGGGCCGGTCGGCGCGGCGATCCGCCGGGCCGTGCCCGACAAGCACGTCACCCTGGAGCTGGGCGGCAACGCGGCGGCGGTGATCTGCGAGGACTGGAACACCGACGAGGACCTCACCTTCGCCGCGCAGCGGATCGCCACCTTCTCCAACTACCAGGCCGGGCAGTCGTGCATCGCCGTGCAGCGGGTGTACGTGCACGAGTGGCTCTACGACGCCTTCCTGCCGAGGCTGGTCGCCGCCGTGGAGGCGCTGCGCACCGGAGACCCGGCCGACCCGCTGACCGACGTCGGCCCCCTGGTGTCGGAGGGGGCCGCGCAGCGGGTCGAGGCGTGGGTCGACGAGGCCGTGGTGGCCGGGGCGACCATCGAGGTGGGCGGGCGGCGCGAGGGGGCCACCTACCCGCCGACCGTGCTGTCCGGCGTGCCGGCCGACGCGAAGGTGTGCGCCGAGGAGGTCTTCGGGCCGGTGCTCGTGGTCGCCCGGGTCGAGAACGACGCGGCCGCGTTCGCCGCCGTCAACGACTCCGCGTACGGGTTGCAGGCCGGCGTGTTCACCCACCGGCTCGACGTCGCCTTCGCCGCCCACCGGGTCCTCGACGTCGGCGGGGTGATCGTCGGGGACGTGCCGTCGTACCGGGCCGACCAGATGCCGTACGGGGGCGTGAAGGGCAGCGGCGTCGGGCGGGAGGGCCTGCGCAGCGCCATGGACGACTACACCGAGGCGCGGGTCCTGGTCCTCACCGGGGTGCAGTTGTAGCTTCTCCCGGACGTCGTGTCCGGCGGCGGCGTCACCAGGTGCCGTCGTCGCGGACGCGGGCGGGGGCCCGGCCGAGCAGCAGGGTGGTCAGGGCGGCGTCGACGTCGTCGCCGAGGAACCACTCGCCGGCCTGGTCCAGCGCGAAGACCCTGCCCCGCTCGTCGACGGCGATGATGCTCTCCTGATTCTCCGTGCCGAGGGGGAACAGCCGGACGCCGAGCACGGCGGCGAAGTCCGCGAGCGTGTCGGCGTTGTGGGCGACCAGGTGCGGCATGACGTCGAACCGCGAGATCCACACCTGCTGGCCGGGGCCGCGGCGGGACCCGATCAGGCCGGGGAACCGGGTGATGGCCTCCACCGCCGCGGGGAACGCGACATGGGTGTGGTTGGCTCCGGCGACGGCCGTGACGTCCCGCACGGCGGCGGCGGCCATGATCTCGTCCCCGACGTGCGGGGCCCAGCCTGCGGCGACGAGGGCGTGGGCCACCTCGTCGGGGAAGCGGCCCGGCTCGGGCACCGGGGCCGGTTCCGGCACCCGGGGCTGCCGGAACCCCAGGTCGGACCAGGGGAGCACGTTCATGTGCACCAGGAAGCGGAGGCACGAGTCGCAGGGGCGGTCGCCCGGCCCGCCCGCCGGGTCGCCCGGCTCGCGCACCCAGTACAGCTCGAAGAGGCTGCCCGCGAAGAGGACCCGCGCCTCGTCGAGGGTCGCCGGGGCCTGCCCCGCGGCGGCGCGCTCGTGATCGTGCTCGTGCAGGGCGTCCGACACGACGATCAGCTCGGCGTGCCGGTCCACCCCCCGGACCAGGTGGCCGGGCGGCTGCGCGTCGAGATAGTCCCGGACGAGCCGGTGGTGCCGCAGCACCGCCTCGCCCTTGGCTCCCCCCGCGCGGTGCAGTCGGCCGCCCACGCTCAGGTGCGCGGCCGTGCCCGGGGTCGGCAGGCGGCGGATCTCACGGAGCAACTGGCTCGCCGGGTCGACGGTGCGCGGCGCGGGCTGCGCCGGCCGGCTGCGCCGGTACATCTCCCGCACGGCGGGGAACGGCAGGCGCGGCCACGTCGAGACCTCGCCGGTCTCCTTGTCCACCACGGTGGTCGGCAGGTCGCCCGGGAGAACCGCGGCGGACGGGGTCACCGTCGACGTGATCAGGTAGCCGAGGTCGAACTCCTCGACCAGCGGGGCGCACTCGTGCCCGAGTCGCTGGGAGTCCCGGTGGGCCCAGACGGTGGCGAGCTGTTCGGCCTGCTGACGGTCGATCACCCACCCGAAGTTACCGGACCCCACGGAATCCGTGGCGCCCGGTATGGTCTGCCGTACCGAGGGTGACGGGGAGGTCGACGTTGGCCGAGAGCGTGGACCGGGAGGCCAACCGGGCGCTGCGAGCCCGGTTCGACGAGGTGCACGGGCAATACCGCCAGCTCCGGTCCGGTCTGGACGAGCTGCGGTCCCGGCTCGCGGAGCTGCGGGTCACCGCGCGTTCCGACGACGGCCAGGTGACGGTGGTGGCCGGCGCCCGGGGCGACGTCGTCTCGGTGGAGCTCACCCCCGCCGCCCTCCAGGCCCGCGACGCCGGGGCCCTGAGCCGCAAGATCACCTCGACGGTGCACCGTGCCACCGCCGCCGCGGTCGCCGCCACCCAGGAGCTCGTGGCGGGCTACCTGCCGGCCGGGTCGGGGGCCATGGAGTTCCTCCGCACCGGTGACTTCGACACCCTGCTGGGCCGGGCCGACGCCGTCATGCGGGGCGGGGAGCGGGCGACGTGACCGACGGGCAGCTCTGGTTGGATCCGGGCCGCGCGCGGCGCGGCGGGGCCGACCTGGCCTCGGCCGGCGAGGCCGTCACCGACCGGCGGGCCCGGGCGGGGGGCCAGCTCGCGGCCGCCAGCGCCGCCCGCCCCTGGGGGCGGGACGACATCGGCGCGGCGTTCGAGAAGCAGTACCGGGGGTTCGAGGAGACGCTGCTGCGGGCCTGGACGGGCCTCGGGCGGGCGCTGGAACACCTCGGCGAGGACGTCGTGCGGTCGGTGGACAATTCCGTGCGCACGGACGCGCACAACGCCGGCCGGCTCGACCGGATCTCCGACCAGCGGCCCGCCGGGCGCTGACGACCCGAGGCCCCCGTGACCCTGCTGCCGAGCCCGATCCCGCACCCGCTGGACTACTCGCCCTGGGAGCTGCCCGGCTGGGTCTACGAGGCGCTCGACTGGGTGATCGGGGTGGAGTGGCCGGAGGGCGACGAGAAGGCGGTCTGGGACCTCGCCGACCAGTGGTACGCCGTGGCCGACGCCCTGGCCGGCCCGCGCGCCGACGCGGTCGCCGCCGCCGGGGAGGTCCGCAGCGGATACGGCGGGGTCGGGGCGGTCGCGGAGGCGTTCGACGCGGCCTGGCGGCGGGTGGCCGAGGGCGACGAGGCGCCGCTGCCGGTGCTCCTGGCGGTCAGCGGTGACCTCGGCCGGCTGGTCGAGGGGTGCGGCTGCGACATCGAGGGCGCCAAGCTCGAAGTCTGGATCGAGCTGGGCATCCTCGTCGTCGAGCTGCTCTCCCTCGCGGTGGCGGCGGTGCTCACCGCCGGTGCCGCCTCGCCCGCCGCCGGTGCCGCGATCGCCGCCAGCCGCTTCGTCGTGCAGCAGATCTTCAAGAAGCTGCTGGCCCAGCTCGCCCGCAAGACCCTCAAGCAGGGCCTGAAGGAGGCCGGCGAGCGCGCCGCCAAGCGGGTGGCCGAGGGCGGCATGCGCGGCCTCGCCCGCAAGGCGGCGCGCGGCGGGCTGGAGGAGGCGGCCGAGGAGTCGGGGATCACGCTCGCCACGCAGGCGTACCAGAACTCGACCGGCCGCCGGCACGGCCTGGACGTGACCGACGCGGGGATGTCCGCGCTCGGCGGCCTGGCGGGCGGGGCGGCCGCGCCGCTGGCCGGCCTCGGCCGCCACGCGACCGGGCGGGCGGCCCGGGTCGGCGAGCACTTCGGCCGGGAGATGACCGGCGAGGTGATCGCCGACCTGGCGGCCAACGTCGCCACCGGGCAGGGCCTGGTGTCGCTGGAGGATGCGGCCCGGGCTGCCGCGTCCGGCGCCACCGGGTCGACCACCGCCCAGACCGACACGGCGCTGCACCACCGCCTCGACGGCCGGATGGCCGCTCTCGCGGGGGCGTCCTTCGCCCCCACCGACCTCGGCGGACCCGCACCGGCCCCGACCGATGCGACGCCCGTCCCGACCCCGACCGACGGCACCCCCGGCGCAGGCCCGGAACGTCCCACCGTCCCGCTTCCGCGCGACGGGGCGGGCACCGGCCCCGTCGCCCCGACGCTCGGGGTGGCCGGGCCGGATCTCGGCCCGGCCGAGGCGGCCGGCGACGCGCTGCGGACGCACCAGCCGGCGGCCCCGCCCGCGACACCCGAGTCACCGCCCGGCGACGCCCACTCCGCCGGCCCGGCCGGCGGCGCCCATCCCGGCCACGGGTCGACCGCGTTGGCGGGGGCGCCGACGGAGCCGGCGGCGCAGTCCCCGGGCGCCCCCGGCGCGACCGACGGGCCGGTGGCCCCCCGCGCGACGGCCGCCCCGACGCTGTCCTCCGTCGCCCCGGTCGAGCCCGGGCAGCTCGACACGCGGGGAGCCGGGCCGCCGCCCCCGTCCGTCGCCACCGCCCCCGGCGTCGCCGCTGCCACCGCCCCCGTCGCTTCCGTCGCCGCCACCGTCACCGACGGCGGCGCGCCCGGGGGGCCGGCGCCCCACCTGCCGGCCCCGGCGAGCGGCACCGTCGCGCTGCCCCCGGTGGCCTCGGCGGCCCCGCCGGCAGCCGGCGCGGGCGCGGTGGGCGTGGCCAGGCCGCCCGCCCCCGGCCACGACGGCCCGTTCCCGCCCCCGCCACCCCGCTTTCCGCTGCTGCACTCGTTGGATCCGCGGTCGCCGTCCGCGGACCATCCCGTTCCGCCGCCGCGCAGGTCGCCCGAGTGGCAGGCCAGGCGGCGGGCCGAACGCGAGGCGTACGACCGGCGTCGCTACCAGGCCCGCTTCCACCAGCAGCGCGCTCTGCACGAGGACAACCGGCGATACGACGACTCTCAGGAGCTACGTTCCCGGTACGAGTTCTTCCAGCGGCGCGCCAGCGAGTACGCCGCCTACGCGCTCAGCCTGAAGCACCGCGGGCAGGACTACCTCGCGACGTCGTGGCACCGGATGGCGGTGGCGGACGAGCGGGCCGCCCACGAGTCGCGGGAACTGGCCGAGGCGGTGCTAGCCGGCACGGTCACGCCGCAGTTCGTCGAGGTCAGCGACCCCCTCGACTTCTACTCGATCAACACGGACGATCCGTCGCTCGTCGTCGGCGAGGTGGACACCGGCGGCCCTTCGGCGCTCACCGGAGACGACCATCCGCCGCCGATCGACCGGTCCCGCCGGTACGGGCAGTGGGGCGGGCTCCGGCCCCCGTTGGCCCTGCACCAGTCGGACCTCGAACGCGCGATGCCCCGCGACGCCGGCGGGCAGGTCCTGCGCACCGCCGATCCCCGCCGGGGCGGCTGGTTCCGGCTCGCCAACGACGGCGGGCCCGCCGCGGATCCGACCCGGGGCATCAACTGCCTGGACTGCACCCTGTCCCTCTACGAGACGTGGATGCACGGCCGCCCCCGGGTCTCCGCGCCCCGCACCTTCGACGCGTACGCCGCCGGAGACATCAGCCGGCCGCTCGGCGGGGAGCTCGGCGGCCCGGGGCGGGTCGAGGACGCCACCGGCGGGCGCTTCCAGCAGCTCGTCGACCCCGACGACGGCACCCCCGAGGACGACAGGTGGAGTGTGGTCAACCGGGGGTTCGGCAGCATCGAGAGGCAGCTACGCGCCGGCGGGCACGGCAGCTACGCGTTCCTGATCACCACCTACGAGGGTGGCGGGTCGCACGCCTGGGTGGCGCTGAACCAGGACGGCGGCGTGCTCTACCTGGATCCGCAGAGCGGAATCGTGTCCGACATGCCGATCTACCTGCACAGCGGACTGCGGGCCCCGCACAACGTGACCGGCATCGATGCTCTGGTCCTCGGGGCGGACGGGCGACCGATGCCGTTCGCCGGGGCCGGGCCGGGGCAGTTCAGCCAGCGGGCCGAGGTGACGGAGCAGTGGCAACGGTCGCAGCCGGAGGACCGGTCGCGGGAGTGGCAGCCCGGCCCCGACGACCCCACGGACGACGAGCTGTACGTCAACCGGATGCACCTGCTGGAAAGCCCCGGCTCGGCCGATCCAGTGCTGGCGCAGGGGGATGGCACCGATAGCCCCGACGATAATCCCCCGCGAGGTTCGATTGAATCGAACCTCGCGGGCGACCAGGTCCGCCGCACCCGCGAAGAGGCTCGAACGGTCTTGAGGTCGCGTGGGGATCTCTCCGCGGAAGGTCGTGACGGCCAACTCTGACCTTGACCAGATCTTCAGTGCGGGCGTTACGCCGGTCGAGCTGGCGACAGAAATGGACGGGCCGACGCTGCGGCGCCTTGCACCGCAGTTGACCGAGGTAGCAGCGGAGGATCTGTCGGCGCTCTTTGAAGACCGCCGCGTCCGACGCATGCTGGATCAGACCTGGCGGTCTCCACCGGCCGGTGAACCATGTCTGGCCGAGACGCTGGTGAATCCGTTGGTGGCGGAACCAAAGTTGGTGAGGCTGATACTGGCGACGCCGGAGTTGGCCAGATCATTGATTGCGCGCCCGGTTACGCTGCATCACCTGGCAAGTCACCCGCAGGCCGTCGAAGTGCTCCAGTCTGGTGCATGAGGTTGAAGAAATGGGCGCACCTCCCCAGGATCCGGGCGCATCGAGACCGGAGTCAACGCCTCTTACCGAAGAGCAGCGGAGGGTCAGTGAGAGCGTCGCGCCGGAGGCGGGTGGCGCGGTCCAGCCAGGATTCGACTATGTCCGTCGAACGGATGCCAGATATCGGTCTGAATACCTGGACACCCTTTATCGCGAGGCAGCGGTCGCGCAGCAGGAGTTGATCGTACTCGCGCAGCAACTTGCGCACGAGGGTGATCGTGTGGTTGGCGTGGCAGGCTGGCGGGCCGAGCCCAAGGCTGGGCAGCGCGCTGAAGACAAGATCAAGAAGTATCATGGGGAGGCCTCGCGGTTGACCGATCTTGCCGCCGCAAAGGTTGAGTTCGATTCGCTTGGCGGCCTATATCGAGCCCTCGACCGGCTGCGAGGGCATCCTGCGGTGCGGATCGTGGAGTTCAACGACCGCTTCCGAAATCCGCAGGGGAGCGGTTACCGCGACATTCAATTGCTGCTCAGGTTGTCCGATGGTCATGTGGCGGAGTTTCGCCTGCATTTGGCTGCGTTGGACGAGGTGGCCGTTTGGGAGCATCCACCCTTCGAGGTCAAGCGAGACGTCGAGGCTCTGGCGCTTGAGGAGGGTCGAGTGTTGACGGCGCGAGAGTCGGCGATTGTCGGTGGTATCATCAGGCGTCGGCAGGAACTCTTCTGGAATGCCTCAATCTCCACTCTGCAGGAAAGCGCGTGAATCCTACTCCCGGCCTCGTTCTTCCTTTGTATTTCAGATACTATGCATCGCCGGTCAAGATCGTATCGTCGCCCGATGGTGGAGTGTGCGTGTGGCGAGTCTCCATAGATGACGGCGGGTGGAACAGGGAAGATGAGCTCTGTGCGGAAATGGTCTTTGCCGTGGGCGGTGAAATCTTCACGCGGCCGCCGGGAGATTTCGTTCAGGCGGTGGAGGCGTATCGCGGTTACTATCTGCGGGGCGATGGCCCGATCTTTGCGTTGTACGAGACCGTGCGGGCCATCGAGGATGTCGCTGCCGCTGAGCGGCGTGCTCTGACGACGGAGGAGCGGGCCTTGGTCCAGGGCGTCAGGCGGCGGACGTTCGTCATGTTCGAGGAGCAGTTGCAGCGGGAGGGCGACCCTGGCGCGGACCCGACCATCGCCGCCCCGTAGCAGCAGGCGGACACGCTCGCGGATCTTGGCACGAAACGACCCCTTCAGGGGCCACTTCGCACCCAGATCTCCCGTCGCCACGTCTGGGGACCGGGACGGGGGGCGGGGAACCCGGTGGACGTGGGTGGCGGGGGTGAGGCTATTATTAGTCCCGCACGCCGCCCGGTCCTGCCGGAGCGGAGCGCATGGTGGCTGTAGCTCAGTTGGCAGAGCACCGGGTTGTGGTCCCGGTTGTCGTGGGTTCAATTCCCATCAGTCACCCTCAGCACGAAGGCCCCCTCCGACCGGAGGGGGCCTTCGTCGTTGCCGCCCGGGGCGAGGGCCCCGGGGGCGGGTCAGGCGGTCGGTTCGGCGCTGGGGGACTCGGTCGCGTCGCCGGGGGCCTCCTCGGCGTCCGGCGCGGCGGCGGCATCCGGGTCGTACGGGAGGGCGCTGCCCTTGACGTACTCGTCCCAGCTCATGTTCCAGTCGGTCCAGCCGTTGCCGTTGGCGAGCTTGCGTTCGGTGCCCTTGACGGTGATCGGGTCGCCGACGCGGGTGTTGTCGAACAGCCAGGCGCCGTTCTTCATCGAGACGTTGACGCAGCCGTGCGAGACGTTGACGCTGCCCTGCTGCCCCTCGGACCAGGGTGCGGCGTGGATGAACTCGCCGCCCCAGGTGAGACGCTGCGCGTAGTCGATCTTCGTGCGGTAGCCGTCCTCGGGACCCAGCTCCTCGAAGGTGTCGAAGACGGTCTTGCGCAGCTTTTCGATGACCACCATCGTGCCGCTGGACGACGGCGTGCTCTTCTTGCCGAGGCTGACGGGGATCGTCTTGATCACCTTGCCGTCCTTGGTGACGGTCATCCGCTTCGTCTTGTTGTCGACCGTCATGATCACCGCTGGGCCGGTCTTGATGTCGACCGTCAGGTCCGCCCGGCCGTACCAGCCGTCGCCGAGGGGGAGGCCGCCGGCCTGCACCCGGTAGGAGATGGTGCTGCCCGCCTTCCAGAACTCCTTCGGCCGGTACCGGATCTCGGTGGGGCTGACCCAGTGCCAGATGCCCTCCTGGGCCGGCGTGGAGGTCACCGTCATCCGCCGCTGGACGTCGTCGCGGTAGTCCTCGGGGATGGCCCGGCTGAACTTCACGATGAGCGGCATGCCGACGCCGACGACCTGGTCGTCGCCGAGGAAGCTGCTGACGCGTACCTGGTTGCCGGGCTTGGCCATGGTGGTGAAGGTGCTGGTCGCCTGCGCCGGTTTGCCGTCGTCGCCGGTCGCCGTGACGGTGGCCGTGTAGGTCTCGCCGTACTTCAGGGCGCCCTTGGGCAGCCAGCTCTTGCCGTCGGCGGCGAGCGCGCCCGCGACGGGCGCGCCGGCCGAGTCCTTCAACTCGACCGCGGTGTCCTCGGCCTCCTTCGTGGTGAAGGTGATGCCCGTGGACGCCGGCACGTCCTTCGCGTCGGCCGCGGGCTCGGTGATGGTCGCCGCGGCCTTGGGTGCGCTCTCGCCGCCGCCCTGCCAGGACGACGGCTTGCCCCCCTCACCGTCGGTGCAGGCGCTGGTGAGCGCCAACACGGCGGCGAGCAGCCCCGCCGCGAAGACGCGGCGTCGACCACCGCGCCGGGTCAGCTGGTCCTGGGTTGCGCGCATGATTCCCTCACTGTCGTGGTGCCCCGGTTGCCCATCGTCTCTCACTGACGCACGGAAACAGGTACCCGTTGCCGGGGGTGAAGAGAAACACTCGATCCAGGATGGCGGAAACCGGCGAAAGGCGCATCTGGCGAACCGTGCTCACATATGACGGGGCGGGCGCCGGAATCCGGCGCCCGCCCCGTGTCGACGGTCTTGTCAGGCCAGAGCCGGCCCGGCACCGCCCTCCGGCACCGGCAGGGCGCTGCCCTTGACGAACTCGGACCAACTCAGGCTCCAGGCCGTCCAGCCGTTGCCCTGAGTGAGCTTGCGCTCGGTCCCCTTGATAGTGATCGGATCGCCGACCCGGGTCTGGGAGAAGAGCCACTTCGCCTGCGCCATCGAGACGTTGACGCAGCCGTGCGAGACGTTCTGCCGCCCCTGGACGTGCTCGGACCAGGGCGCGGCGTGGATGTACTCGCCGCCCCACGTCAGCCGCTGGGCGAAATCGATCTCGGTGACGTACCGGTTGGCCGGGTCCGGGTCGTCGCGGGTGTCGAAGACCGTGGACTCCTTCTTCTCCATCACCACCATCGTGCCGCTGGAGGAGGGCGTGCTCTTCTTGCCCAGGCTCACCGGGATCTTCCGCAGCAGCTGGCCGTCCTGGAAGACGCTCATCTGCTTGGTGGCGTTGTCGACCTTCATCTCGAACGCTCGACCGATCTTGGCGGTGGCGCTCCGGTCGACGTTGCCGTACTTGCCGTTGCTCAGCGGGATGCCGGCCAGCGCGATCCGCACGCTGATCGTGGTCCCGGGCTTCCAGTACTCCGGCGCCCGGTAGTAGGCCTGGGTGCCGTTGGAGACCCAGTGCCACGCGCCGGGCTGTGGCGGGTCGGTGCGGACGAACATCCGCTTCTGCACCGCCGCCCGGTCCTTCTCCGGGATGCCGGGGTGGAACTCGGTGACGACAGGCATACCTACGCCGTACGTCTTGTCGCTGAACAGGTAGAGCCCGGAGGCGATCATCGACTTCGGCTTGGCCATCGTCGTGAACGTGCTGGTGCCCTGCTTGGCCTCGCCCCCGGTGCCGGCGGCGTTGACGGTGGCCGTGTAGCGGGTGCCGTACTTCAGGGGCTTGTTCGGCACCCAGGACGAGCCGTCGGCGCGCAAGCGGCCCTCGACCTTGTCGCCGTTCGCGGCGGTGAGGGTGACGTCGGTCACCTTGCCGCCCTCGGGGAGCTTCGCGGAGATCTCGGTGCTGACCGGCCTGCTCTTGGCCCCGTCTGCCGGACTGACCTTGAGCGTCGGGTCGGCGCTCGTGGCCGGATCGGCCGGCGCCGTTCCTGTCTCGGCGGCGACGCTGCTGCCGACGGCGGGCGCACCGTCGACGAACTCCGCCTTCTTCTGGCCGTCACCGCACCCGGTCAGTGCCAGTGACGCCATCAGGCTCAGGGCGCCTACCGTCGCCCCGGCCCGCGCGAACATGCCCATTCCCACCTCTGTTCTCGCGTACCTGGCGGACATCGTGCCGCATGGCGGCCAGCTACCACCGCCCGCGCCGCCAATCGTGAGGGATTTAGGGGTTTTTGACCCTTAAGCGTGTCCGAAGGGTGGAGCCGGGTATCGGATTGGAACCCCGCTCAGGAGGCGTGCTAGGGTTCTCTCCGTTGCCAACGAGCGCCGCTAGCTCAACTGGCAGAGCAGCGGACTCTTAATCCGCGGGTTCGGGGTTCGAGTCCCTGGCGGCGCACCAACGATCAAGGCCCTGACCTGGTGGTTTCCACCGGGTAGGGGCCTTTTTCGTGTACGGGGGTGGTGGGTGGTCGCTCGGTGGGTGCTCGGGAGCCGTTGGACGGCTCAGGCGCTGTAGGGACCAGGCGCTGTGCTCGCGGACATCAGCGGCACCGGGTGGCGCTGGCGTTGTGCAACCCCGACCCCGGGCCGGGCTGAATCCACGGCTGGTCGGTCGAGTGCGGCAGGGGCATTGCCGTCCTACCGACTGGCCGGCGAACGATTGCAGGGTCGTCAGCCGGTGCGACCGCGACACCCCCGTGTTTCCATGACCGGCTGCCCCGTACGGGGCCAGGGTAGATTTCCGCTTGTCCTGGGCGGCCTCTAAGTGTGATCCTTCATGCTGGACGTGAAGGACATACGAAATGGCATACGCCCGTTGGCGCCACATCCTCACCGAGTCGCAGCGACACGCCCTAAAGGCAGTGGACGAGTGGAACTGCTCAAGCGGCAACTACTGCGACTTCCTCACCCACATGCACAAGGCCTGGCACTATCTGCTGCATGCTGAGTTCCACCAGGCAAAGATCGACTATCACTACAAGGACGCCCAGACCGGCGAGTACAAGTTGATCGACGGTGAGCCGAAGGCGTGGGATCTTGAATTCTGCTTGAAGCAGCGCTATCCCAACAGCAGCGACCCGGTCAGGCTGAACGCAGAGCTGTTCGTAGCGCTCCGTAATAAAGTGGAGCATCGATACGAGCACAACGCGAAGGTCGCGACAGGCGGCAAGGCGCAGGCCCTTGTCATGAACTACGAGCATGAGATGGTGAGCCACTTCGGAGGCACCTTCAGCCTCGCCGAACGACTCCGCTTCCCCGTCTCGCTCCAGTCTCTGACCGCCGAAGGACGTGAGCAGCTTCGAGCGGCTGCCGCGAAGTTGCCGAAGGGCACCCGCGATCTGGTCGCGAGATTCGAAGCGGCCATCGATCCGGCTGTGCTGGATGACTTGAAGTACGACTACCGGGTTCGGCTGGTGCCTGTTGTCGGCTCGAAGTCCGATGCCGACTTGGCGATCGACTTCGTCAAGCTCGATGACCTGAGCGAGGATGAACGCAAGGTCATGATGGAGGCGGGCCGGCAAGGAACAGTCATCATCAAGAATCGGCATGTTGAGGTGGCGGACAAGGACAAGCTGCTTCCCAGTCGCGTTGCTTGTCTTGTCGAAAGCCAGTTGCCCTTCGAGTTCAACGTTCAGCGCGAGCACACCGAGATGTGGAGGCGGCTCGCGGTACGGCCTACTGCCGGGGCCTCCGATCCGTGTGACACCGACGCCCGGTACTGCGTCTACAACGAGGCCTTCAAGAGCTACGCCTACACTCCGGCTTGGGTAAAGCGGATCGTTAAGGAGATCGGCACCGTGGAGAAGTATCGGGCCTTCTTCGGGCGCGAGCCCCGCATGAAGAAGGCGACCAGCCTACCGAGGCAGGAGGGCCCGACATCCTCCTCCCTGCACGATGCGCAGCCCATGAGGGAGACAGCCTGAGCTTGGCGAGAGCTCATCCAACCTCGTTAGTGATCTTATGGCTGCCCGGATCCTGTAATGGGATGTCCCAATGGGTCGATGCCGGTTGATCCATGGGAGCACTTCGGCGATTGCGACCTCATCCTTACCTCCTCGGTCAGGGCGTCCAGGTGTGCGCAGTGCCGCATCACATTCTCGTTTGTGGCGGTGAGTGGACCGTAGGTGTTGAGGAGGCTTTCGCGTAGGTCTGGGCGGAGGGGCCAGATGCGGGTGGCGAGGCGTACGAGGTCGCGAGGCGCAAGGTCGTAGCGGCTGTGCTCGAAGTCGATCAGCCGGACTATGCCGTCGTCGCCGTAGAGCAGGTTGCGAGGCATGAAGTCGAGGTGGCACGGCGTAGCCGGTAGCGGTGCGAGCTCTCGTAGCGCTCGCATGTGGGCGCGAGCCTCGGCCCGGTAGCTGGGCGTGATCCGATCTCCAGCGAGGCGAATCCAGTACTCGGCGCGTTCGGCAAGCCAGGCCGTCGAGTCCGGTTCGAGGCGGGGCGGTCCAGCGGCGTGCAGTGTCTTGAGTAGCTGTCCTGCCTGCCGGTAGGCGCTCTGCTCAGCCTCGGGGTCGAGTTGCCGCTCGTTGAGCGGGACTCCCGCTACGGCGGTGATGACGATGGCCGGTGGGTCGTCGGTTGTCGCGAGCAGTCGGGGTGCCCTGTCTCCGAGGGCAGGAACCCAGGTCCGGTAGGCGTGGACTTCCTGATGGTGTCGCTCCAGGCTGCGATGGATCTTGACAACGACGTCTCCATGAGCGGCCGTCGAGGCGCGGAGCACGCGAGTGCCAGCGTGCCCAGGGTGCGAGGCAACGGGCTTGGCGTCGGCGTCGAAGAGCCGTCGGCAGAGCGCGAGGTGAACGCTGAGGTCAGTCATGGCGGGGGCGGAGGTGTCGGGTGTCGTTGTGGTTGACGAGTTGCCAGATGGTGCGGCCGAAACGGTTGGTCGGTCGCAGCCACCTGGCGACGGAGGCGTGGTCGGTGACGAAGCCGAGCCGCAGGCATGCGTTCCGGGGGAGGCCGAGGAGCAGGTTGTGGGCCGCTTCGACGGTTTCGCCGTGGGCGGCGATGAGGATTCGTTCACCATCGTGGCGGGCGAGGATCTTCTGCAGTGCAGCGGTCGCTCGGTCGAGGTACTCGTTCCATGTCTCGGAGCCGGAAGCGTATTGGCAGTCCGGGCTGTGCTGAGGCGGCCCCTGGAAGGAAGTCTTGATGTCGACCCAAAGCCGGCCGTCGGCATCGCCGTGGTCAGGGCCGCGGAGGTCCGGGTCGATGGTGGCGGGCATGTGCAGAGCTTGAGCGATGATCTCGGCAGTCTGGGTGACGCGCAGTCGGGGTGTGGCGTAGAGGGCGGCATAGGGCCGGTCGGCGTGGTCGGCGGCCAGGTGGGTGGCGAGTTGCTCCACCTGGTTCCGGCCGCGGCCGGTGAGGCCGGTGCAGCCCTGTTCGCCGCCGACGATTCCGACGACGTTGCAGGCGGCTTCGCCGTGGCGGGCGATAACGAGTTCGGTTGTCGGGGCCATCCGGGAGTTCCTTTTCAGCTCAGTTCGGTGAGGAACGGGTCGGGCCAAGGCCGGACGGTGGGCCAGGCGTGCCGGTAGCCGTTGCGGCCGAGATATCGCAGAGTCAGCAGGTGGTGCAGCTCGGCGTACCGTTTCAGGTCGGCCAAGCTGCAGATGTGGGGCGCGACAGCGACGCGGTAGGCGCGGAGACAGCGAGCGATCGATAGGTCGGCGAGGCGGCCGTAGGTCATTGATGCGGTGACCAGGAGGCCGGCCAGGTCGTAGCCGAAGGGAGCGAGTGTCAGGTCGTCGAAGTCGACGACGGCGACCTCATTGCCGTTCGCAAGGTAGTTCCGAATGTTCGGGTCCTTGTAGAACGTCACTGGCTCCCCGACTCTGTCGAGTACGGCGTTAATGACTGATTCGTGGACGCCCGCCGCGGCTGCGGCGTGGTGTAGCGCCGCCTGACGCGGGCTGGCGAAGTCGGAGATTACGAGTCCGGTCGAGGTGATGTGGGGTTGATCGAGACAAGCGGTCCGCAGTGCATCTCGGTGCGCGGCACCGTGAAGCCGGCCGAGTGCCGCAGCGGCCCGCGGAAGATCTTCGACGCCCAGTGCGTGCCCCATCAGCCGCTCGAAGATCAGATGCCGAGTACTCCGCGCGACGAGCGCGGGCAGGCGTACCCCGGAGCCCAGGCCAGCCAGCCAGGCGTGGTGGGCAGCAGCGGCGGCGCAGCGTTCCGGGTCGTCGTACCGCTTGACGAAGATGGCCCCGCTCATGGCCGCACCGCTACGGCGTAACTGACGGTGGATCGGGTTGCGTAGGGCGGCGCGGGCAGCCGCTGCTGGAGGGCCGCTGCGAGGGCGGGGATCCCGCCAGTCAGGGTGATCCGGTATTTGGGTGTGGTGATGAGGTACCGGGCGAGGTGCGTGGCGTCCGCGAAGTGGAAGACGTGTTCCTCATGCTGGATGTCGATGACGGTCAGCTTGGTGGCGACGATGGTGTGCAGGTTGCCGCTGTGGAAGCTCTCGTAGAGGCTCGATCGCCTCGTGGCGTGTGGGTCCAGGCCGGCGGCGTGGACCAGATGGTCGAGTTCGGCGTAGCTGTCTAGGGACTTGGTGACCAGGACCGCTGTACCGCCAGGGCGTAGGCAGCGGGTGATCTCCGCTACGACCAGATCCGGCGTCGGAGAGTGGTACAGGCAGAAGGCAGCAACCGCGGCGTCAACCACGCTGTCCGGCAGCGGCAGGTGGTGGAAGTCAGCGCAGACCACTGAGCCCAATGGGCCAGCGTCGCCGAGGCGGTCGCGGGTGGTGCGGAGAAGCGCGGTCGAGGCGTCGACGGCAATGAGCCGGCGGGGCCGGAGCCGGTCGGCCAGGCGCAGGGTTGTGGTGCCGCGCCCGCAACCGATGTCGAGCACGGCTGCCCCGGCCGGGACCCGGGCGGCGAGCAGGTCGGCGATCGTGTCGGCGGCGTCGCTTCCGCTGATCTTGGCACGATGCAGCGCGTGAGTGCGGTCGGCGAGCCGGCCGTCGCCCTGGTAGAGGTCGCCGTGGACCAGGGTGGGGTCAAGGAACGGATTGGCCGACATTCGTCGCCTCCCGTTCCGTCGCGGTCAGGTCACGGGCTGATGCTCGTCGCGGACGCGTTTCACTAGTTCGGCGGCCTGGCGGCGGCTGGTGAGGGTGATCAGGCGGACGTGTGGCCCGTGTTCTCGGACAAGATTCTGGACTCGCGGGCGCATGGTGCGCCGGTAGCCGAGGATGTAGCGGACGAAGTTCCAGGTGATTCGGTCGTAGACGCCGTCCTGGTGGTGTTGCCCGCCGCGGTAGCGCCAGCGGCGCTGGGCGATGCCCCATAGGCAGGCTCTGGCCGGTAGATCGAGGAAGATCACGGTGTCCGCGGCGGCAAGCCGGATCGGTAGGGTACCGGCGTAGTTGCCCTCGATGATCCACCGTTCGCCAGCGACGAGCTTCTCCTGCCGGGCGGCGAATTCGTCCTGCGGTAAGGGGTTCCAGTGCTCGTCGTAGTAGGTCGCGTCGAGGTGCGTCAACGGCGTGTCGAGGATCCGGGCCAACTGGCGCGCGACGGTGGACTTGCCGCTGCCGCCGCAGCCGATGATGGCGATCCTGTCCATGGTTCTCCAGGGTAGAGGTGTGGTGCGCTCGTCCGGTGGTGACACGGTGGGTCATGACGGCACCGACTCCGGGTGATGCAGCAGGTAGGTGAGCACCTCGAGCTGGGACGAGAGTCGGAACGGGTCGAGGTGCCGTAGGCACCCCGCGATCAGGTTGGCGTGGTCACCGGTGCCGGCGATCTCGCTGAGCCAGCCGATGCGGTGCCGCACCTCCGTGGCGTCGCGGACGATCAGTGACGAGGGAACAAGGGCGTCGGCGCAGCGGACATCACGAGGCAGCAGGGGCACGCAGCCGGCGAGGACGGCCTCGAAGATCCGTTGGGTCATTTGTCCTGCTTCGGCGTACCGGGCGGGAAGCAGCAGGACGGTGGCGAGCGCGTCGGCGTAGATCGCGGACACTCTGGGGAACGGAACTCTGCCGATGAAGTTCAGATCCGGCCAGCGTCTGATGTCGGTCCACTTGCCGGCGATCAGGTGGGGCAGTTGGGCGGCGGCCGGCGCGAAGTAGGTGTCGAACGCGTGGTCGCGGTCGTACTGGTTGCCGACGTAGACGAGCGGAATCCGGCGGGGCAGGGCCGCCAGCGCAGCCGGGTCAGCGGCGTCGATGGCAGTGTCGGCCACAGGAAAGAGCAATGGCACTGCGCCCGGCGTCGGGTGCAGAGCGGGTTCACAGACGGTCACGTTGTGGGCACGGCGAAGGGGGTCTGTTGCGAGCAGCTGGCGGTCCTTGTCCCACAGGAGCGTCGGGGTGCCGACCTGATGGGTGTAATGGTCAAGCAGTTCGCCCTGTCGATGCAGGTCGCAGGTGTGGCCGGGTCGGCCGCAGACGGTGGTGTTACGACCGGGAATGGGCCAGCGCCATTCGAGGAAGAGAGCGTCGAGGTTGGGCAGGCCCACGTCCCAGCGGTAGTGGCCGGTGAGATCGTCGCCGGCCTCGCACAGGTCCCGGTTGGGTTGAAGGAAGACGATGTCGTGGCCGGCTGTACGTAGCCCGTCGACCAAGGTCCGGCGGTGGCTGCGGCCTCCGTCCGGGGTGTCGGTGATGCCGGGTCCGAGGAATCCCCAGAAGCTGTAACCGATTCTCACTTGGTCACCCACCAGCCTTCGATGAGTAGCGCGTCCAAGCCGGATTCGGTGAGGCAGTCCAGTGCCATCTCTGGGGTGCCGCAGATCGGCTTGCCCTTGATGTTCAGCGAGGTGTTGATCAGCACCGGGTGTCCGGTGATCTCACCGAACCGGGTGAGGACGTCGGCGAGGATGGGGTGTTGCTCGCGGGTGACCGTCTGGACTCGGGCGGTGCCGTTGACGTGCACGATCGCGGGCAGCTTGTTGCGGGCCAGCTCGGTCACGGGAGCGGCGAGCGACATGTACGGCGACGGTTGGCGCAGCCGAAAGTAGTCGGTGGCCCTGTCGGAGAGGACGACAGGGGCGAAAGGCCGGAACGGTTCGCGGAACTTGACAGTGGCGTTGAGCCGCTCGACCACACCGGCCTCCAGGGGAGAGGCGAGGATCGACCGGTGCCCCAGTGCCCGGGGCCCGGCCTCCAGCGCGCCGGTGAACAACCCCACGATCGCTCCGTCCGCCAACTGCCGCGCCAATTCGCGGACAGGTTCGGCCGGCCGGCTCGCGTGCAGTCCCGCGCGCGGTGCCGCCGGTAGTGCTAGGTCGGGATAGGCGGGGCCGAGGTAGCAGTGATGGCGGACCCCGGTGGGCGGTCGGCCGGTCAGGTCGAGCCAGACCTGGGCGGCGGCGCCGATCGCGGTGCCCGCGTCGCCAGGGGCGGGCGGTACGTGCACCTCGTCGACGATGCCGGCTTGGGCGATGAGGCCGGCACTGACGCAGTTCATCGCAACCCCACCGCCCAGGCAGAGCAGCCCCGAGCCGGTCAGCCGCCGGGCCCGCTCGGCGAGATGCAGCATCACCTGCTCGGTGCGTTCCTGCAGCGCAGCGGCCAGATCGGCGTGGACAGGCTCGACCGGTGCCGTCGGCGTGCGGGGCGGGCATGTGGCGGCGGTGAACGCGGGTGTGACCCGGCCGTAGCGGCTGGCGAGCACCCGCAGCGCGATCAGCGCCGGGTCGAGGGTGAAGCCGTCGGTGGTGCGTCGGATCGCCCGGGATATCAGGTCTCGGAACCGGGCGGGGTCGCCGAGGGCGGCCAGCGCCATCACGGTGCCTTCCTCGTCACCGCGCCGCCAGCCGAGGTGCTCGGTGACGGCGCCGTAGGCGTAGCCGAGGGAGGCCGGGTCGTCGATCGCGTGTGCCAGGTCGAGGCTGAGCTGCGAGCGGCGTTGACGTGCGTGCCAGGTGGTGGTGGTCTGCAACTCGCCGAGGCTGTCGACGATCAGGACCGCCGCGTCGTCCACGCCGGCGGCGGCGAAGGCGTACAGGGCATGCGCCCGGTGGTGCGGCACCGCTTGCAGTCGAGCGCGCGGGAAGCGTTCGGCCAGGTCCCGCATCCGGGCCTGGTAGCGGCGGTGGACCGTGGTGAAGCTGCGAGCCCGAGGCACCGCTCGAGCCCGGCTGGCAGCTTGTCGCAGATGGGTCGGCAGTTGGCCCAGTGCTCCCAGGTAGCGGCGTCCATCGAAGTTGTACGCCACGGTGGTCACGTCCGCCGATGAGAGACCGGCCTCGTCGAGCAGCCAGGCGACACCGTGTGCCGGGTAGGCCTTGCTGTGCTTGATCCCGTCGAGCCGTTCCTCCTCGACGAAGCCGATCAGGTGGCCGTCGACCAGCAGCGCCGCCGCCGAGTCATGCGTGTACGCGCACAGCCCGAGCACCACATTCGCGGTCATGCCAGCTCCGCCGAGACGAGGGCCGGCTGGGTGAGGTGCTGATACCAGGCGACAAGGGCAGCGCCGAGCGGCCCCGGTGTGTCGTGGGCGAGCGTGCGCGCCAAGTCGCGCTGGCCGAGCTTCCAGCTCCGGTAACTGGTCAGCACGCGTCCGAACGTGTCCCATGAGGTGCCGTCGGACAGGTCACCGTCGCCACGGATGATCCGGGCGAGGACGGAGTCCAGGTCGGGCCAGTCCACGCCGAGCGGATCCATCTCGGTGACGGCTGGCTCGTGGTGGAGGCACTCGGCAGCGGCCGGGGCGTGCTCGGCGTACAGGTGCAGCGAGTCGACGTAGTGGTGGTACTCGCCGACCTCGACACCCAGCCAGCCGGCCATCAGCTCCTGCAGGAGCGTGGTCGCGAAGATGTCGTACGGGAAGCCGAGCCACAGGTCCTGGCTGCGCATGGTGGTGTGCATCTCGAGCCTGCCCTGCCGGATCAGGAACCGGTACCCGAGAGTGCACGGCACATCGCGGTGGCCGCGGTGGTCGCGTCCTGGGTCGTAGATCTGGACGACGGCCTGTCGGGAGTCCCGGTCGGCTGTCAGCTTCCGGACGACCGCGTCGAGCTGGTCGACGCGGTCGCCCCATCGACGGATTCGTGGCCCGTACGCGCCCTGGAGGATGCCGTCGTCCGCGTAGCGGCGCAGGTTGTCGTTGAAGTCGAAGATCCACGGGTCGTCCGAGCCGGAGAGGATCCACAGTGCCTCGGCGACGGCGAACGCCGGGTTGATGAGGCGGATGGGCGGCACAGAGACCAGCCGGCGTCGAGGATTGGTCAGGCACAGGTGAGCGCCGACGACCTCGGTGGTCATCATGTCGCGCGGGCAGGCGATGCGGCCGTTGAGCAGGACTGCCTGGCAGGCGGCGGTGAACAACTCACTCGCGGAGTCAGCGGTCAAGACGATCATGAGAGGCTTCCTTCAAAGTCAGGAGGCGAAGGCCGCGAGCCGGTCGCGGGAGAGATTGACCAGCCAGGAGGACTGCCGAGCCAAGCCCTCGTGGAGGCCGACGGTGGGCCAGTAGCCGAGCAGCCTGCCGGCAAGGGTGAGGTCCGCGGATGTGGAGGCGACGTCGCCGGGCTGTTCGTCGGCCACCTGAACGGGGATGTGTCGTCCGGTGACCGCCGACGCCTCCTGGATGGCGCCGCGCATGGACACGCTCGCGCCACCGCCGACATTCACCACAGCGCAGCCGGTATCGATGTGGGCGGCAGCGATCGTCGCGGAGACCACGTCAGTGATGTAGGTGAACTCCCGGCGTTGGCTGCCGTCGCCGAACAGGGTGACCGGCAGGCCGGTGTAGGCCGCGAACAGCAGCCGGCCGATGGCCATGTCGGGTCGCTGCCGTGGCCCATACACGGTGAAGTAGCGCAGCGCCACGACGCTGAGCCGGCTGTCGGGGCGACGGGCGTAGGCCAGGCACAGTTGCTCGGCGGCGAGCTTGCTCACCCCGTAGGGCGACACCGGGCAGGTCGGGTCGGTCTCGCGGCTGGGCCGCTCGGCCGGACCGTAGACGCTCGACGACGAGGCATAGACCAATCGCCGTACGCCCGACCGGGCGCAGGCATCGAGCAGCCGGTGGGTGCCGAGCACGTTGGATTGCGCGTAGTCGTGAAACTCCATGCCCCACGAGGGCCGGACCCCTGGCCGGGCAGCCAGGTGAATCACGATGTCGCAGCCCTCGAGAGTGTCGTCGAGCCGGTCGGTGGCCAGATCCCGGCAGAGCGGTGTGAACAGCGGATTGCCGGCTGCGGTTGACAGGTTTTCGCCGGCGAGGGCGTCTTGGCCGAGGCGGCGGCGGTCCAGGCCGACCACCTGCATGCCTCGGGCCAGAAGTGCGTCGACGACGTGTGAGCCGATGAAGCCGGCCGCGCCGGTCACCAGCACCCGCGCCGTCACCGGCGGCCACCGGCTTGAGCTGGTTGCGACAGCATGCGCTGCCACACGAAGGTGAGCAGGAGGGGCTCGGTCTGGGAGACCTTTGCCCGGCCCGTCGCCGGTTCGAGGGCCTGCACCGCCGGAGTGGGCTTACCTATTGCATCCGTGGAGGCGTGCCGCGAGATATACACGGTCATGACGCCGCCGTTCGACGAGTTGGGGTTGATTCCCGGTGGTTGATCCAGTTGTGGCGGGCCCGCCGAGGAGCCGGCGGGCCCGCCGTGGTGAGGCGGCGGCTGGGAGCACCCCGCCGGTCACCCGCCCACGCAGCCCCGATGGCAGTACGCGGACGAGGAATCAACCTCACGACTGCACCTCCGGTCGCCGCCACAACAAGCGGCGCCTGCTTGTTGATCGTCTTGTCCGATTTCTTCACCATGAATCCCCTGGCGTCGATGACATTGGGTTGGTGAGCTGGAGCCGCCCAGCAGCGTCCGTCGATGCTCGTCAACAGCGAACCGCCCAGCGAGCCCGATCGGTACCGTCCACGACCCGTCCGCTCGCAACCAGGTAGTGACGGCCCGTAGCGGAGATGGCTAACGTGACCGTCGTCGACAGAGGACATACGGAGGTGCTCGCATGGCCGGACGGCGCCACCCCGCCAATCGGCGGCTAGCGTGGGAGAGGCTCCAGCGGGGCTGGTCCTACGAGGAGGTCGCCGAGCGCATCCGCACCGAGATAAGCCAGGCCGGCGAGACCGATACCGGGCTGAACGCCAACACGGTGCGGCGGTGGGAAACCGGTGAGCGGTGGCCTGACCCGCGCTACCGCAAGCACCTCGTGGCCATCTTCGACAAGCCGGCGAGCCAGCTCGGTCTACTCACCCCCGACGAGCTGGCGATGCGTCCGCAGGCGGAGACACTGCACGAGTTCAGGAGGTTGTGGGAAATGATCACCGGAGGCGACGACACCGGCTGGGACCGGGCAACTGTTCTGCGCGCGTTGTTCGGCGCCAGCATGCTTCCCCTGGTGGCGCCCCTGCTATCACTCGATCCGCAGGCCGCGTACGCCCAGGCCAAGGCCGTAGATCCAGACGCGTACGCCGAGATCGTGCGGTGTCAGCGCACGCTGTACTGGACCAGCCCCGCCCGGCCGCTTTACGAGGCCGCGTACGCCCACACCCAGCTCGGCAGCGGACTCGTCCGCGCGGCAACCGGCACCAGCCGGGCCACCCTCGCCAGCGCCCTCGCCGAATCGGCGCTGCTCACCGCACGACTGGCGTTCTTCGATCTCAACCAGCCCGCCGTCGCGCAACGCTGCTACGACGTCGCCCTCGCCGCCACCCGTGAGGCCGGAGACCATGCCCTGGCCGCCGCCGTCCTCGGCCACATGGCCTTCATCCCCGCCTTCGGACATGATCCTGCCGCAGCCCGGTCTCTGATCGACGCGGCGCTCCAGCACACCTGGCACGGCGTCAGCCCCGCCGTTCGCTCCTGGCTGCACTGCGTGGCCTCGGAAGTCGAAGCCCGCGCGGGAGCCGGAGCAGCGAGTCGGCACCAGATCGACCTCGCTGCCGCCGCGCTCGAAGCGCGTCCTGAAGCGCCCGCTTGGTTCGACTACTACGACATCGGCCGGCTGCACTCCTTTGCCGGCTACGCGGTCCTCGCCGCTGGCGACCACGCCGAGGCCGCCCGCCACCTGGCCGAGTCCCTCGCCGGCTTGACCGCGACCGGCGCCAAGCAGCGCAGTGTCGTCCTCGCCGACCTCGCCTCGGCGCACAGCAGCGACGGCGACCACGCCGCCGACTACCTCAACCAGGCCCTGGACGCCCTGAATACCGACTGGTACGGCACCGGGCTGGAGCGGGTCAGAGCGGTCCGGCAGGTACTCGGTGACAGCCGGGCAGGCCTCCAGCTCGACGACCGCATCGCCGCCCTCGCGACCAGCCGGGCCGCTCTTCCGGGGAGCTAAGCCACCGGCTCGTTGTGCCTGCGCACCAGCTCGGGCAGCTCCGCCAGCGAGTCGAGGTTAAAGAGGCAGTGGTCGCTGACGGTCTTGTCATCGAGGATGTGTCCCCACGGCCCACGTCGTACCAGCGCTGTCGCGAGTCCGGCGACCTGAGCGGGGCGGATGTCGTTGTCCAGGCGGTCCCCGACATAGAGGACCTGGTCGGCGGGGCAGCCGGCCTCCGCGACGACGCGGTCGAAGAACGCGGCCGACGGTTTCTCGACGTGCCAGCCGTCCGAGGTGCCGATTACGTCGACTGGCAGGTCCAGGGCGCGAAGGATGCTCTCGGCTCGGGCGGTCTGGTTGCCGGCCAGGCCAACCTGCACGCCCAACTCCCGCAGTGCCGCCAGGCAGGGCCGGGCGTCCGGGTAGAGGTTCTCCTCGGAGAAGTGTTCCGGCTGTCCGGCGTCGGCCCGGCCTTGCCGCTCCTTGGCCAGGTCGAAGCCGGGCTGGAACACCTGAAACGTCTCGCGGTAGTCCAGGCCGCGGGCGATGACGGCACCGAAGACTGCCGAAAAGGTGTGTCGTGGAACGCCGAGCCAGTCGGCCCAGGTGCCGTACTCCCGGGACTCGTCGACGATCGTCTCACCCACGTCGAAGAACACACTCGAGATCATCCTGGGATTGTGCCTCTCGGGCTCAGGCGGATCAACGCGTGCCGCAGGCGTCGTCGTACGGGTCGTGGCGCCTGCGATGGCAGGCTCAAGGCCAGGCTCGCCGAACTCGGCGAAAAATCCCACCGACCCACCCGGCAGGTAGATGCCTACTACAACGCCTCGCGCCGCGACTTCCTCACCTCCGAGGTGATCTCCGAATGGCTGCGTCTCTGTACGGAAGATCATGGAACGTCGATCAACTTCAAGCGCTGGCACCCCGTTGACGCCGTGGTCCAACGCCTGGACGCGTTCATCGTCGACCTCGGCATCGAGTCGGCGAGCAGATCAACAAGGGCTACCCGCACGTCCTTCTCGGCCGCGACCACTGATCGCTTACCGCTCCGCGACGTCTGGTGACGTCGGTGCCGTGCCGGTAGGTTCAACTCTCCTGAGAGCTCTGGTCGCCAGGGAGGAAGCCGGCAGCGTGTCGCACGTTGAGAAGATCACTACGGAGCTACGTACGCTGGCCGCCGGGGTCGAGCGTGCGCAGGCACTGGCTGCGGCTGCTGATCAGCAGGCGCAGGAGATCGCGCTGCGCGCGGCGGGTGCCGGGTTCGCAGCGGTCGCTGCCGGTGTGGCGCGGGTTCGCGGGGCCATCGCCACGATCCGGGGTGGACTGGGTGGTCTCGCCGGTGCTGTCGGTGATGCCGCGAAGGTGGCCGCTGGTGTTCCGCAGCAGGCCAGTCCGGGGGAGACGATCACCGGGCTGACTCCGGTGCAAGGTGCGGTCGATGGCATCCGCGACCAGACGGCCGCCACGATCACCCAGGTTGGTGAGGCGCAGCAGCTTGTCGTCGCGGTTTTGCAGGGTGGTCAGCCAGGGCCGTTGCTGCAGGCTCTGGAGAGCGTCAAGCAGGTGCTTGTCATGCTGGTGCAGCGCACCGCCACCACCCGCCAGGCGGTTGACGCGGCGATCGCTGAGGCACGCCAGTTGGGGTCGTCGGGAAACTGAGTGGGGCTGGCGGTGCCGTGCCGACCAGCCCTGCCTCGGTTCCCACACCGTCCGCTGGCACGCCAGTGGCGACGCCGTGGACGCGCAAGCCCACTGGAGAGCTCGGAGGTTCGCCGACCGGTCGGCGTACCCGGATTCCTCCGAAGGAGGACGAACGCGTGCGGCGCTCCCTGGAGCTGGAGAACCAGTGTGCCGATACCGTCGCTGCGGAGGGATACCGACTCCACCAGAACCCGACCCGGCAGGAGGTCGCTTACGCCCGTCTCGGTACCGGCGATTCCGGCAAGCCGGGTAAGGATCCCGACTACCTGGTCGAGGGACACGTCTTCGACTGCTACTCCCCGACGCCGGCCAAGAGTGTGCGAGGCGTGTGGAGCGGGGTAGCCGACAAGATCGACAGCGAGCAGACCCAGCGGGTGGTGGTCAACCTCCATGACTGGCGTGGCGATCTCGGGGCGTTGCAGAAGCAGTTCGACGACTGGCCGATCGTAGGGTTGAAGGAACTGGTGGCGGTGACGCGCAGCGGGGCGATAATCCAGATCCTGCGACGAGACTGAGGGGCTACCCATGGCGACCGAGTACCGCTTGACGCTGGCCGGCGACGTTCCTCTCGATGTGCTGGCCGGCGTCGTCGCTCCCGAGGGTGTTGACGAGTCGGCGGTGGATGGCAGGCCCCGGGTGTTGAGTGCGGACCTCAGCGACCGGTGCGGCTACACGGTGAGCATCTACGCCGGTTCCCACGGCTACTTCGAGGCCGAGGATGGTGACGGCTCGATGTGGGAGTGGGAACCGGAGCGGTACGTCACCATCAGCTTCCGGCTGCGCAAGGACGAGTCCTCCGAGCGGGCGACGCGGGAAATGCTGGCGTCCGTGGCCCGGGTCCTGGGCGAGCGGTCGGAGGACGCCGCGCTGATCCTCGACGCTGACTGGCTGCTACTGACCCGCTTCTCGGGAACGCTGCGCAGGCACGCGCCGAGTTGGTGGGGTGTGCACGGCGGGGAAGATCTTGTCGACCGGTGAGTGGTTCGGAGCCGGTCGTCGGCGATGACGCCGGTGGCGTGAGGAGACCTCACCGGCTTCGTGTGCAGGGGCGACCTCTATGTCCCGGTACCGGGCTGCGGCCGAGGGTCCGCGTTGACGACTAACTGTTCGAGGTCGCGACTCCATCCTCGAGGTAGACACCGCCACGGCCGATAGCGGCGATCGCCGCAGCAACCCGCCGAGCCAGGCGAGGGATCAACACCGCGCCCAGGCGTTCCGGCTCGACGAACTCAAACCGGTCGAGCTCGTCCGGGCACAGTCGCATCGCCGCGACCTGGTCCGCCGTCAGCACCCCACCGTCGAAGACGAACATGAGTCCGCCGTCCCACGGTGGGTTCGCCGGCACCCAGTCGACGCGCAGCAGCCCTCCTGCGGGTATCGACAGGCCCAGCTCCTCTCGGATCTCGCGGGTGCAGGCGTCTGCCGGGGACTCGTCCGGCTCCACGGTCCCGCCGGGAACTTCCCACACGTTCTTGTAGACCGGGCGGACCAGCAGCACCCGGCCGGCCTGGTCGCGGAGGATCACACCGGCCGCCGCGCGGACCCGCGTCACGCTGGCGATGTAGGACAGATCCGCTTTGGTCTGCATCTCGGCCACGCGACCGACCCTACGGGCTCGCCCTCGGTGCATCGCCGTTCCCGAAGGACGACGCGGCAACGCTCCCCCGGACGTTGTTACGGCGAGTAACCATCGCATCTGTGCGAGGCGTTGCATCGTCAAGTCGGCATGGCCTTGTCTCGGGCCTGTGAGAGATCAGCGCTGTAACAGAGCGCCTCTCATGGAGATCAACTAACGGCGGTCTGATTTGACCGTACCGCACCCTTCTGTCCTCAGCTCTTCGGCTGATTCACTGAACAGTGATCACCAAAATCGGCCCCAAAACCCCGGTTTGTATATGTGGGTGCTCGCACGGCCCGCCGACGCCCCGGTCGACGGCCGACGGCGAGCGCTGTCTCCGGTCCCGGCGGTCCCGGCTTCCGATGTTCCCGTCGGCGCATTGACCACTCCCTGTTACTGCTGTCGGGGACGGGATGTCGGACCGTCGACGCCAGGAGGATCATCAGGGGATGGGCGACCAGGGTGCCACGCGGCGGTTGTCCCCGCGGCGGTGGCGGATCCTGTCGTACCTGGCGCAGCACGGCTCCGCGACGACACTGGACGTGGCGCTTGTCTGCGGAGTGTCGCGGCTGACGGCTCACCGGGACCTGGTGGGGTTGCACGAGGCGGGACTCGTGCACCGCGACCGCGCGGCGGAGGACGGGACCCACACCTGGTGGTACGAGGTCACGGCCGAGGGAACCGACGTGCTCCGGCGAGCCCTGACAGCGTCGGGGCGACCGGTTCCGCTGCGGCTGGGGCAGCGTTCCTCCGGTCGGGCGGATGCCTTGCTGTTCCTGCCGTTGGTGGAGGTGTCGCGGCGCAACCCGGGGCGGTGCGAGTTGTTCCAGTGGCTGGCGATGATGGACACCTCGTCGTGGTTGCGTCAGCACGACCTGGCGCAGGTGCGGGCCGACGGCTACGGCGTCTGGCTGCAGGACGGGCGGTGCCTGCGGTTCCTGGTCCACGTCGACCGTGGTCCGAGCGGCGGCGTTGTCGCCGAGCACGAGCGAGCGACGTCAGGTCTGGGTGGATTGTTGGCGGGCTACCGGCGCGCGGACCGGCTGGTGCCGGTCGGGGCGGTTCTGCTGATCGCTCAGGACGCCGAGCGGGAGGAACGACTGCGGGCCGACCTGCTCCGCGAGCCGCTGCGGAACGCTGTCGCCACGACCACTCAGCAGTTGTTGTACCGCCACTGGCCGGACGACCAGGTGTGGCAGGTACCGGGCGAGAGTGGCAGGCGTCGCCTCATCGAGGTCGGATCCTGACCGCACCACGTCACGATTCCCGGGCTGCCGCCGACGCCAGCGGGATGGTGCAGGACCTCAAAAGCGACGGCCCCGACTGGCAGACAGCCGTCCAGCGCACCACCCGCGATGGCTGGAAGCTGGCCCTACCGCGCCTGCGCGAGCCAGCTTTCGATGGCAGCGAAGTCGTGCTCGGTCAGGCCGCGATGTGGGTCGACCCGATGCAGCAGGGCCGGGGCGTGGTGATGAGTCGATACCCACTGTTGATCGGCGTGGGAGATCTCGTCGTCGACCCAGACGAAGGGGCGTCCCTGCGCCCACTCGACCAGTCCACGGGTCTTCCAGTGCAGGACGCTGACCCCGTCGGCGTCGGGCCAGTTCACAACGGGCAGAGGCGGTAGCCCGAGCAGCGGCGCGAGCACGTCGTTCGCGTCGCTCATCCAGGTCGTCGCCCACACCAGATCACACGGCAGGGCCTCCAGCCGGCGGCCATGTCCCGGATCGACCTTGTACAGCAGGGGATGGGCATCGGCCGGTAGAGCCGGTGCCATAGGGCGGCCATGCGACGCGCCCGGCTGGGCCGCCGCGGGTGTTCCGAACGGGATGAGGGTGCCGTCCACGTCAAGGAACAGCAAGGGACGCGGCGCAGAGTCGGACATGATCCAAGAGGCTAGCCCCACCCCGCCGCCAACTACCTCCGCGCGTTCGCCCCAGGTCCGTTGGTCTCGCCGGTGCTCCCGGCGGCCGGTAGGCGTACGCCGCTTACGGCGCCCACGGCATGGGCGGGCCGAAATGCATCTCACCGGCCCCTTCCGCTCCGGCGGCGTTGTCGTGTCCGACCACGCCACCAGCACCACCTCCCACACCCTCAACCAAGGAGTTCTCGTGTTTTCACCGACACCTTCACCTATCACCGCGGGCATTGGCGGTGACGCCTTCCGGCTTGATCCCCGTTCGGGGGTCGGGCTTGGCGTCAGCGTTGACGTCAGTCTTCAGCCGGACCCCCGAACCGACCCCCTGTTTCCTCTCACACCGCAGGTCAGCTCGTCTGTCAGTGTCGTCGGCTTGTCCTGCGACAGACCCTGCCTGGTCTCGGGTCTCTCCCCCTGGGGCTGGCAGTCCCTACCCGGCAAGGAGGTGGTAGCCGGTGGATGATCCGGTCCTTCGGGTCCAGTCCCAGCTGACCGGCCGTGATCGTGTGCTGCTGGGCTGGTTGTACGACCACGGTGTACTGACCTCGTTCCAGCTCGCGACCGCCCTGTTCCCGTCGTTGGACTTCTGCCAGCGGCGCCTGCGGACCCTGTACCGGTTGCGGTTGGTGGCCCGGTTCCGGCCGCAGCGGGCCGACGGCGGCTCGTATCCGTACCACTACGTCATCGACCAGCTCGGCGCCGAGGTCGTCGCCGCGAGTCGGGACGAGCGTCCACCGCGGCGGGACCACGCCCGGGTGGAGCGGCGGCGCTGGACCTCGACCCGCAGCCTCGCCCACCGCCTCGGGGTGAACGGCTTCTTCACCGACCTGGCCGGGCACGCCCGCACTCATCCGGGTACCGGCTTGGTGGAGTGGTTGCCGGAGGTGGTGTGCCAGCGCGCCGGTACGTTCACCAGCCGGAAGGATCCGGGGCTGGTGCGGGCGTATCAGCCGAGGGTTCGCCCGGACGGCTACGGCCGGTGGGCCGAAAACGATGTCGAGGTGCCGTTCTTCGTCGAGTACGACACCGGCGCCGAGCAGCTGTCGATCCTGGCCGCCAAGGTGGACGGCTACCAGGAGCTGTTCGGCACGATCCAGCGGGCGTGGCCGGTGCTGTTCTGGCTCCACTCGGCCGCCCGCGAGCGCAACCTACGCCGCGTGCTGGCCGACGTGCCGCTGGCGGTGCCGGTCGCCACCGGGGCCCGCGACCACGCCGCGACGACCGACCTCGGCCCGGCAGAGGCGGTGTGGGCCATGGCCGGCAGGGAAGGGCAGCGGCTGCGGCTGGCCGACCTGACCGGGTATGCCGTTGACGTCTCCAGCCGGGCGGGTGAGGCCGCGTGATCGGCGACGGCACGACGGCCGTGGACAGTACCTCCGCTGCGGATCGGACAGCAACGGCCGGCGTCTGTCACGGATCTGTCGTGAGCAGCGCGGGCGGCGCTGACAGATTCGTGGGAGCACCAGTCGTTTGCTCCCGCAGCGGCGGACCACTTCTCGGTCCGGCGTCCGCGTCGGGCGGTCCGCGACCGGTGTCCGAGCCCCGTCCCGACTGTTGTCCGAAGCCGGGTCGGTCCGCCATCCGGTCCCGCCTCCTGCGACTGACGGACGGACCGGAACCCCTGTCCGGGGTCGGGGAGGTGATGGGCCACGACAGCACCGATCCCTGACCCGGACACCAGTCCGCGCGGCAGTCGCGTCGAGGGCGTCGTCCAGGTCGTCATCATGCTGGCCATCGGCGGCGCAGCCGGAGCGGCCAGCTTCACCCACGTGCACAACGTCGCCGCCGCGCACGGCCAACCCGGCTGGCTGGCCTGGGCAGACGCGATCGTCCTGGAGCTGATGTCCATCGCCTCCGGCCTGGAACTGCGCCGCCGCAAACGCGCCCACACCTCCACCGTCTTCCCAGCCACTGTGCTGGCCTGCGCCGTCACGCTGTCCCTGGCGGCGCAGGTCGTCGAGGCCGAACCCTCGGTCATCGGCTGGGTCGCCGCCGCCGTACCCGCGCTCGGATTCCTCGTCATGGTCAAGATCGCCCTCGGCCGGACCAGCACCGCCACGCCCGCCACCGCCCGAACGGTCGCGGACTGCCAACCGGACGAGGCCGGACGGACCGCTCAGGACAGCGGACCGGACGAGACGGTACGGTCCGCCGTCACGGCGGGGGAGCCATCCAGCACCGGGACCGTTCGCTCATCGGATGGGCGTCGTCGACGTGGCGGACGGGACCGGCAGCGGAGAGCGGACCGGGGACCGTCCGCGCAGCCATCCGGCGACGTTGGCGAGCTGCTGCCGGCGGCGCGCAAGGTCCGGGACCGGCTCGCCACGGACGGGCAGGCACTGACCCGGGCGGCACTCGCCGAAGCGCTGCGCGCAGCCGGTCACACCGTGTCCAACACTCGCCTATCCGAACTCCTCAAAACCCTCAAGGTCGAATCGTCGGCACCACCCGGACTGATCGTGAGCCCGATCATGCCGACCAACCCGACGCCACCGCCTCAGTTACCGAAGCGGCGCAACGGTGGCGGAGCAGCCACCCCTGCGCCGGTCGACCCCGGCGGGGCTACCCCGCTCCTACCGCACAGCCATCCATCTCATAACCAGGAGAAACCTGATCATGAACAGCCCCACGAATCACGATGACCAGACCACCCGCACCACGACCGACAGCACCACCGCCGTGCCCGGTGTCGGGGAGGTGTGGACGGTCGAGCGCATCCGTGCCCTCGGCGTGACCACCACCCTCGCCACCACCGCCTCCGTGCTCGGGATTAGCCGATCCCAGGCGTACCGGCTCGCCGCCACCGACCAGTTCCCCATACCGCTGATCCGGGCCGGCAGCCGCATCATCGTCCCGGTCGCCGCCCTGCTCCACCTCCTCCAACCCAACCCCAACGGGACCGGCGGCGAACGACTTGAAGCCGACGCGAAGGTGAGCGTGGATGCGATGACCCCGCCACCAGCGGATTCCACCCGACACCGCTGGCGGCACCATACGAAGCATCCAGGAGACGATGAGTGAAGGGATCTACCTTCAAACGCTGCGGCTGCCGCGACAGCGTCACGGGCCGGCGACTGGGACGCTCCTGTCCCCAGCTTCGCCGGCCCGGCGGCGGCTGGTCCCGCACCCACGGCCACTGGCACTGGCAGATCGAAGTACCAGCCCGCGCCGACGGCACCCGCCGCCCGCTCCGCCATGGCCCCTACGCCACCCAGGCCGACGCCGACGCCGTCCTGGACCGCATCCGGGCCGCGCTCGCCGTCCCCGACCCCACCGACCCGCACACCACCGTCAAGACCGGCGACCTGATCGAGGCCGCCGTCAAGACCGGCGCTCCCGTCCCCACCCCGGACCAGATTCGGCGGGCGCTGCACCTGGACATCACCCCCACCGAACTGCCCACCATGCAGGCGTACCTGACCGACTGGCTCGCCGGACGCAAGAACATCAAGACCGGCACCCTGCGCTCCTACGAAGGCCACATCCGGCTGTACCTCATCCCGCATCTCGGCCACCTGCGCATCGACCGGCTCCGCCCCGGACACATCGACGCCATGTACGACGCCATCGCCGAACGCAACACCACCATCGCCACCCTGCGCGCCAGCCGCGACCCCGCGAAACGCGACCAGGTCAAGAACCAGCGGATCGTCGGCCCCAGAACCCTGCACGTCATCCACGCCACCCTGCGCAAGGCCCTCAACGACGCGATGCGCCGTTACCGCTACATCGACACCAACCCCGCCCTGATGGTCGAACTACCCACAGCCCGGCCACCCAAGCCCACCGTCTGGACCGACCAACGGATCAAGACCTGGCGCGGCACCGGCAAGACCCCCAGCCCCGTCATGATCTGGACACCCGAACACACCGGCAGATTCCTCGACCACACCCACGACGCCGACGACCGGCTCTACGCCCTCTACCACCTCATCACCTTCACCGGCCTACGCCGCGGGGAAGCCTGCGGCCTGCACTGGGACGACCTCGACCTCGACGCCCACACCCTCACCGTCCGCTGGCAACTCGTCCAACACGGCTGGGCCACCGCCATCGACACACCCAAAACCACCGACAGCGAAGCCGCGGTCGCCCTCGACACCGAAACCGTCGCAGTGCTGCGCGCCCACCGCACCCGGCAACACCGCGAACGCCTCGCCGCCGGTCCTGCCTGGACCACCACCGGACTCGTGTTCACCACACCCACTGGTGGGCGGCTCCACCCGGCCGACGTCACCGACCACTTCCACCACCTCGCCACCCAAGCCGGGCTACCACCCATCCGACTTCACGACCTTCGACACGGCGCCGCCACCATGGGCCTGGCCGCCGGCGTGCAGATGAAGATCATCTCCAGCCGACTCCGCCACTCCAGCCCGCACTTCACCGCCAAGTTCTACGGCGACGTTCTACCCGAGCTATCCCACGCCGCCGCCGAAGCCACTGCGTCGATCGTCCCGCGCCAGCGCGCCGCTGAAAGGTCGGCGTAGACCCATGTCTGCGCCGGCACGACCCGAGGAGAGATCCAGCAGGGTTGATTCGCAGCATTCCGACGTCGGCGAGCTCGGTCCAGGCCGGGCTGCTCACAAGGTGCCAGAGGGTCAGCCGGCGCCAATAGGGGCATACTTTTCCAAGTCGTGTCGTTCGCGGCGATGTTCGCAACCTTGAGGCTGACCCGTTTGAAGAAAGAGAGGGTGCCGATCAGACCGCTATCGCTCTAAGAATCTTGGCTGTGTCTTCGCCGTCGAGGATCATGAACTTTCGAGGTCGGCTCATCTGATGTGCATACACCGACATCATGTTTACGACGGCCGTTGCTATTTCGCGATAGTGCTGCAGCACCAGAAGGTCGGCCGGCTCGCTATAAAGTCGATCGATCTGGTCTCCGCGCTTACCAAGCGTTCGCACAGTCATTGGCCCGTTCGCGCCGGGGCCTTTGAATAGCCACGCACTTGCGACATGATTGCCACGGATCGACGTCCGGCTTGTATAGAGGTCGGACTTTTCTCCGCCCCAGTCTTTGGCGACAAATGGTTCACCAATCAAGGCGGCGATGGAGCGCTTGACCTCGTCCTCGCTCGTGTGGTGCAGTGCCTGAAGCTCGGAAGGCGTGCACGGAGTCGCGAAGTCGACGCCGCTGAACTGATCGATCTCTGATGGATAGACTCGCAAAGATTCGCTAACTCCGAAGAGCGCGTCGAGATCATCTTTCACGTAAGACCGAATACCAATGAAGGATGGCCGAATCTCGATTGATCTCCCGCTATGGCGAACAATGGTTCCTAGAACGAACACCTCCCTCTCGCCAACCAAGTTCCCTGCGGTTGATGCAGCAGCAAGACGCTCGGCGTTGAAGATCCCGTGCACGTGGACATCGGCGTCGGTGCTCATCGGCGCCGTGAAGCGCATGGGGCTGCTTCCGGGCCCTTCAAGCGAGCGGTCACGCGCGAAGGTGAACTCTTGCTCGATGGCGACCAGCGTGCCGACTCGAAGAGAGCCTTCGTGGAAAATCCTTTGGAGCTCATGAATATTCAGTTGGGGGAGGGCTTCACCCAGCATCTCGGCCAATTCGTAAGCTGTGGGCGCTGAATCGGAAAGTGCGCCCTCTACCGTCTCCCGGAGGGAGGCAGGGGAACTTCTTCTGACCCGGTTGCGACCGAGTAAGGCGCTGACCAATTCGGCGTGTAGGAAAAGTGGCTCAAGCACGATTCGCTTCACGTGCGGGACCTTCCTTATCGCAACTCACCCGTGCCACAACGGCGCACAGAGATCTTCGAATTCATCTACATCGGATGGGCGGCTCTGAGGATCGAACGCTGTTGCGGCAGCGACAACTTCCCGCCATCCGCGGTCGTCGGGCAGGAGCGGAATGTTCGCCTGTGGCACCCGGCCTGTAAGGATGGCCCCAATAAGCTGCCCGACGCTGTAAATATCAGCCTCCGGACCTGCTTTGTGGGCATCGTCGCTTAACTCGGGCGCAGCGTAGCCCTCGGTGCCATATAGCGTTCCGGCTCTGGTATGTCCGGGAGTGCTCGTCTGGCCATGCGGTCGTTTGCCGATTCCCCAGTCCGCTACCACCCATCGCCCCTGGATCTTAAGAATGTTTTCGGGTTTGATGTCGCGGTGAATCCAGCCTTTGGCGTGTGGCTTCCGAAGGCCGTCGAGTACGCTCATGACGATGGCTTTCAGTTGTTGTGCTTGTCGCAGTTGGTCCATCTCCAACAGTGCAGTCGTCTGCGCCAGCGGCATTACGAACCAGTCCCCATCTGGGCTTGCATCCAAGATGGGCATGATGTGAGGGTGTCCACCGAAGATTTCCGCCACTTCGATCTCGCGTCTCATTCGGCGTACAGCGCTGTCGTCCCGTGACTTGGCGCGCTTCACCGCAACGATTTGGTCGGTGTGCTTGTGCCGGGAGCTGAAGACGATGGCCTGGCCGCCACGGGCGAGTTCGCCAACAGGCTTGTAGTCTCGATATTGTTGGCGCGCGACCAGTAGAGTTGCCAATTCGCCATCGGTCAAGTATGTGCGCAATTCTGACATTCTGCCTGCCAGGATGGTTCCTTCAGCAGCATTTTCGGCCACTATAAGCAGGTGGCTCTTGTACTCTATATCCATCGCATCGCTAGCCAGGAGCAGTGGGACAAGCGGGTGGTCCGCGAGCCGGGCGCGGGCCTCGGCGAGCTGTGCGGAGATCGACATCGTCTCCTGCTCGGTTTGCTCACGCTGGTTGTTGGCGTAGCTGCTCACGCCTTCAGTCAGCTTCCAACCGATGAGTGGCCCGGGGTTGCCTTCGTGTCGCGGTGGCAACAGGTCGAGCCGGACCAGGCCCGCTGTGCACCAGTGGTAAGCGGTAGCAAGTGCCTCCTCCTTGAAGCGATCATGGATACTGGCTGCCTTGCGTACCACCTGACGGGTTAGCCAGTTCCTCGTCCCGGCGGGCAGCGCCTGGAGCGTCTCGTACAGCTGCTCGTGCGTCGGCTTCGCGGCGGCCTCCACAGTCAAGCGGAGAAGTTCATATCTTTCGGAGCCGTTTTTGCGCTCGTGTACTCGGTACACCGGAAAGGCATCAAGAGGTGCCGGCAACCCGGGAATTTCCTGTGGCATCGCTGCCGTGACTATTCTTGAGGCCACGCCGACTCACTGACACTCAGATGGGGCAAGAACAGCTTCAATACCTCTGGGTCTTCCGGCCCGTGCAAGAGCGACGGTTTGGCGTTCAGGGCGTCGTTGGTGGCGGGCCGCAGGAGCTTCAGCTGACTGGCGGCGTGCTGCGCCACCAGGTGGGAGTAGACGTCCTGACATGCCAGTACGACCGAGAGCCCGTTCGCCGCTGCGACGTGCTGGAGAATAGAAGCGAGCTTTCGGAGGTTGCTTCCGTCGAGGTTGTTACCGGACTCGTCGATCACGATCATCCGGCCCTGTGGATCGGAAGCAGACACCATCGAGGAGACCGCGAGAAGCGTATGAAGAATGATCAGCTCGGCGGTGTTTGGCGAGGATCCGTATTCGACAGCCTCGCCTCCCTTCATTATCCACTCCGGGTAAATCTCCCACCTGAGTGGCTCATGCGGATCTCCGACATCGACATGACTGAACCGCAACGCGACGCGTTCCCTGCCGGCCACGTTGAGCAAATCATTTAGCTGCTTCTCAGCTTCCCGGAATGCCTTCCCGATGTCCTCGATCTGCATGTCGCGCATGCTGTTGAGCCACTGTTCTGTCTGCGACGTCGCGTGTTCTCGGGCGGCGATGTTCTGCCTTCGGGCTGCCTGGCGGGAGAGAATGGCTGCCTCTTCCTCGGCATCGCCTTCGCTGAACCATGCTAGCCAGTCGTCGAGCGCCTTGACACGCGTACGGAACGACATGTTGGCCTCGGCAGGTGCATGGTGCGCCTTGCACCACTCGCGGAGTTCAAGTACTTGCATGTTCAGTCCTGCGACATGGTCGGCAAAGGGGTTTTCGTCCTTGTCGGAGCTCTCTGCGACCTGTTCGGGGCGGGCCAATTCAACGACAACGCAGTCGATGGCGTCGATGAGCCGATTGCACGCTTCTCTGAGAGTTGCGTTGCGCTGAGTACTCAGGCGGTCGGCAGTCTCCGCCTCGACCCGTTCGACGATTGCAGCGAGCTCGGTGACACCGAGCGACTCGCGCCAGCGTTGCGTCACGAGTTCCTGGCGCTCGACTTGCTCCTGTGCCTCGCCCAGCGTCTCCGTAGTCTTTCCGCGACTGTCAGGACCATTGTGCTTGAGGTCATTGATCTCTTGGCGCAGACTCTTCAACGTCGCGTCGTGAGTATTGAACGCCTCCTTGGAACGCACGGCGACGTCTCGCAAGGTTCCAGCGATCTCCTCGCCTGCGGTGTACTGCTTCTCTAGCTCCGCTATCCGCGCCGTTACCTTAGTGTGCTCGTCTTCGGCCTCAGCCAGCTCCCTGACTGCTGCTACGGCATCGACAACTTGTTGCGATTCCTCTACCCGCTTTGCCGCCTTCTCGACAGCACCTTCGGCTTGATAATGCTCCCTTTCGAGTTGTTCCAGCCTCCTCAGTCTCGCCGCTATAACAGCCTTCCGGTCCGTAAGGGGCAGCTCGAATCCGCCCCAGATTCTGACGCCGAGCTGAGGGTCACTGACCGAGGCGTCGTCGACCCTCGTCAAACGGGAGTCTAGGGTGCGGACGAGGTTGCCCAGCGCACCTTCCAAGCTGGAGCCAGCCGGCGGGACGGTAATTGGCTCGATCTCTTGATCGCTTGCGAGGACGGGGATGCCCGGGCTGTGACGCAGGACGTCCTCGAAGACGGCCTCGTCAAACGATTGGTGACTTCTGTTGACCACCAGAGCGTCGGCGTAGAGCGCCAGCCGAGCTTCCCAAAGCGTTCGCTGGTCATCGTCCAGCCTGATCAGGTCGAGCAGCCTTACGGCAGGTATGTCGTGAGCAGCGAGTTCGGCTATGACGTGGCCAGCTGCGCCCTCGTGCCCAGCTCGCATCTGCTCGATTTCATCGCGTGCTGCAGTAACTCGGGCGCTGGTTTCGCCTGCTACTTTCCTGAGTCCGGCTTCTGCTTCAGTGGCAGCGCGCAACCGCTCTTGTGCCTGCTCGGCAGTAAACCCAAGGGACATCGCCGCAGCTGTGCGTAGCCCTGGAATGATGGTGCGAAGGTGCTCTTCCCGCGTCTTGCTTTTTCCAATCTGCTCGCCGATTGTGCGCAGCTTCTTGCTGGCATTCTCTGCGCGCCCCGCGTCTTCGCTTGACTTTCGGGCTAATGTCGCAAGGCTGGGGAGCTCACTCAGATCCCGTTCTTTTTCCTGGATTTTCCTATTGATCCCGTCCAGTTTCGACCGGAGCTCCTGCGCTTTCTTGCGGAACGCTTTTTCCTTGAGTTGCTCGAGCGTGGCACCAAGCTCAAGAAAGTTGTGCCACTGTCCTTCCGCCTCTTCCGCAATTCGCTTTGCTTGCGCTCGGTTTTCAATGTCTGACAGCTGCTGTCGCTCCTTCTCAAGCAGCTCTTCATGGTTTGCCTTCTCGGTGTCTAGGGCCAGCTTCTCGGCCGCGATTTGCTGTCTGTATCGGCGCTCATCATTGACGGCCTGCTGTTGCCCCGTCAACGCAATCAGGTGCTGTGCTAGATCTGCCGGCCTGAACTGCTTCTGGCCCAAAGCGAGGATCCCGGTGTCCTGGTTGTCTTCGCTTCCCCGGGCACGAATGTATGCGAGACAGCGTGGCGAATGGCCGAATAATTCTTCTGCGTAGGTGATCGCGCCGAGCTGCCCGCTTGCGCGAATGCTCTCCCATATCCCCTCGGCGCTTCGCAACCGCTCTGCCTCGGAGAGGCCTTCGGCGAGCAGTACCCCTTCGCTCCATCGAACCTGAATGTACCTGCCGTCGAGCTTTTGAATGCGCATCATGACGGTGATGGCGTCGTCGGGACGTTGCGGGTGCAGATAAACTCCTATGAGGAACCCGCGTAACGCGTCTTCGAAGCGCGTGTCGGAGATCTTCGCTCGTCGCCTGTCGAACAACAGTCGCGCCGCGTACGGACCGACTCCGTGTTCACCTCTCCACTGGGGATCCCCGTTCAAAAGGGTCAGGGCTCCAAGCAGTACCGTCTTGCCGACACCGTTGGAGCCAGAACCGGGGCCCTGGCCGGTGACCAACCATATACCGCCCTGGGGCAAAAGGAAGACGGAACTGGTGTGGCGCCCGATCCGCAGCATCTGAAATCCACGCAGGACCCTAGGGCCTACTATGCCTAGATTGCCCGGGTCGAAGGGTAGGGTGGGAGTGAACACCATTGGGAACTCCTTATTTCACTCTGGATTCCCGGATTTGCTTGGCCCATTGGCTGTTCGGGCGACACAACAAGACAAGGTTCTCGTCCAGCCTGCGTTGCTGCGCAGGCGACAGCCGTTTGAAGGCGGGCCCCAGGCGCTTCACGCTGTCGATGAGTTCATGCATGTGTAGACGGCGCAGAATCTCCGGGAGTTCGGAGTCGCCAATGACATCCCGACCGTTCGGGCCCTCGTGTGCTTCTAGGCATTCGCCAATGGGACCAACCTCCTCTGCCAGCAGGTTTGCGAGGACGTGGGTGTGCAGGTAGATCAGGGCGAGGATGGCTAGATCCTTCTGCCGCAGGCTGTGCCGCCTCTCAGCTATCTGTTCGACGATGTCGTCTGACCAGGCGCTCACATAACCGAGCGGTTTTCCGTTTTGGTCCTTCACGTTGATTAGCTGGCGGCCGGCCACGGCCAGGCGCGCCTGTACCTGCGACCGCAACCTTTGTTCAGCTAGCGCCGGCCAGTCCTGTGGGCGCAAGGGCGCCGACGCTGCCTCCAGCGCCCTGACGGCCGCGAGCACGGCGGTCTCATCCGTGGTGTTACTCATTCCGAACTCTGCCAGTTCGGATGATCACGAAGACGCCGGACGGCATTCTTGATCGCCTCCCGTGCTTCGGTGTCCCAGGTGGCAGTCACGGTCCCAAGCATCCAGCGATCGTCTACCCGCGCCAGCAGGCCGGCGTGTTCCAGGGTCTCCAGCGCGGGGCCGACCGTGTGCGTTCTTCCGGTCAGCCGCTCCAGGATGCTGGCTATGTCGACCGGCGAGATGCCGTCAGACGTCTCCACCTCGGCCAGCAGCGCCACCGCGACAATCAGCACCTTGGTTGCGCCGACGGTAAGCCCCCGCCGAGGCATCCTTCGTGCTTCTCCTGCGGGTTCGTATGCGTCCCAGCCGAGTACGACGTGCGTGTGTCCGTTCGGCCCCGTGACGGGATGCAGGCGACGGCCGACGACTCGTGCCGCGGCTTCCATGTCCGCTATGGGGAGTCCATCGACCGGTAGCGATACGCCGTGGCGAACCAGTGCAAGCTCCAGTGGACTCTGGTTCACGAGCCAGTCTCCCTAGCGGGTCGCATGGTGGCGGGCTCGGATACTCGGTGCAGCACGACACCGCTTGCCATGCGTGCAACGTCGCCATCTTGCCGTACCGCTATCGAGTCGAGATGAGTCAGGCTGTAGCCGACCTCCATGCCAGCCAGTGCTGCCAGGTGTGCCATTGTCACCATGGGCACCGGCCACGGTCGCGTAAGCAGAAACTCCGTCAGATCAACCTCCGAGGTGCCGTCGAGGAGCTGATCCGCCAGATCCCGAAGGTGATCTTCAAACGAAGGTTCAGGGGTCACGATGTCGTCATCTGCCGGCTCGGGAACAACCTCCTCACCGGGAGCGAACGTGAGTTCGTTGACGGCCGTCATCACTCTGTGTGGGCTGATCCAATATGGTGATTCGTCGAATGCGATGCCGTCCCACAGCGCAGCCAGGTCGGCAAGGGCCGCATGCTTGAGCTTTTCGTAGACTTCATCGCTTCGAATCCATGACTTCACGCCACCGCGGATGCCGCTTAGCCCTTTGAGTAGGCGCATTTGCTGGCGAACGTACCGGCTGGCCGCCGCCGTGAGATCTCGCAGATCATCATCGAGGTCGTTGTCGAAGCCGCGTCGTACGGCTGCTCGAATCTGTCGAATGCGGGACCGTACCTGCTCGTCATCGACCTCGGACGCATGTTCCAGAATTGCTTTTACATCGCGGCTGTCGATGATTTCGCGCAGACCGTTAGCAAAGGCCAGGAGCATTCGGGTCAAGTCCCTGAGGCCCGCCCGGACGTCCGAGACGTCCGCCCCTGGCGCGGTCGCCCGCAGCTGAGCCTGATTCATCATCTCTAGCAGGGCGCGATGTCCGGACATCGTGGAAATCCAGGGGATCAGCGCAAGCGCCAGCGAGCCAGACAACGCCAGCCGGACTTCGCTCTCATGGATGCGGTCGTTCTTCTTGACGATCGCCCCGCCGCGGATCAGAACCGTGAGCCGCCGATCAAGAACGTTGCGCGAATACTTCGAGCCTAGATATTCGAAGAGGCGGCGGGTCGAGACACTGCGTCCCTCCGGGTCGAGGTCGACGAGGGCCCGGCAAATCTCGATGGCTGCATCGATCTCATCGTCCGTGGTATCGAGCCCGCTGATCTCTCGCACCAACGGCCCGAGTGCAGCCGCGACGTGCTTGGCCCGCTTGCTGTGGAAGGCATGCGCCGCCCTGGGCAGCGGTACCGCCGCCGATTGTCCAGTTGATGCGCCGAGGGCACCTTCATCATCGGATGGCGTCACGTGCAGCAGATTATCGAACCATCCGACTGTGTAGTGGTGCTCGTCAGTCAGATGTACGTCAGTCAGTCGCCGGACGAGGGCCAGTCCGAGGCCGCCTGAAACGGTCAGATCGGACGTGTACAAGTAACGGCCGAGCGACCGCCATGGCTAACGAGTCCGGGACCCGGATGGGCGCACATACGGGTGCTCGGCGGGTGCTCGGCCGCCGTGGACGGGGGTCGGTGTCGGATGGATCGTGCGGTACGCGCGTCCTGTAGAACTGGTCGAAATCTGCCGATGCGTGGACTGATGGGACATGCAGGACTGCGAAGCATGGATCGACGCCAGCTCTTAATCCGCGGGTTCGGGGTTCGAGTCCCTGGCGGCGCACCACCTATGATCAGGCCGTATAGCCATCTGGCTATGCGGCCTTGATCATGAGTGGGGCTCGGATGGGACCCCCTTCAGCCCCACGTTTCCGGACTCTCATCGCTGGGCTGAGCTGGGCAAACACTGATCAAAGCCTGCGGATTCGTCCTTGACCCCTGTGCACGTGGCTGGGAATGCTTGTTCTCGTGTCGGTCTACGCAGTCGATGACGTTCGTCGTGAGTTGTTGGTCGTGTGGCCAGCGGTGGTGGGCTGGGGCGCCCAGGTCGTGGGGCAGCTTCGACCTGCCGTCTCGGCCGAGACGGCCGGGCGACTCTCGGGGGAGTTGACCCGGTTATCCCACGAGTTGTGGGGCAGCTATGTCCGGCCGGCGGAGAACGGCGATGACGAGCAGGAGCGGTGGGGTGTCGTGCTCGACGCCGTGCAGAAGCCGAACCTGCCGGATCTCTCCGGTCAGCTGCTTGTCTCCTACGACCTGGTCGAGGAGGCTGCGCATCGGCTTGGTCGGGTACTGCACGAGGTCGGTGATGCGGCGTTGACCGGCGTGGTGGTGGCCGAGGTGCGGTGTGAGGTCGAGGCGGTGCGTCGGGCCGGTCTCGGGGGTCTGTCGGGTCGGGCGGTTCAGGCGGCGTCGTTGGATCGTGTGGATGCTTCTCCGGTCCAGGTCAGTGCGGTGGATCAGGTGCTGCGTGCGGATCCGTTCGGTGGCGGGTTGCTGTCTGTGGCGGTGGACCCTGCTGCCGCGTGTGTGGCTGCGGCGCATTGGCTGGCCGCCGCTGCGGTTGTCGCCGGCGAGGCGTCCGGCAACAGCGCGGCTGGTGTGTTCGCGGAAGCCGATGACATCGAGGCGGTGTCGGTGGAGGTGCCCGCTCTAGTGGTGGGGCGGATCGTAGATGACAGGGTGTCTCCGCGTCGGGTGGTGATGGACCTGCTGCGGGCCGCTGTCGCGGCCGGTGAGGGTGTGATCGTCGATCCGGAGGCGGTGGCCGCCGACTACGCCCGGATCCAGTCGTTGGTCGCTGGATTGCCTGCGGGTCAGCGGGCGGAGGTGTTGGCGTCGGAGCCGGTGCGGGCGACCCTGTTGGATCCGCGGCGCCCGGCGCGGGATCTGCTGGAGCATCTGCTCGACGGGATCGCGTCGTGTCGGCTGCTGTTTACCGAGTACGCCGATGACGAGCCCGAAGCGCAGCGCTCCGTCAGGGGCGAGACAGCGTCGGGTGCGGCAGAGCCTGAAGAGTCGGAGTTTGTGGTGTTGGTTCGGGAGGAGGCCGAGCAGTCAGGCGACCGGCTGAGCTGACCCTGCCCCACGCGCCTTGTCGGACAACAGTCGGCCCCACAAGGCAGCCACGCTCATGACAGCATCCCTCGCTGGCACTCCTTGGCATCGCCTGACGAATTCGCCGGAGTCCTGGCATGCATCGCGGCGTCGTCTTCGTCGCGCATCACCACAACCGTAGTAGACGCCGCGGGGGCACCGCTGTGCGAGCTGCGCCGGATTTCTGCGATAGCATGTGGAGCGGCAGTCACGCCTGCCTGTTCCGAGCGTCGGCCACCCACGTTGGCTGGTGCGTCGAGGCCAAGGTTCTCCGAATCGCGTTCTCTTCCGTGTGTGGTCATGCATACCCGACGGTGGGGCTGACGTGGGGCGTCCTCGCCATCAAGGAGTGTGTGATGACCAGGAACCGCCGTATCAAGGCCGCCACCAGGGAGTACAAGGCCGCCACCGGTACCTCTTACACCGCAGCAAGGCGTGTGGTGACTGGCGCCGACAGCGCGCCGGCCCAGAGGCACGCATTCGCGTGGATCCCGCCCAGCGCCGGCCATGCGATCACGCTGGAAGATGCTGCCGCGCTAGCGATGGAGTGGGCCGAGGAGCAGGCCGCCGTTGGTGGTCTCCCGGCGGTGCTGGTCACCGACCTCAAGGGCGAATACGCCCATGCGGCTCCCTTCACCCGCTACGCCGGACGGCACATCACCCCCCGGTCCTCGCGGCTCACCGTTGAGCCCGGGGCGGTCATCGCCCACAACCCGACGTACACCGCACTCGAGTTGGCGATGACAACGGCCCGCGGGATCCCGCTGGCGGTCGTCGGGCTGCTGCCGGCCCCGTGGTGGCTGGATGGCTGGGCGGCCGCAGTGGGCGCCCTGGACCTGCTGTCGGGCGAGGTGACCGCTCTCGACCCGCGGGTGAGCGAGCCACTGGAGAGCATCATTTTCTACGGCAACAACGGATACCCCCGGGGCTGGGGCCGTGATGGCGCCCAGCGCGCTCTCGACGAGATCCGCGACGCCGGACTGCTCGACCACGACATGATCGTCAGTGCCCTCGCCGGTCTCGGCATGCCCGCGAGACACCAGGACGTCATCTCCAAGATGATCGACAAGATGGTGCCCCGTGGCGCCGGCCGCGACCGGATGCGGAAGCCCCACGACCGGCATCCCAGCATCAGAACCCTCCCTGCCGAAGCGTGACGATCGAGCCCAGGCGAGCCCGCGAGAAAGGCTCGCCTGGGCCAGTCCCGCCGGCGCCATGCCCAAGCGGTTCAAGAACCCAGTCCACTGAAAATCCGGGCCGCCGACTATCGCCAGCACCGCAGTATCAGTACAGAAAAACGATGTGCTCGTGGTGAGCTGTGCCTCTACCGCCACGATGCCCTGGAGATGACGAGTCCGTCAACGTGCGCGACGCACCAGCTGCGCAGTTGGCGGCCGACCGCGTCGAACTGCGCGCCGGTGGTGAAGACATCGTCGACCAGCAGGACACGGACACCGGGGAGCGCTAAGAGCAACGGCTGAGCGACCTGCAGCACACCGGCCTGTTGCTGCGCCGCGGTCAGCTTTGCACCGAGGCGATTGAGTCGGCGGGTGGCGGCGTGCCGGTCCATTCGCCGACCGTGGGTGTTGCGGGATCGGCCCGCTGGTGCGTTCATCGACGGCACGGTCAATAGCTCGGGCGACCGCGGGTGGCAGCGGGACGAGGACGATCTTGTTGTCGTACATCACTGTGCGTCACCAGCGGTGATGAACGCCAGTCCATCCGGAGCGGCAGATCCGTGCATAAGATCACGCGCCGAATGAGTTGTGTGAGCGTCGGTTGAGTACTCTGGCCGCGGCTTTGGAGATGGTTGGCGAATGGCGGTGTCCGGCTTGTCCGACGGCAACTGGTGGGTCGACGACCCGATTGACGAGCCGAGCGAGGACCTGTTCGGGCGCGGCCCGTTCGTGGCCCGCGCGGTCGCCCTGCTTGATCAGATTGGCTCCCGGCCGAGCAGCACGGTGGTCGGGTTGGTCGGCCCGTGGGGAAGTGGTAAGACCAGCACGATCCGAATGATCGTGGCGGGACTCAACTCTGACCGCTGGGGCGTCACTTGGATCAACCCGTGGGCGTTGTCCGGTCCTGACGCGGTCGTCACCGAGCTGCTCGGCGCGATCCGCGCTGCGGTGCCCGAGAAGACCAGCGCCGGCGTACGGGTCCGGCGTCAGCTTTCCCGGTACGGCGTCCTGGCCACGCCAGCGCTGTCGATGGTGCCGGTGATCGGTAGCGCCGCGACTGCGGTCGCCAACGAGGCCCTACAGCGGCTTGGCGACCAGGGAACGACCCTTGAGGAACAGGCAGACCACGTCCGCGACGCGCTGCACGCGCTGGCCCGTCCGACGCTGGTCGTCATCGACGACGTCGACCGGCTGCAGCCCGAGCAACTCCTGGCGGTTTTTCGGGCGGTGCGGGTGCTGGGCCGCCTGCCGCACGTGCACTACGTCCTCGCGTACGACCAAGAAACCATTCTCGACGTGCTGTCCACGACCCCGATCGCTGACAAGCACGGCGCCCGGGCCGTCGCGTTCCTGGAGAAGATCGTCACGTTACGCCTCGAACAGCCGCCCGTCCGCCCAGAGCACGCTGAGTCGCTGTTCAACACCGGCTGCGCTGACGCACTCGGCCGGGCGTCTGCGTCGCTAAGCGAGGACGCGCAACGCCGCATGGTCGAAGAGCGTGAGGCGCTACTGCTGAAGGTCCTGACCGAGCCGCGCAGCGTGGCCCGGCTGCTCACCCAGGTCGACATCTACCTGCCACTGGTCGGCGCTGCTGAGGTCGACATCGTCGACTTCATCACCCTGACATTCCTGCGAATCACCTATCCGCGCCTATACCAGGCCATCGCCATGCACCGCAGCACCCTCGTCGACACCACCGACCTCGCCGACCTCCGCGCCGAATTCGACGAAGTGGCGCTGACTCGACTCGACGTCCCGGCACCGCACACCCGCCGAGTCGCGGACGCCCTGCAACGGCTCTTCCCGCGCCTGACCACCGACTTAGTGAGATCGACAGGGGCACAGCACCGGCGGCGCGGGCAGCGGCGGATCAGCGACCCCGACTACACCGAGCGGTACTTCGCCCTAACACCCATCACCGGCGAGATCAGCGACGATACCCTTGCCCGGGCCATCCGAGAATTGGCCGAGGGACGCCCCGGCACAGCGTCCAAGGACCTCGCGCTGGCGTTGCGACCTGACCTCACCGACGCTCATGCGTACGCCCGGGCGGCCCGGACACTCCGCCGAGCCGCATCCCTGTCCGCGGAGCTACCCGGCAGGGAGGCCGCCGCGGTGATCCCGTACGTGTTCGAACAGTTCGACCACCTTCGCATCCCCGCAGCGGGTGGGTTTGGTCCTGACGAGGAAGCGACCCTTTGGCTCGCGGCGCTGCTGCAACGGGCCGACGGCGAGCCGCTGCCCGCCACCGCGCCGGGCGATCCCGGTCTGCTGCCGTACTTGTTGAATGCCATCCGGATGGCAGTCGCCGAGCCGGCCGACACCACCATCGCGCGTCTAGCCGCCCAACCTCCCGGCTCGGCGTGGCTTTCGGACGTCATCCGAGCCACGTACGAAGCGGCGTGGGCGCGGGTCCAGGAGCACACGCGTCTCGGCGACACCGCCCCCATCGAGCCGGTGAGCCTATATATCTCCCGACTGGAGGCGGCCTTCGGCGACGCGGACGTCGACCGGCGGATCGCCACCGCCGTCGACGGTGGACTGCCAATCGCGGATCTCGCGGCCCGACTGGTCGACATCGAGGTGGCGTTCACGTCCGCCGGCCCTCACACCCGCATCGGTGAGTTCGACGCGACGGCGTTCCTGAGGCGTATCGGACGCCACCGTATCTCCGCAGCGCGGGCGCACTTGGACCGCGCCGCGGCGGGCACTCGACTCGACGCTCTCGACCGCACCGACGTGTCGTGGGCGAACCGGCGCTGGTTCGCCGCCAGCGGGCTCATCGAGGCACTCAACGCCGGCACTGCAGAACCGGGAAGGCTGCTGCCGACCCTGTCCGAGGAGCAACGCCATCCCTTTCTCAACCACCGTCCATCATTGATGAACGATGGAGGTGAACCGCTCGACCTGACGCTGCAGGTCGCCGTGCTGCTGCCCGCAGGCGACGAGATTCCTTCACCTCTCCACGGCGGATGGGGCCCATCAGTCGACACACGTGAAGAAATACTGATCGTCGCGATGCGAGACGCACCGATCAGCGACTGGATCCGGGCCCGTCAATCCGACTGGGGCATGGCCGCCGAACCGTGGACCATCAGCGATGCCAACGGACGCCTCTACACCACCGCTCAGTCCGGTGCCCGGGTCGCTACGCCCGGCACGCTTGGCCTGCGTCAGGCATTACCGCTCAGGGTCGGCGCCCATCTCATCACCGGCCACACCGGGCAGAGCCCGAACCAGCAGTCGCTGCTGCTCACCGTCGGTATCGGATTCCACTTGGCCGAACTCGACGAACAGCACCGACCCGCCGAAGCACGGGCCCGCGTCGTGCCCCTCCCTGCAGCGTTCACCCTGCACGGCCTGTTCGAACTCACTGAAGCGCTCGTCCGATGCGCGCAGACCACCAACGCGCTATGGACGCAGCTCGACGACAAGTCGCCCCCTCCCGAAACCGCGCTCCTGCACCTGTCCCTGACAACCGCTGAAGAACCCGCTGCGGTCGTTGACCTCACCGCCTACCCGAGGCGAGGCACCGCTGCCCGTAGCCAGCACTCCAAGGTCTACCAATACCGGTCACGAGCCGGCGATATCGCGGCGGCGGCGTTGCGGGATTGGCTGAGCGAAGCTGGGTACCGGCACCACGAGCAGGCGATCCTGGACATGTGGGATCCCGCGCCCAAATAGCGCGTCGGAACAACCGGCAACTCGGGTCAGGTCCATCGTCCCAACGCAGGTGTTGACCGTGCTCACCGCGCCGCCGCAGGCCCACCGCTGCCGCACAGGAGGATCTCAGGCCGGCTGCCATCGGCGGTGTTCAGGCTTGGGATGCGCCGGCGGGGACTGTACAAATAACTCCCCGTAAGGGGGATGTCTCGCAACTGGGTGAAGGCGTTGCCCGGGATCGACCTGCGGTCAGCCGGCCAGGATGATGTTGTGGAGGTTGGCGATGCCGGAAGCGGCGTCGGCCAATGTGTGGGCGGCGCGGCGGTAGTCGCGCAGGATCTTGAAGCACTTCATCCTGGTCAGGGCGTGTCCGACCCCTGCTCGGACGGTGCGGTACTCGACGTTGAGGGCTTCCTTCCGCGCGAGCAGATCGCTGCCGTCGGTGGGCTTGCGGTACGGCATGATCCCCTCGTGGTTGCCGCGGTAGCCGCCGTCGGCCATTACTGGCCACCCGTCCAGCTTCTCGGCGATGCCCGAGGTGCGGTAGACGATGGTGTCGTTGCGGTTGCCCGGCTGCGGGTCGCCGACGGCGATGACCAGACGGGTGCTGGCATCGATGGTGACCTGCAGGTTCGTCGAGTACCGGTAGTTCTTGCTCCGGGCCGCCAGCCGGTGATCACGGGTCGGGACCAGTGCTACAAGCTCGACGCTCGACACCTCCTCCTTGCGGCCACGATTCCGTTTTAGAAACGGAATCCGAAAAGCCCACCTTCATCGAAGCTGTCGGTGAGCCGTTGTTCGAGGACATGGCCGGCTGGGTCGAAGCCGCGGCGAATGGCTTTGTCAAGTTCGTCGGAGTTCAGTGTGACGATGTACTGGAGTCCTTCTTGGCGACTCACCTCTGCTGCGAGGGTGAGGGCGCGGGCGAGTTGGCGTTCGTCGACGCCGTCATAGAGATGGCTATCGTGGACGAAGAAGTCCGGTGCTCGCCCGCTTCGGTGCGCTAGGACGGCGACGGTGAGGTCGAAACAGAAGATGACCATGTTGCCGATGCCGCCGCTGTTGTCGCTCGCGATGTGCGTCTCGATCTTCAGGCTGGTTTCGCCTGGACCGATACGGAGGTATGCCTCGCGGTTGGCGCCATAGAGGGCTTGGGCGTACTGGGCGAAAAGGATGACCGCATCATTGACGATTGACCGCCGCTCTTCGATGTCACTTTCCATCTCCTGTTGGAGACCGACGCGCTGTTGCTTGATCTCGCGACGGTTTGATTCGAGCGCCTGTGCGGCGTCGAAGCGGTGCCGGAGAGCTCCGAGTTGTGCCTGCTCCTGAGCCAGGATCTGTTGAAGGGTGGTTAGCGCGTCTAGTGCGCCACCTTCGTTCAGGGTGCGCAGGGTTGCAGCGAGTCGGTCACCGAGTTGTTCTCGCTCGGCCTCGCGTTCCTGGAGGCGTGATCTGATCGCCGAGGCCTCTTCGTCCAGGTGCTGGCGCCGGTTACGGACAACGGATCCGTGGAACGCCCGTACGTCGTCGAAGCTTCGACGCACCTGGTCACCGAGCACCACGCCGAGTTCTGCGTAGGCTGTTTCGAGGTAGGCGAGGTCGGGGTCTACGGTTTCGTCGACGGCCCGTTCCAGGTCGGCGAGGTTGCGCCGGTCGATGACGTCGTCGTTGCGAAGCTGGCGGATGCGCTGGTCGGTCTGGTCGGCTTGGGCGCGGAGGTTGTCGTACTCCGGGACTACCCGGAAGTTTTCGATCCGTCGTTGGATCTCCGCGACACGGTGTTCCGCGATGGCGATCTGGCCTCGGAGCTCTGCGGTCTGACCGATGATTCGTCCAAGAACCGGATCGGAGGCGGCTTTACGGAGTTGCTTGCTGACGGCTTCGCGGGCCTGTAGCTCGCGGTAGCGATCGGCGAGCCGCCAGTCCAGCCCTAGTAGGTACGCCAGCGATGTGGCCGCTTCGGCGTTCGCCTGGCGGGCGAAGCTGCGGGTGGCCTCGTTGAAGGCGTGTGAGCCGACTCTTCGCATGAGGAAGCTAAAGAGGCTGCGGCCGGTGATGCCCGGGTGTTCGGCCGGAAGGTTGAAAAGATCTCGTTCGATCAGTGTCTGCCACTCGGGCAGCGTGACCTGGCCGTCGCCGAGGTCAAGTTGGTCTGAGCCAACTCCTGCGGGTCTGCTGCACCGGTAGGTGACATCTGAGATGGCTTGCCCTGGTGGCGGGCTGGAAGGATGTCGCTGTGCCCAAGCCTTACCCTCGTGAGTTCCGTGATGACGTCGTGCGGGTGGCCCGCGACCGCGAGCCAGGTGTGACGGTCGAGCAGATCGCGAAGGACTTCGGGGTCCACCCGATGACGTTGTTCAAGTGGCTGCGCCAAGCCGACGTTGATGCTGGCGCGAAGCCCGGCACGACCGGTGGCGAGTCAGCCGAGCTGCGCGAGGCCCGCAAGCGGATCCGGTTGTTGGAGCAGGAGAACGAGGTCCTGCGGCGGGCCGCGGCGTACTTGTCGCAGGCGCATCTGCCGGGAAAAGGCTCTACCCGCTCGTGAGCGAGCTGGCCGCCGACGGGATCCCCGTCGCGGTGACGTGCCGGGTGCTGAACATCGCTCGTCAGCCCTACTACCGGTGGCTCGCCCGGCCTGTCCGCGACGCCGAACTCGTCGCTGCTTACCGCGCGAATGCCCTGGTCGACGCCCACCGCGATGACCCGGAGTTCGGCTACCGGTTCCTGATCGATGAGGCCCGCGCCGCCGGAGAGCCGATGGCAGAGCGCACCGGATGGAAGATCTGCTCGGACAACGGCTGGTGGAGCGCCTTCAGCAAGCGCAGGAAGCCCGGCAAGGGTGGCAAGGCCGGTCCACCGGTTCACGACGACCTCGTCAAGCGAGACTTCACCGCCGACGGCCCGAACCGGTTGTGGCTGGCCGACATCACCGAGCACCGCACGGGTGAGGGCAAGCTCTACCTGTGCGCGATCAAGGACGTGTGGTCGAACCGGATCGTCGGCTACTCCATCGACTCACGGATGAAGTCCCGCCTGGCCGTCACCGCGTTGCACAACGCCGCAGCCCGCCGTGGTGACGTGGCCGGCTGCGTGCTGCACACCGACCGCGGGTCGCAATTTCGCAGCCGAAAATTCGTCCACGCCCTAAACCAGCACGACGTGACCGGGTCGATGGGCAGAGTCGGCGCCGCCGGCGACAACGCCGCCATGGAATCGTTCTTCGGCCTGCTGCAGAACAACGTCCTCGACCGCCGAACCTGGACGACCCGGCAGCAGCTCGGGACCGCGATCGTGACCTGGATCGAACGGACCTACCATCGCCGACGACGCCAACGATCCCTGTCCCGGTTGACCCCTATCGAGTACGAGACCATCATGACCCCACCGGCCAGTCAGGTCACGTCCGCGCTGGTGGTGTAAGAGACGGCCATCGCGTGATCCGGTCTGATGCTATGCGGCGATTGGTGCTGCGTTGGGCTGGTCGGTGTCGTGTTGGCGGGTGTCGACGGTGATCAGGCGGGCTTTGGCGAGGAGTTCCAGGCCCATGTAGCGGCGTCTTTCGGTCCACTCGTCGGTCTGCTCGGCCAGGACCGCGCCGACGAGTCTGATGATCGCCGCCCGGTTGGGAAAGATGCCGACGACGTCGGTGCGGCGGCGGATCTCCTTGTTCAACCGCTCCTGGGGATTGTTGGACCAGATCTGGCGCCAGATCTCGCGGGGGAAGCCGGTGAAGGCGAGCAGGTCGTCGCGGGCGGCGTCGAGGTGTTCGGCCGCAGCGGGGAACTTCGCTTCGATCGTGGCGACGACCCGCCGGAACTGGGCGTGGACGGCGTCGGCGTCGGGCTGGTCGAAGATCGTGCGGACGAGGGTGGCGATCCACGGCTGCGCCGATCTGGGGACCTTCGTGAGCAGGTTGCGCAAGTAGTGGGTGCGGCATCGTTGCCAGGCGGCGCCGGGCAGCGCGGCGCCGATCGCTGCGACGAGGCCGCGATGGGCGTCGGAGATGACGAGCTGGACGCCGGACAGTCCGCGGGCCGTCAGGGACCGCAGGAATGCCAGCCATCCGGCCCCGTCTTCGTCCGAGGCGACGTCGACGCCGAGGACTTCACGTTGGCCGTCGGCGTTGACCCCGACGGCGACCAGAGCGTGGACGTTGACGGTGCGGCCGTGCTCGCGGACCTTCATCGTCAACGCGTCGGTCCACACGAACGTGTAGTGGGCGGCGTCGAGGGGCCGGTTGCGGAACGCCTCGACTTGGGCGTCCAGGTGGGCGGCCATCTCCGAGACCTGCGACTTCGACAGCTGCCGGATCCCGAGCTGCTCGACCAGCTTCTCCACCCGCCGCGTCGACACCCCGAGCAGATAGCTCGTGGCGACCACTGAGACCAGGGCCTGCTCGGCCCGCCGCCGGTGCGTCAGCAGCCAGTCCGGGAAGTAGGAGCCCTGCCGCAGCTTCGGGATCGCCAGGTCGATCGTGCCGGCCCGGGTGTCCCACTCCCGAGGCCGGTAGCCGTTGCGGGAGTTGACCCGCTCGTCGCTGCGCTGTCCGTAACCGGCGCCGCAGATCGCGTCGGCCTCGGCGGACATCACCGCCTGCGCGAACGTTTTGATCATCGCCTGCAACACGTCCGGCGACGCGCCCTCGATCTGCTCGCGCAGCAGGTCAACGGGGTTCACACTCTCTGAAGCGGCCATCGCGTTCTCTCTTCCTTCTCTGACTTGGTCGTCTTGAAGGATCGACGCGATGGCCGTCTCTCATCTACGCAACACGCCCAACACGGGCAAGTCGTACACCACTTCCGTGGACGCAACCGCGAGATCTCATGCCACAAAAGGGAAACCAGCTCCGGCGACGGCATGATCGGCTTCACCGTACCGGAAATCCGAAGAGGTGCCCTTGTGGGCGTTCGGCCGGGACCGCTGGCTGCTGAGGTGCGGGGGAAGGGGGTCGTTGGCTGTTGCGCTCGAGCGTGTACTGACCTTGGCTGAGGCGGATGAGCGGGGTTCCGCACGGGCTTGGTGGGCCGCCGGTGGTGTCCCGGGTCATTCCTTGGATGATCGGAACGCCGCGTCGGCTCGAATCGTTGGACCTGAGTGATCAGCTCCGTTCGGCTGAAGGTGGGCTCGCGGTTCGCCAGTTGGCGGGCTGCGGTGAGGATGAGCTGCCAGGCTGCTGGTCTGTCACTCAGGTTTCCTTTCCACAGCCGGTCGCAGGTCCAGGATGTCGGGTGCTCCGGCCGGGTCAGTGGTGCGTCGTCGGAGCAGGTTCAGCAGGTCTTCCTGCCGTGGTTGGCCGAACGCCAGTCGGTATGTCGCCAGGTCCGACTTGAGCCGGTCGAGTTTTGCCTGGTCGCGGCTGAGTGGGTAGGGCAGGACGTGTCGTTCGATCTTCGCCGGCCCGGGAAACACCCAGTACGGCGCGAAGTCGCCCAGTTCCCCGGATTCTGCTCGTGCCGCGTCGTAGAGGGCTTTCCACACGTCCGGTTCGGGCGAGCGCAGGGCCTCCGCACGGTGTGCGGCGGCGACGTTGCGGCGTACGGCGTGTCCGCCGAAGCGGTGGACTCGGCCTTCGCGTTGTTCGAAGTCGACGGGGTTGGCGGGGGTGTTCCAGTGCACGACGGCGGAGCACCACTGGTGGAAGTCGATGCCTTCCTGGCCGGCGCTGGTGGTGGCGACGATGAACGGCCAGAAGGGGCTGTTGAAGGCTCGGCGTACGACTGCTTTGCGGTCTGCCTGGGTTTGTTCTTCGCCGCGGCCGCCGTAGCGCAGCGCGAACCGGCCGGGCAGTTTGATCCGCTCGGCGGGGTGGTGCGGGTTGAAGGCTTCGTAGGTTGACGGTCGGCTGGCGATCGCTTGCCGCGCCTCGTCGGCGAGCCGGTAGAGGTTCTCGTCGTCGAGGCGGGTGTCGGCGGTGCCGCTGCGTAGGGTGTGCAGGTGCTCGTCGAGGACGGCCTGTAGATCACCGGCGGCGCAGTAGCGCAGTACCGCCTGCCAGTAGACCGGGCCCATGGACAGGCTGTCGAGCAGTTGGGCGGATTCAGGCCGGTTGAACAGGGACCGCAGTCCGTTGGCCAGTACCGCCGCGGCGCGCCAGTGCCCGACTGGTGTGACCGCGTCGTCGGGGTGGATCAGTCGGGACAGTGCCCGCCAGGCGATGTTGCCCGGCGCGTGCATGCCGATCGCCGCGACGCTGCCGAGCAGACCGTGGAGATGGTCCGCTGCCGGGTAGCGGGGGTTGCTGGCGAGCTCCCGGGCTCGCTCCACGTGTCGGTCCAGGCCGGTGGCCGTTGCGTCCTCGTCGGCGGAGGTACCCAGGGCGGCAGCGGCGTCGTCGCAGCCGGGGTCGGCGCCGGGCCACCGGAAGACCAGTTCCCACGGCTCGGCTGGGGTCGCTTCGGTGACCGCCGTATCGGTGGAAGCACGAGCGAGCAGCCGCTCCCGCACCTCGCGTTCGAACACGGCCAGCGGCGCGGTCTCGTCCGGTCGCTGCCGGGCCAGGGCCAGCGGGTCGCACAGTGTGGCCAGGGCGGGATGGGGCCAGAAGAGTGCCAGGGCGCTCATGGCCGCTGGGCGGTTGTTCTCGGTGCGGTAGTCGAGGTGCCGGTGTCCCTCCCCATGGCCGCCGAGCCGGCGTTCGGCCTCGTAGCTGAGTAGTCCGGCCACCGCGGTGGGGGTGGCGTTCCAGGAGGAGAACAACAGCCGCTTGGTGATGCCTTCGGCCGCCGCGGTGGCGAACGGTTCGTCGAGCGTGTGGTACGGCAGGGATGGGGGCAGCCACAGCAGTTGCCACCAGCCCCGGTCGACGGTGTCCGCGGCGAGTCGCCGTAGCCGGCCGTTGCCGAGATCGACGGGTTCTCGTCGGTCGATCGTGTCGGCGTCGAGCAGTTGCGCGGTGGCCAGCAGCGCGGTGACGTCGGGGTCCGGCTTGCCGTCGAGTGCTTTTCGGACCTTGTCGCCGAGTTGGTAGCCGTCGAGGAAGTTCAGGAAGTAGGGGGCGGACTTCCAGTACTCGACCGACATCCGTGCGCCGACGGCGTCGGCGACCCGACGCATCGCCACGTAGCCGCGCACGTCACGGGTGTCGAGGTCGTCGGCGAGGTCGAGGTGTTCACTCAGCATCCCGTCCTGGCCCAGCGAGGGCCGTTCGGTGCGGCACATGACCCGCAACAACAGGGCGCGCAGCCGGCCGCGCAGGTCGCCGCAGGGTTCGCCGCGGACCAGGGCGTCCCGGTACGCCTCGAAGGTCTTCGTCACGTCGGCGTGCCAGCACTCGTCGTCGGTGAGGAAGCGCAGGACCTGCCGGAAGTCGCGGTAGTGGTCCTCGCCTGCGCCGGCTTCCTCGGCGAAGGTGAACGGTTTGTATGGGGTGGCCGACAGCAGCAGCACCCGGGCGGCTCGATGGTCGAACAGGTGCCGGGCGAGTTCGGCGCTGTCGCCACCGTTCGGGTCGAGGAGTTCCCGGAAGCGCTGGAACTCGTCGAGGATGACCAGGTCCGGGTCGAGGACCTCGACACCGGCGGTGGCCAGCGCCGTTCGCAGGGCACCGGTGAGCTTGCGGGTCTTCTCCCGCAGCGCGTCGGGCAGGGCGCGGCGTCGACCGATGCCGTCGAGTAGCGCGTCGAACTCGTCGAGCAGGCCGCCGTGGCGGGCACGACGCAGGAATCCCTCGGCGATCGTCGGGTCGACTTCTCCTTGGAGCTGCTCCCAGAGCCTGTTGCACTGATCCTCGAACTTCTCAGGGGTGGCGACGGTCGCCTGCAACGCGCGCAGCGCTGCTCGGGAGCGCCAGCCGCCCCACGAGTGGGCCTGTTCGAGGAGCAGGAAGATCAGCGCCCGCTCCTCCACGGCGCCGGTCCGCCAGCCCTGGTCGAAGGAGGTGCCCGGGGTGAACGCGATCAGATTGATCGGCTTGCCGGTGGTGGCGGTCGCCGCGTTGAGCTTGTGTGCGTGCTTGGCGAGCAGGGTGAGCCGGCTGGACAGGGTGACGGTCTTGTCGGCGGTGACCCGCAGCCGGTCGATGTTCTGCCGGGCGACGTCCTGGTTGGAGCAGACGTAGATGACGTCTACCCGTTCCACGCTGTCGTCGTCCTGCAGCCGTTGCAGGGTTTGGGCGATGACGCCCCGGGCGACGACGCTCTTGCCGAGTCCGGTCTCGTCGGCGACGAGGAACCGGCGGGTCGGGTCGGCACCGAAGTACCGGTCGACGACATGCGCGACGGTGGCGCGCTGGAAGTCTTTCAGGCCGGCCATGACCGGCCCTGCGTCGTACCTCTTCACCGGCCTACCGCCTCTGCGCTCGCGTCCCGTGCCTGGTTGATGACCCGCCACAGCTCGGTGAATCCGGGCGGCAGCAGCCGCCTGCTGTCGCCGTCGGCTTCGATACGGGTGACCAACCGGGCTAGGTCGTCGAGCTGCTCCGGGCGGTCCACGAGAGCGTTGAGCAGCAGTTCGAGGATGCCGGTGCCGCCGGTACGCCAGATGCCCTGCCCGCCGTCGTCGCCGGTCACGGCGGCGGCAGCCTCGGTGCCGAGGCCGAGCATCAACAGCAGGAACCGCAGGAACTTCTCCGGCGTGTCGATCTGCTGGGCGAGGACGTGGTCGAGCCGGTGGGCGGGGTCACCGATCAGGGTGGCGAGGACGACGGTCTGCTCCCGGCCCGTGCCGTCTTCGGCGACCACCAGGACGAACGGGGTGATGTCGGCCAACGCGAGCCCGGCGAACACCGCGGACACCGGCTGGCCCGGAACCAGCGGCACGGCTTCCCCACGGCGGGTGTGCAACTGCGCGGTGATCCGCACGCCCGTCACCTCTGGAACGGCTTCCTGCGAGTCGAGCCGGATCTCGTAGCCGCCGGCTGAGGTCGTGACGGTGGCCGACATGGGTATGGCGGCGATGTCCCGGATGAGATCGCGCAGGAAACCGGTGTCGGGTTCCGGCTCGGTGACGTCCTGGCGTTCGTGCCGTTCGAGGATCTCCCGGAAACCGGCGTCGGGACCGAGGAGGGCGTTGATCCCCCACCGGTTCCGGCTGCCGCCCAGTTCCACCAGCAACTCGACGTTCCCGCCGAACGCCGCCTCGGTGGCGTTCGCCGAGCCGAGCAGGACCCGCGCCTGGTGGCCCTTCTCCACCACGTACACCTTCGCGTGCAGCCCGTGCAGCACCTCCTGACCGGGCGGCGCCTCCTCGGCGGGCAGACCGGCCAAGGCGCTGACCACGAACGCCTCGGAACCGGCCAGGCTCTCCTCGGGCAGACGGTCGAGCGCCTCCTGCCGGCTCACCACCGACAGCGCCCCGCTGGGCGCGCACCGGTTCAGGCCACCCGGCGTGCAGAACGGCGAGATGACCAGGTGCCGCGTCCCCGCAAAATCCGGCGGGCGGCCACCAGGCACCCCCAGGGCGTGAAAGACGATCCCCTGAGCATCCTCAGGTGGTTCCCACTCGGCGCGACGCAGGTCCTCGCACAGCGCCTCGATCGCCGCGTGCCGCGCGGCCGGCAGCGGCGTGACCGCCAGCCGCACCGCATGCCGCAGAAGATCAGCCAGAGGCCGGTTGTCCTTCCTCGGGCGGGTGCCGGGCACGCCATCCAACCGAAGGCACACGTCCCAGCTGCGATCCTTGGTCAGATTGCGGCTGAGCACCAGCAGCCGCAGCGACACCTCTCCCGTCGTGTCGTCGCGGAACCGCAGCGCCCACAGCTTCGGGTGAAACAGGTGACCCGGCTTGGGCCGGTGCACCTGGTGCACCATCGGCTCGACGAACGCCAACAGCGCCGACGCCCCTGACGGCACCACGATCTGCCCCGCCTGACAGAACACATCGATGCGGTCCGCGCAGCGCCGCACACCCTCCATGACCGCGATCGGGTCCGCCGACTCCCGCAGGCCATGCGCGGCGAACGCCAACGGTGCGACCAGCAGGCTCTCCAGATCCAGGGTGAACGTCAACGCCACCGCCCGGCACAACCGCGCCCCCGGCGGTGGGCGCAACGCGTCGAGCAACAGCGCGCGGGAGTCAGGCGCGAGCACCGGCAGCCTCCGAAGGACCAGCAGCGCAACCGTCGTGGATGTCGGCGAGGATCCGGCGAACCTGCGGCCAACGGAACACCAACTGCCGGCTACCCGACGCGCCACTCCACGTACGCAACAACTTGTCGTTGACCAACCGCGACTGGCCCTTCTTCACCGACCGCTCCCGCTCGCCGACGAGATCCCGCAGGGCCGGGTCGCTGGCCGCCTCGCCGGCAGCCCTGCTGGTCACCGCGTCGAGCCACCGCTCGATGAACTGCCGGACCTTGACGTTCGTGCTGATCCGGGGATTCTTCTCGATCAGCCGCGTCCACATCCCCGACCGATCCCAGCCCTTAAGGCTCTGCTCCGTCGACACCCGACCGCTCCATTCCGACAGGCTGTCGCGGTATCGGGCGGCCGGCTCCTCATGCTCGGACAGGCCCGCCCGCTCGTACCGCTCGGCGACGAGCAGGTTGTACAACAGCGCCGCACCATGCATCGCCAGCGAGAAGCGCTGCGCGTCCCGAACCAGGGAACCGATCGGCTCCGGCGCGGCCAGTGCCATCGGCTCGTCCCACGGCGCATCGCCCTCCGACCCAGGGCGATGCGCGGGCTCGAGGAGGTACGCCAGCAGGGTGCCGGGCACCGCGGCGATGATCCGCTCGCGCAGCCAACGGGCCTCGTCTGGGAGTAGCCTCAGCCCGCCCTCGACCTTCTGTGGAAAGTTCGGCGGTGCCCCGGGCAGGGTCGGATGCCAGCTGCCGCGCGACCGGTCGGTCAGCTCATCAGCCTCGGCCAGCCGGGATACCAGCCGTCGGTCCGGTGCCGTGTCATCCTCACCGCTGCGGATGCCGTACTCCTCGAGAGCAACGGCGTAGATGTTCGAGGGCAGGGTGCGGACCCCGACTCCGGCACGCCTGCCGATCATGCCCTCCGTGTCGCTGCCACGCAGCAGAGCGGCGATCACCTTCCGCTCGTTGCGGTCGACCCGCGCGGCGAGGCGGTCACCACGTAGCCCACGCTTCTGCGCCTCCTGGTAGCACCAGGGCACGATCAACAGATAACGTGCCCGGTTCTGCAGGACCGACGTGCCGGGAAACAGCAGGTCGCTGAACGCGTCGCGGACCTGACCGATGCCCAGCTCGTCCCGGCTCTCCGTGTCGCTGAAGAGCTTGAGCAACTCGCGCATGCGCTGCTGATCCTCGCGAGAAGTGTCCAGCCAACTCAGCCCCGAGGTCATGAGCGCCTCCCGCCTGCTCCGGTGCCGCCGACAAGGTCGCTGAGCGGCCCCGTGGGCAGGGCGATCCAGCCCTCGACCCCTGCGACCTGCCGCTGCTCGTCGTCGGGTCGGGTCGCCCTGCCTATGGCGGCGGCACGTGCGTTGAGGGCCGCGATGACCGCGTCGAAGGCGTCGTGGCTGCGGCGACACAGCGCCTCGGAAGCACCCAGCTCGAGCCAGGGTGCGGCCGCGCAGAGCGCGGTCACGAGGTCGGCATGCTGCGTCTTCTGGCCCCGCCCCTTGTAACCGCGATACGTCAGACCCCAGCGGCACAGGGCCGCAGCCGGGTAGACCTCGACGAGTTTGCCGTCGCCGCAACGGTCGACGTCCTGGCCGGCGGCGGCCAGCATCGCCAACAGCCCGGCGCACCGGAAAGCGGCATGAGCGATGCGGTCCGCGGCCACACTGAGCGGAATGATGCCGGTCGTCTCGCGTACCACCTCGTCGGTCAACCGGTAGGCCAGACGACGCCGCCACCGCGCAGCATCGCCGTCATCGACGGAGACGTGGCCGGACCGGTGGGCCGTGACGAGCGCGACGAAGGGTTCCGACCAGCCGAGTGGGCAGTCCAGCCCGACCTTGTCCGCGTCCTGGCTGGCCTTGACGATCTGGGCGTCGCTGACGCCGAGGGCCACGTCTCGCACCACTGCGCGGTCCGACAGCCATTCGATGGTCGCCATCGCCGTACGTTTGTCCGCCGCTGCGAGGTCGACGCCGAGGGTCAGCACCGCAACACTCTAGGTGCCGCCCTTGCGTCGAGACATGGCTCGACCGACTGTCGTTGTAGGACGTTCAGGTACGCGTGACCCCCGGATCGGTGAGTGAGAGTGGGCCCAGTCCGTGTGAGTGGTTCTGCGCGAGCATGGCCCAGGGCCTACCGTGATCCGTGGCCAGCTGGTTGTCATGATCCATGCGGTGTCTCCGTGGGTGCTCGCGCGCGATGGGACGGGGCCAGCGCGCGATGGACTGGGTCGGACGCCGTCCCGTAAAGCTGGGGCCTGACCGCGAACAGATGGACTCACGCGCCGCGGTAGGACCGGATGACTCGACCAAGATCAACCTCTTAATCCGCGGGTTCGGGGTTCGAGTCCCTGGCGGCGCACCACCTCTGATCAGGCCGCATAGCCATCTGGCTATGCGGCCTTGATCTTTGGGTGTCGCTTGGGTGTCATGTGGGCGCGGCCAGCCCCTGGGTGGGGCTCGCGCCGGATTCTGTTTCCTGGCAACGGTTTGGGCCGTCGGGCGGTGGGTGTTGCTGCGGTTCGTGGGTGTCGGGTGGGTGTCCGGTGCTTGCGGCCGGGGACGCGGGCTGCGGCGGCCAGGACGAGGCGGGCGGTGGCTTCGGCGACGGTGAGGTGCAGGTCGAGTAGGGCGCTGGTGTAGGTGTCGGCGGTGAGCACGGTGCTGGTGTGACCGAGCTGCTCCTGAACGGTCTTGAGGTCGGCGCCGGCGCAGTGGGCGAGGGTGGCCGCGCCGTGGCGCAGGTCGTGCAGGCGGACGGGTGGGAGAGCGGAGTCGGTCACGAGGCGGCGGAAGCGGCGGGTCAGGTAGTCCGGGTGTAGCGGCTGCCCGTCCGGTTGTGCGAAGACGTAGCCGGAGTCGGTCCAGTCGCCTGCGTGCTCTGTCTGCTCGGTGAGTTGTCGGCCTGCTCGGTGAGTTGTCGGCGGCGGTGGTGGCGCAGGATGGTGGCGGTGGTGTGGTCCAGGGCGATGGTGCGGCGGCTGGCGGCGGTCTTGGGTGGGCAGACGGTGACGGTCTGGCCGTAGGCGATGCGTTGCTGGTCGATGGCCCGCAGCAGCAGGGACTTGACGGACGTCGTACGTCATACGATTATAGGCGTCGATATATGCCCGCCCGCGTCCCGTCCGGAGGGTCGAGATGACACCGGGCCGGTCGACGTCTGCGGCCGCCGCTTCGACCGCCGTCCTGTGCTGACGTCGGCGCTTCGGTGACGCCTGCACCTCCAGCCGGGTGTGGCTCAAGTAGCGGTCGCTGGCTTGACACCCGAGCCGGACGGCGGCTTCCCCGTAAGGAGACGACTCTGTGTCACCTCGCAAACGCTCGGCCCCCTGGATAGGGGCGATCCTGGCCGCCATGGTCCTGGCCACGGTCGGCGCGTACGTCGTCACGAACGCGACACCGGCCGCCGCGGCCGTCACCGCCGGCTGCGGCAAGGCCCCGGGGCTGAACAGCGGCACCCACACCATCCAGAGCGGCGGCAAGAGCCGCAGCTTCATCCTTCGGCTTCCCGACAGCTACAACAACACCTACCCGCACCGGCTGGCCTTCGGGTTCCACTGGTTGGGTGGCACCGCCAGCGCCGTCGCCTCGGGTGGAACCGACGGCTACGCCTGGGCCTACTACGGCATGCTGTCGCAGTCGAACAACAGCACGATCTTCGTCGCCCCACAGGGCATCAACAACGGCTGGGCCAACATCAACGGCGAGGACGTGACCTTCACCGACGACATGATCCGCATGATCGATAACGCACTCTGCGTCGACACCACGCAACGCTTCTCGGTCGGGTTCAGCTACGGCGGCGCGATGAGCTACTCGTTGGCGTGTTCCCGGCCGACGGTGTTCCGCGCGGTCGCGGCCATCGCCGCCCCCAGAGAGATCAGTGGCTGCAGCGGCGGGACCCAGCCCGTGGCGTACCTGGGAATCCACGGAATCAGCGACAACATCCAGAGCGGCCGGTCACTGCGCGACAGGTGGCTCAGAAACAACGGTTGCGCTGCGCAGAACGCCCCCGAGCCCGCGCGGGGCAGCCTGACCCACATCATCACCACCTACTCGTGTCGGGCCGGCTATCCAGTGGTCTGGGCCCCGTTCGACGGCGGCCACCAGCAGGGTCCGGTGGACGGATGTGCCGGCTGTGAGAGCGGCGCGCGAAGCTGGGTCAAGCCCGAGGTGTGGCGGTTCTTCACCCAGTTCGGGTCGACCCCGCCGCCCACCACCACCCCGCCGACCACGCCCCCGGCTGGCCAGGCGAACGTGATGATCGCGGGTGGGCAGTCGAGCCGTTGCATCGACGTCGCCAACTCCAGCACGAGCAACGGCACCCGGGTGCAGCTGTGGGACTGCCACGGCAACAACAACCAGCGCTGGACCCACACCGCCAACCGCACCCTGACCGTCTACGGCAACAAGTGCCTGGACGCCAGCGGGTCGGGCACCAGCAACGGCACCGTCGTCCACATCTGGGACTGTCACGGCGGTGCGAACCAGCAGTGGAACCTGAACAGCAACGGGACCATCACCTCCGTCCAGTCGGGACTCTGTCTGGACGCCGTCGGCGCCGGCACCGCCAACGGGACGCAACTCAACCTGTGGGCGTGCAACGGAGGCGGCAACCAGCAATGGGCCACCCGCAGCTGACAGTCCGACAACCCCGTACCACCATGGCACGGCGGTGAGGCGGGGTGGCGGCCAGTTCCCTCGGCCGCCACCCCGCCGGGCCGGGATTACAACAGGGTGATGGGGCCATGGTGAACTCCCGTCAAAAGGGCAGGGGGACCGGCGCGTCGGGCAACGGAGTACTGGGTACAGGGGGTATCGAGAGAGGTGCGCGTCCGCGCGGGTGCTACCGCCGCTCGTCGGCGACGGCCATGCGGGCCTCGGGTGACGTGCCGCCGTAGGTGGACAGATCGACGTTGATCAGGGCTGGGTGGATGGGACTTCGCTGCCGGCGGGCTGACCGTGCGGGCCATCGTGGGCATGGGGGATCGCTCGGCGGCCGCGTCCCGGGATCGGCAGGGGCGGTGGTGGCGCCGTCGAGGCGCGGACGACGAGCTCGACCGGTTGGTCGGCCGCCGGTGGAAGCTCGACGTCCGGCTTCTCGATGACCTGTACCAGCAGCGCGAGACCCTGCCGCGCGACCTCGTCGAACGGCTGCCGCACGGTGGTGAGCGGGGGAGTGACGTAGGCGGCGACCGGGATGTCGTCGAACCCGACGACGCTGATGTCCTCGGGCACCCGGCGCCCGGCCTCGAGCTGCGCGCGGATGAGACCGATCGCCATGTCGTCGTTCGCGGCGAACACCGCGGTCACGGTGCCGTCGCCGGCCAGTTCCCGGCCCGCCGCGTAGCCGGACGCGGCCGACCAGTCGCCCTCGACGACCGGCGGTTCGTCCGCGCCGTGGGCTCGCAGCGCCTCGCGCCAGCCGGCGAGACGGTCCCGTGCCGAGTACCACCGCTGCGGGCCGGCCAGGTGATGGACGGTCGCGTGCCCCAACTCCAGCAGGTGCTCGGTCGCGGCCCGCGCCAGCCGGCCCGCGCCGACCCTGGCGGTCACCACCTGCGGCGCGGCGAAGGTGGGCGGCGCGCCGAGGACCAGGACCGGCGCGTCCACGCTGATGAGGCCGACGCCCTCGTCGATCGGCTCGGAGATGACGACGCCGTCCACGCCCTGGTCCAGCAGCGATGCCAGGGCGCTCGCGATGCCGCCCGGGTCGCCCTCGATCGTGGTGGCCACCCGCAGCGTGTAGCCCACCTCCCGGACCGCCCGCTCGATGCCGATGAGCCACGACGCCGGCCCGTACAAGGCGCTGCGGAGCGTCACCACGCCGATCGACCGGGTCCGCCCGGAGGCCAGCGCCCGGGCCGCCTGGTTGCGTCGGTAGCCAAGCTCCTCGGCGGCGTCCAGGACCCGCCGGCGCACGTCGGCCGAGACATACGGCTCGTCGTTGAGGACCCTGGACACCGTCTTCTGGGAGACGCCGGCCAGCCGCGCGACGTCCACGCTGCGCGGCGTCGGAGGACTTCCACCCGGCCTCGCCAGTCGTGTCATGGCACCTCCCATCGCCGGCCATGGTTATGTATGATTGCGCTGTCATGTCTGCGCAGTCAGACACTCGCCATCAAGATCCCGTAACCCGCCTGTGCTGCTGGCGAAGCACGTTCCTTGCCAACACCCTAACCCCAGTTTCGAACCGAACGGGCCGGGCCAGGCCGCCCGCCGACTTCGCCGAGGACGGTAGTGCTGTCCACGCCTTCGACGTGTCGCGCGGCCGGGCCCCGCAGGGGCGAATCGATTCGCTGATCGGTCGGCGCCGCGTCGGTGAGCCGGCGACACGGAATGCCTGAGCGCGATGCTCTGGCACTTCGGAAGGGTCGTACTCATCGGCGGCCGCTTGAAGCCTGCGAGGCGTCAGGAGCAGGAAGTAACCGTCTTGAAACCTTGACTTCACGCGCGATAGGCCCATTAATACATATTTATGTATCCGGGCCGTAGCCACCCTTTCGGGGTGGTCGGCGACGCCGGCAGGTTCGTCGAATCGGTTCGAGTTTCGGCCTTGAGGCTGCGCCCTGAACCGGTGTTGCGGAGCTGGCGGACGAGTCACAGGAGGTTGCCGTGCATCGTACGAACGCCCGCTGGGGTGGCCGATTGTCGGCGTCGGCCAGAGGGCTTGCCGCGACCGTGGCGCTCGGCCTGACCCTGACGCTGGGCGGCCTGCCCCTGGCGAACCCCCGGTCGGCCCTGGCCGCGCCGGGCGCGACGGGGGCTGTGGCCGCCGCCGGTGTTGCCGGTGTGGCCGCCGGGAACGCCGCGATCGCCTCGGTCGACCTGAGCGGGACCTGGGGTTTCACGCCCGCGGGCCGGGCGGCGACCACGATCGCGGTGCCTGGTGGCGGCTGGTACAAACAGGGCTTCACCACCGTGAACGAGGCGGTGTACTCGCGCAGCATCACCGTGCCGGACTCGGGGCAGCCGCAGTCGACCTGGATCGAGTTCGGCGCCGTCAACCACCAGGCGACACTGTCGGTCGACGGCCGGGTGGTCGCCACCCAGACGACGGCGTTCACCCCGTCGAACTTCGACATCAGCGCCTACGCGGCGCCCGGCACCACCCACACGATCACGGTGAACGTGAAGGGCCGCGGCGCGTTGAAGGCATCCAACGGCCGGTACCTGGTGCCCGACGCCGCCACGTGGTCCGAGGCGGTACCGCAGGGGATCTTCGGGTCCGCGTTCCTGCGGGTGTACCCGGCGGTGTACGTCAGCGACACATTCGTGCGTACGTCGGTGGCGAACAAGACGCTGACCTACGACCTGACGGTGCGGAACACGTCGGGCAGTCCCCGGTCGGTGACGTTGACCGGGTCGCTGTCGTCCAAGAACGGAACGGCTTTCAGCTACCCGGAACTGCCCAGCCGTACGGTCACCGTGGCGGCCCGCTCGACCGTGACCGTGACCGTCGGGCCGGTCGCGTGGAACCTCGACAGCACCTCGTACTGGTGGCCCAACGTGCCGTACCGGTCGGGGTACCGGGCGCAGCTGCACGGGCTGACGGTGCATGCCGTCACCGACGACGGCCGGACGAGCGACGCCGAGTACCGGTTCGGGTTCCGGGAGGCCACCCAGAACGGTGACTACTACTACCTCAACGGCGTGCGCGTGAACTTCCGCGGCGACAACCTCCAGGGTGCCGACTATGACCGGATCAACAACGGCGGCAAGGGCGACGCGTACCACACCCTGCCCGGCTTCCTGCCCCCGTCGTCCGGCAACGGCGGCTGGCCGCAGGCGGTGGACAACTACCAGCGGCTGAACTACAACGTGGTGCGCATCCACCAGGAGCCCGGGAGCCCGTACATGTTGGATGTCGCCGACGAGATGGGCTTGATGATCATCGACGAGGTCGCGATTCGCGGCTCCCAATCCTCGCAGGAGTGGAAGGAATCCGTCGGGCACGACAACATGGTCAACCACGCCCGTGCGCTGGTCCTGCGCGACCGCAACCACCCCGCGATCATCCGCTGGAGTCAGAACAACGAGCCGAACCAGAGCGGCCAGGATTCCGAACAGTTCGAGAAGGAGCTGTACGCGGCGATGAACGGCGCCGACGGCACCCGGCCGATCATTGTCGAGGTGGGCGTCGGCGGGAATGTCAGCCTGTATCCCGGGATGACGTACGCCAACTTCGCGGTGATCCCGCACTACGTCGACGGCTTCGGCAGGTACGGGGAGGGCCTGATCACCGTGAATGGGCGGCCCGACGGCGAGGGCGAGTACATCTGGCCGGCATGCAACAACAAGCAGGGCTTCGAGTGGTTCGCCACGGCAACCCTGGCCAAGCGCGGCAAGGGCGCCACCGACCTGCGCCCGTACACGCTGCTGTCCGCCTGGGCCAGCGTCGTGCCCGGCGTGCGGACCACCGACTTCACCCCGGAGGAGGGTGGTCACCCCATCTACGGCGTGGACAACCTGCCCGACCCGTGGGGCAACCCGCAGATCCAGCGCGTGCAGGCGGCGTTCAACCCGGTGGCCGCGGTCGACCTCCCCTACTGGTCCGCCTCCGGCAACTCGGACTCGAACGGCACCTTCCCGCTGCCGCAGGCGGTGCCCAGCTACGCCCGCAACGCCACGGTGACCCGCACCATCACCGTGTTCAACGACGACTTCGTCGACACCTCGGTGGGCTTCACCTGGACCGCACGGCTCGACAGCCCGACCGGCGCGGTCGTCGCGTCCGGCAACACGACCCTGACCGTCCCGCTCGGCTCACGGGTCACCCAACCGGTAACCTTCACCACCCCCGCCACCGGCAGCCGCGTGTACCTGCAACTGTCGACCACCAAAGCCGGCAGCACCGTCTTCACCGACGCGGTCGAATACTTCAACCTCAGCGGAGGCAGCGGAACCGGACCCACTCCCGGCACCTACCGCATCGTCAACCGCAACAGCGGAAAGCCCCTCGCCATCGCCGGCAACTCCACCGCCGACGGCGCCAAGACGATCCAGCAGAGCGGCACCCCCACCTGGACGATCAGCGCCACACAGGACGCCTACACCCTGCGCTACACCACCTCCGGAAAGGTGCTCGACGTCAACGGCGGCAGCACCACCCAGGGCCTGCAACTACAGCAGTGGTCGGCCAACGGCGGCACCAACCAGATGTGGTACCTGCGGCCCACCGGCGACGGCTACTACACCATCGTCAGCCGCGGCAGCGGACTGGCAGCCGACGTCTACGGCGCCTCGACCAGCGACGGAGCGCAGGTCGTACAGTGGACCGCCACCGGCGGCACCAACCAACAGTGGCAGTTCGTACCCGCCTGACCAGCACCAAAGGCGAGTTGGCAAGTCCGACCGCCGGTAACGGACTGCCGATTGTCGCGCCGACTCGGGGGTGCGGTTTGTACGCCCGAGTCGGCCACGATCCGATCGCGGTGGGACACGGGCTACCGATCCGGACAGGCGCCAGCCTGGTCCGCTCGCTACCCGTACGTGAGCCAGGCCCAGGGCATCGCGGCTCGGTGCATGGACTCTAGGTGCCGTCCATGTACTGAGGCGTGGCTCGACCGGCCGTCGTTGTAGGACGTTCAGTATGCGTCGCCGGCTGATCGGAGACCCGGAGCGGACCATGTCCATGTGAGTGGTTCTGCGTCACCATGGTTCGGGGTCGACCGTGACCCGATGGCCGGCTGGCGGTTGATCATCCACGCGGCGTCTCACGGGGTGCTCCGTGGGTGCTCTGGCGCGATGGACGGGGCCGGCACGCGATGGACTGGGCCGGACGCCGTCCCGCTGAAGCTGGGGCCCGACCGCGAACAGATGGACTCCCGCGACCCCTAGGAGTAGCGAGTCGACCAATGTCAATCTCTTGATCCGCGGGTTCGGGGTTCGAGTCCCTGGCGGCGCACCACCGAAAAGGCTCTGACCTGGGGTTCCACCCCGGGTCGGGGCCTTTCTCGTTTCCGTGCCGATGGTCCGGTGCTCGGTGGGTGCTCGGGAGCCGTTGGGTCCGGTCGCGGTGAACTGCCGCTGGACCAGGTCCGGCGCGGTCGCGGTGGACGCGGCCTTGCGGCGGCCCTCACCGCGCCGTCGGCGGTGGGCGCCTTCGATACCGGCCAGCCGCATCGGCCTTGCTACCGACTTGCGGTTCCACCGGTGCCCGCGTTCGTGCAGCTCGGCCGTGAGCCGTCGGGCTCCATGGACACCGCGGTGCTCTGGCCATGCTTGCTGGGTGATCTCGACGCGCTGCCGGTCGTGGCGTTCCCGCTCGTGGGCACGACGGCGTCCCTGTCGCAGCCAGTCGTAGAAGGCGCTGTGGCCGACGCCGAGGAGCCGGCAGAGCAGACGGACCGGGTAGGTGGACTTCCCCGCGTCTGACTGACCCAGGTCGGCGGGCGGTGGCGTCGAGCCGGTCAGCCAGGTGGGTATGCCGACCACATGGTTGACTGGGGTGGAAATCGGACATTGGTGCGGGGAGCTCCCTAAGATGATTCCCTCCCGAGAGTCCGCGACCGTTCGGACGTGCCAGTTCCGACACAGGAGGCCCCCTTGCGGAACAGCCCGCCGCCAGCCCATTCGCAGCTCGTCCTGAGCGAGGTCACGAAGCACTACGCCGAGCGGGTCGTCCTGGACCGCGTTTCGCTCACCGTCAAGCCGGGGGAGCGGGTCGGCGTCATCGGCGAGAACGGGTCGGGGAAGTCGACCCTGCTGCGGCTCGTCGCGGGGCTGGAGACGCCGGACAACGGCGAGTTGACCGTCTCGGCGCCCGGGGGCATCGGCTATCTCGCCCAGCGGCTTCGGCTGCCGGCCGGCGGCAGCACCGTACGGGATGTGGTGGACCACACGCTCGCCGACCTGCGAGACCTGGAGGCGCGGTTGCGCGCCGCCGAGGCGGACCTGGCCACCGCCACGCCCGAGCAGTTGGACGCCTACGGCACGCTGCTCACTGTGTTCGAGGCCCGCGGCGGCTACCAGGCCGACGCCCGGGTGGACGCCGCCCTGCACGGTCTCGGCCTGGCCGAGCTCGACCGCGATCGCGACGTCGACACGCTCTCCGGCGGGGAACGGTCCCGGCTCGCGCTCGCCGCGACCCTGGCCGCCGCGCCGGAACTGCTGCTGCTCGACGAGCCCACCAACGACCTCGACATCGAGGCCGTGGAGTGGCTGGAGGATCACCTGCGGTCGCACCGGGGCACCGTCGTCGTGGTCACTCACGACCGGGTGTTCCTGGAGTCGGTCACGTCCACCATCCTCGAGGTCGACACCGACACCCGGGCCGTGCACCGGTACGGCGACGGCTATGCCAGCTACCTGCGGGCCAAGGCCGCCCTCCGGGAGAGCCGGGAGCGCGCGTACGCGGAATGGGTGGCCGAGGTCGAGCGGCAGTCCCAACTCGCGGAGCGGGCCGGGACGATGCTCCGGTCGATCTCCCGCAAGGGACCGGCTGCGTTCAGCGGGGCCGGTGCCCACCGCTCCCGGTCGTCGTCGACGGCGACGTCACGCAAGGCCCGCAACGCCAACGAGCGGCTTCGCCGGCTGCGGGAGAATCCGGTACCGCGACCCGCCGACCCGTTGCGCTTCACCGCGTCGGTCGCCCCGGATGCCACGGACGCCGATACCCGCCGCGTCGAGTTGACCGACGTCCGGGTGGGCCGCCGCCTGCACGTGCCCGAGCTGACCATCGGACCCGCCGAACGGTTGCTGGTGACCGGACCCAACGGCGCGGGTAAGAGCACCCTGATGCGGGTGCTCGCCGGGGAACTCGTGCCCGACGGCGGAACGGTGCGGCTGCCGGCTCGGATCGGCCACCTGCGTCAGGACGTGACGGTCGGGCAGCCCGGGCGCTCTCTGCTGGAGACGTACGCGTCGGGTCGGCCGGGGCATCCCGAGGAGTACGCGGAGGAGTTGCTCGCCCGCGGTCTGTTCCGGCCCGATGACCTGCGCATGCCGGTCGGGACGCTCTCCGTCGGGCAGCGCCGCCGGATCGACCTGGCCCGGCTGGTCGCCCGCCCGGCCGACCTGCTGCTGTTGGACGAGCCCACCAACCACTTCGCGCCCCTGCTCGTGGAGGAGCTGGAACAGGCGCTGGACGGCTACGCCGGAGCGCTGGTCGTGGTGACGCACGACCGGCGGATGCGGAGCACCTTCACCGGGGCTCGGCTGGAACTGCACCAGGGCGTGGCCACCGGGGCGAGCCGGGCCTGACGAGCCGCCCGGGGTGCCGTGGCGCGCCCGGGACGGTGGGGATCTCAGCCGGGGTCGGCACCCGGCACCGCCGTGAGGGCGGTCGTGGACACCGCTGCGAGGGTGGTCGTGACCTCGGCGCACACAGCGTCGAGCTGATCGTTGAGATAGAAGTGCCCGCCCGGGAACGTGCGGACCATCGTGGCCGCTGCGGTCACCTCGGCCCACGCCGCGGCCTCGTCGGTGGTGACGTGGGTGTCGGCGGCCCCGGCGAGTACGGTGACCGGGCAACGCAGCCTGGGCCCTGGCCGGTATTCGTAGGCGGCGGCGGCCCGGTAGTCGTTGCGGATGGCGGGGAGGAGCATGTCCAGCAGTTCCCTGTCGTCCAGGAGGCTGGAATCGGTGCCCTGGAGCCGGCGGATCTCGTCGATCAGCTCGTCGTCAAACCGGTAGAACCGGTCCCGCCGCCCGACGGACGGGCTACGGCGGCCGGAGGCGAAGAGGTGCACGAGCCGATCGGCGTCGGCCGGTGGGAGCCGGCGGGCGGCCTCGAAGGCCACCGTGGCGCCCATGCTGTGACCGAAGAAGGCCACCGGTCGGTCCGCCCAGGCGAGCAGTGCGGGCAGGAGCCCGTCCACCAGGGCGTCGACGGACTCGATCAAGGGTTCGCCGCGGCGGTCCTGCCGGCCCGGGTACTGGACCGCCAGCACGTCCACGTCGGCGGCGAGCCGGCGGGCGAACGGCAGGTACGCGCTGGCCGCGCCCCCGGCGTGCGGGAAGCAGAACAGCCGGACGGCGGGGTCGTTGACGGGCCGGTAGCGGCGTAGCCACAGCTCGGACGGATCGGCGGACGGGGACATGGTGATCTGCGCTCCTCGGTCTGCTCGACGTTCCGGTGTCGGTCCCCACCCCCGCGCCGAAGACGGCCATGATGTCGCGCACGGCGGCCGTCACCGGCTCGACGTCTTACTTCGGGTGCCGTCCGTCGCGTACCACCTGGACGGGGAGGCGTCGCGCGGTGAGCTGGTCGGCGTCGTAGAACTCGACCCCGACGTGGTCGATCCGGAACTCGGTGAACTGGTCGAGCGTCTGGTTGAGGAAGACCTTCGCCTCCAGCCTGGCCAGGAACGCGCCCAGGCAGTGGTGGATGCCGTGGCCGAACGCCAGGTGCTTGTTCGACTCGCGTCGGATGTCGAAGGTGTCCGGGTCCGTGAACACCTCGGTGTCGCGGTTCGCGGAGGCGATCCAGGCGATCACCATCTGGCCCTTGCGCATGGGGTGGCCGAGGATGTCGGTGTCCTCGTTCAGGATCCGGAAGATGCAGTTGAACGGGGACCGGTAGCGCAGCGTCTCCTCGATCACGCCCGGCACGAGGCTGCGGTCGGCGCGGACCGCGGCCTGTGCCTGCGGGTGCTCCTCCAGCACCAGGAACAGGTTGCTGAGCAGCGTGGCGCTGGAGATGTGCCCGGCGGTGAGCAGCAGCGCGACGATGTTGACGACTTCCTCGTCGGTCAGCTTGCGCCCGTCGACCTCCGCCGCACAGAGGCCGCTGATCAGGTCGTCCTTCGGTTCGGCGCGCTTGTGGGCGATCTGGGCGTACAGGAATTCGGACCACTCCTCGATGGCGGGGCCCACCGTCTCGGTGAAGTCGTCCGGGAGGTTGGGATACTCCAGCCCTTCGTTGCTGAGGATGATGTCCACCCACTCGCGGAACTTCTCGTGATCCTTGGTGGGAATGCCGAGCAGCTCGGCGATGACCGTCACCGGCAGCGGGTACGCGAGGTCGCTGGCGATGTCGATCCGGTCCTGGTCGCGTACCTGGTCGAGCACGTCGGCGGTGATCTGCCCGATCCGCAGCTCCATCTGGGCGATCCGGCGGGGGGTGAACGCCTGGCTCACCAGCTTGCGCAGCGGCGCGTGCCGCGGCGGGTCGATGCCGCCGATGGTGCCGGGGCCCATCAGCAGGGCCAGCTCCGACGGTACGGGAAAGACCGAGGTGAAGTCCGACGAGAAGATCAGCGGGTTGGTGGTCACGGTCTGGTAGTCCCGGTAGGAGAACACGTGCCAGGCCTGACGGGTCTCGTCCCAGGAGACGGGCCAGTTCTTCCGCATGTACGCGAACCAGTCCAGCAGCCCCTGGGCGTCGGCGCCCTTGGGCAGGTCGATCGGTCCCGCCGGGGCGTTCGGGGTCTGCGTCATGGTGTGCTCATCTCCTCGGTGGTCTCGGCCGTCGGGCCGAAGGGAAAGAGAACCTTGGTTCGCGAGGGCGTCCGGTCGGGGAGGGGATCTTCCGGGCTGGCGCTGTCACCTGCGGCCTGCTCGGTCGCCTCGCCGGCATTGACGGTTGTGCTGGGCGGCGAGTCAGCGCTGTGGCGGCGGGCAGGGCGGGCCCTGCACTTCTCCGGGGCGTCGTAATCTTCGGTCCGAATCGTGATGGCCGCAAGGCCGGACCTGACATAGTGCTGTCTGCAACGCTCGGAGCACCCGTTTTATCAGTTGATTGCGGTCATTTTTGTCGACGATCAGGGCGGTTCTATATCGAGACTTGACATAGTCTTCTACGGATTCGTGACAATGATCATCGATCGGTGTTGGCTGAATCGACGAAAGGGGCGTGCTGTTCGAGGGGGCGTTGCCAAGATCAATGCAAAACCGCATCCTTGATCAATGCGGAACCGCACCCTGCCTGGAAGAGAGCTGCCATGGAGCATCCAGTAACGGCCGGGTCCTGCAGGTTCTACCCCTTCAGTGACCGTACCGACCTGAATATCGATCCCACGTACGGCGAACTGCGCTCGAAAGAGCCGGTCGCCCGCGTCCGCATGCCCTACGGCGGGGACGCCTGGCTGGTCACCCGGCACGCCGACGCCAAGAAGGCCCTCTCTGACCCCCGACTCAGCATTGCAGCCGGAGCCGGGCGGGACGTGCCGCGCGCCTCCCCCCGTCTCCAGGAACCCGACGGTCTGATGGGTCTTCCCCCCGACGCGCACGCCCGACTGCGCAGGCTCGTCGCCACGGCGTTCACGCCGAAGCGCGTACGGGACATCGCCCCGCGCGTCGTCCAGCTCGCCGACAAGCTTCTCGACGACGTGGTCGAAACCGGGCCGCCGGCCGACCTCGTGCAGCAGCTCGCGCTTCCCCTGCCGGTGATGATCATCTGCGAGATGATGGGCATCGGGTACGACGAGCAGCACCTGTTCCGTGCCTTCAGCGATGCCCTGATGTCCTCCACCCGATACACGGCCGACCAGGTCGACCGCGCGGTAGAGGACTTCGTCGAGTACCTCGGCGGCCTCCTCGCGCAGCGCCGTGCACACCGCACCGACGACCTCCTCGGCGCCCTGGTCGAGGCGCGAGACGACGGCGATCGGCTGACCGAGGACGAACTCGTCATGCTCACCGGCGGCCTGCTCGTCGGCGGCCACGAGACGACCGCCAGCCAGATCGCCTCGCAGATCTTCCTCCTGCTGCGCGACCGGACCAGGTACGAGCAACTCCATGCCCGTCCGGAGTTGATCCCCACGGCAGTCGAGGAACTGCTGCGGGTGGCCCCGCTCTGGGCCTCGGTCGGCCCCACCCGCATCGCCACCGAGGACCTGGAACTCAACGGGACGACCATCCGGGCCGGCGACGCCGTCGTCTTCTCGCTGGCGTCCGCCAATCAGGACGACGACGTCTTCGCGAATGCCGCAGACGTCGTGCTCGACCGCGACCCGAATCCGCACATCGCCTTCGGGCACGGGCCCCATTACTGCATCGGGGCGTCACTGGCCAGACTGGAAATACAGGCCGCCATCGGCGCCTTGGCCAGGCGGCTTCCCGGTCTCCGCCTGGCCGTCGAGGAAAACGAACTTGATTGGAACAAGGGAATGATGGTACGCAGCCTCGTGTCCCTTCCGGTGACGTGGTGACCCGGCCCGGGCGCCGGATCAGGTGACGAACGGATCAGTAGCGCATTGGCTCGGCCGGCCCGGAGCTGACATGGCCTGGTGAAGCCGAAAACCATCGGCCGCCGCCGCTGCAAGCGCCCGCTGGGACGATGCGAGTTGTGGGCGCAGACGCGTGCAGCGCAGCCGTCCCCGCCGGACCGCGGATGGGCTTCCCAGCATCGTTCTTCGACCCAGGAGACCTCATGACCGTGCAGAGTGACGTGTTGCGCCACCGCGATATCGCCGTCATCGGGATGTCCTGCCGGCTTCCCGGCGCGCCGAGCATCGAGGAATTCTGGGACCTGCTGTGCAGCGGGCGGAGCGCGGTCGACCGCCAGCCCGACGGCGGTTGGCGGGCGGTGATCGATGGGAAGGGAGAATCCGACGCCGCGTTCTTCGGCATGTCCCCGCGCCAGGCCGCCGCGGTCGACCCGCAACAGCGCCTGATGCTCGAACTCGGCTGGGAGGCACTGGAGAACGCCCGCATCCGGCCCGCCGACCTGAAGGGCTCCGACACTGGCGTCTTCGTGGGGCTCACCGCCGACGACTACGCCACCTTGCTGCGCCGCTCCGGCACGCCCATCAGCGGGCACACCGCGACAGGCCTGAACCGTAGCCTCACGGCCAACCGTCTCTCGTACCTGCTGGGTCTGCGCGGCCCCAGCTTCACCGTGGACTCCGCGCAGTCGTCATCCCTGGTCGCCGTTCACCTGGCGTGCGAAAGCCTGCTGCGGGGCGAGAGCGCGGTCGCCGTCGTCGGCGGGGTGAGCCTCATCCTGGCAGAGGAGAGCACCGCCGCCATGGCGCGTATGGGGGCACTCTCTCCTGACGGGCGTTGCTTCACCTTCGACGCCCGGGCCAACGGCTACGTCCGTGGCGAGGGTGGCGTGGCCATGGTCCTCAAGCCGCTGATCCGCGCGATCGAGGACGGCGACCAGGTGCACTGCGTCATCCGGGGCTGTGCCGTCAACAACGACGGCGGTGGCCCCAGCCTCACCCATCCCGACCGGGAGGCCCAGGAGGCATTGCTGCGCCGGGCGTACGAGCGGGCGGGGGTGGCCCCCGAACACGTCGACTACGTCGAGCTGCACGGCACCGGGACGAAGGCCGGCGACCCCGTCGAGGCGGCGGCCCTCGGGGCGGTGCTGGGTGTCGCCCGCGGCTGCGACAACCCACTCGCGGTCGGATCGGTCAAGACCAACGTCGGCCACCTGGAGGGGGCGGCCGGCATCACGGGCCTGCTGAAGGCGGTGCTGTGCGTACGTGAGGGGGTGCTGCCGCCGAGCCTCAACTTCCGTACGCCGAACCCGGACATCCGCCTCGACGAGCTGAACCTCCGGGTTCAGACGGAACTGCAGCCGTGGCCGGGCGACGGGACGGGCCGCCCGCGTGTCGCCGGAGTGAGTTCCTTCGGCATGGGCGGTACGAATGCGCATCTGATTCTCGAGCAGGCTCCGGTGGCGGCTGAGGAAACGGCTGTTACCGATGCCGGTGTCGGTTCGGTTCGGGTGGTTCCGGTGGTGGTGTCGGGTCGTTCGGTGGGGGCTTTGCGGGCGTATGCGGGTCGGTTGCGTGAGGTGTGCGCGGGGTTGTCTGACGGTGGTGGCTCCGGTGGTGGTTCTGGTCTGGTGGATGTGGGTTGGTCGTTGGTGTCGTCGCGGTCGGTGTTCGAGCATCGGGCGGTCGTGTTCGGTGGGGGTGTCGCCGAGGTGGTGGCGGGTTTGGATGCGGTGGCTTCTGGGGCGGTGAGTTCGGGTTCGGTGGTGGTGGGTTCGGTGGCGTCGGGTGTTGCTGGTGGTGGTGGTCGGGTGGTGTTTGTGTTTCCGGGTCAGGGTTGGCAGTGGGTGGGTATGGGTGCGGCTCTGTTGGACGAGTCGGAGGTGTTTGCTGAGTCGATGGTGGAGTGTGGGCGGGCGTTGTCGGGGTTTGTGGATTGGGATTTGTTGGAAGTGGTCCGCGGTGGTGGGGGTGACGGATCGTTTGGTCGGGTTGATGTGGTGCAGCCGGTGTCGTGGGCGGTGATGGTGTCGTTGGCGCGGTTGTGGATGTCGGTGGGTGTGGTGCCGGATGCGGTGGTGGGTCATTCGCAGGGTGAGGTTGCTGCGGCGGTGGTGGGGGGTGTGTTGAGTGTGGCTGATGGGGCGCGGGTGGTGGCGTTGCGGTCGCGGGTGATTGGTGAGGTGTTGGCGGGTGGTGGTGCGATGGTGTCGGTGGGGTTGCCGGTGGCGGTTGTGTTGGATCGGTTGGCGGGGTGGGGTGGTCGGTTGGGTGTGGCGGCGGTGAATGGTCCGTCGTTGACGGTGGTGTCGGGGGATGTGGATGCTGCTGTGGGGTTTGTTGGTGAGTGTGAGCGGGATGGGGTGTGGGTGCGGCGGGTGGCGGTGGATTATGCGTCGCATTCGGCGCATGTGGAGGCGGTGGAGGGGATGCTGTCGGGGTTGTTGGGTGGTTTGTGTCCGGGGCGGGGTGTGGTGCCGTTTTATTCGTCGGTGGTGGGTGGTGTGGTTGATGGGGTGGGTTTGGATGGTGGGTATTGGTATCGGAATCTGCGTGAGCGGGTGTTGTTTTCGGATGTGGTGGGGCGGCTTGTTGGGGATGGGTTTTCGGGGTTTGTGGAGTGTTCGGGGCATCCGGTGTTGGCGGGTGGGGTGTTGGAGTCGGTGGCGGTGGTGGATCCGGATGTGCGGCCGGTGGTGGTGGGGTCGCTGCGCCGTGATGATGGTGGGTGGGGCCGGTTTTTGACGTCGGTGGGTGAGGCGTTCGTCGGCGGGATGAGTGTTGACTGGAAGGGTGTGTTCGCGGGGGCGGGCGCGCGGTTGGTTGACCTGCCGACGTATCCGTTCCAACGCCGCCACTACTGGGCACCGAACACCGACGGCGCGCCAGCTCCGATCCTCGATGATCACGCGGAGGCGGAGAACGAACCAGCCGAATCCGAGCCAGGGATTCGGGCCGAGCTTCTGACGTTGGCCGAGCCCGAGCAACTGAACCGACTCTTGGCGACCGTTCGCGCCAGCACCGCCGTCGTTCTGGGCCTCGACTCGGCGCAGGCGGTCGATCCGGAGCGCACGTTCAAGGAGCATGGATTCGAATCGGTCACCGCCGTCGAGCTCTGTAACCACCTGCAACGCGGCACTGGGCTGCGGGTTCCCGCCTCGCTTGTATACAACCATCCCACCCCGATGGCCGCTGCCCGGAAGCTGCAGGAAGAAATTCAGGGCCGGCAACCGGAGAACGTCCGGCAGGTCACCTCCGCTGCTGCTGTGGATGATCCGGTGGTGGTGGTGGGGATGGGTTGTCGTTTTCCGGGTGGGGTGGTGTGTGCGGAGGGTTTGTGGGATTTGGTGTTGGGGGGTGGGGATGCGGTGTCGGGGTTTCCGGTGGATCGGGGTTGGGATGTGGAGGGGTTGTTTGATCCGGTGCGGGGTGTGGTGGGGAAGTCGTATGTGCGGGAGGGGGGGTTTGTGTATGACGCGGGGATGTTCGATGCGGAGTTTTTTGGTGTGTCGCCGCGTGAGGCGGTGGCGATGGATCCGCAGCAGCGTTTGTTTTTGGAGGTGTCGTGGGAGGCGTTGGAGCGTGCGGGGATTGATCCGTTGGGTTTGCGGGGTTCGCGGACGGGTGTGTATGTGGGGGTGATGGGTCAGGAGTATGGGCCGCGGTTGGTGGAGTCGGGTGGTGGGTTTGAGGGTTATTTGTTGACGGGGACGTCGCCGAGTGTGGTGTCGGGTCGTGTTTCGTATGTGTTGGGGTTGGAGGGTCCGTCGATTTCGGTTGATACGGCGTGTTCGTCGTCGTTGGTGGCGTTGCATTTGGCGTGTCAGGGGTTGCGGTTGGGTGAGTGTGATGTGGCGTTGGCGGGTGGGGTGACGGTGATTGCGGCGCCGGGGTTGTTTGTGGAGTTTTCTCGGCAGGGTGGGTTGTCGGGTGATGGGCGGTGTCGGGCGTTTGCGGGTGGTGCGGATGGGACGGGGTGGGGGGAGGGTGCGGGGGTGGTGGTGTTGGAGCGGTTGTCGGTGGCGCGGGAGCGTGGTCATCGGGTGTTGGCGGTGGTGCGGGGTTCTGCGGTGAATCAGGATGGTGGGTCGAATGGTTTGACGGCGCCGTCGGGGGTGGCGCAGCGTCGGGTGATTGGTGCGGCGTTGGTGGCGGCGGGTTTGGGTGTGTCGGATGTGGATGTGGTGGAGGCGCATGGGACGGGGACTCGGTTGGGTGATCCGATTGAGGCTGAGGCGTTGTTGGGGTCGTATGGGCGGGGTCGTGTGGGTGGGGCGTTGTTGTTGGGTTCGGTGAAGTCGAATATTGGTCATACGCAGGCGGCTGCGGGTGTGGCGGGTGTGATCAAGATGGTGATGGCGTTGCGGGCGGGGGTGGTGCCGGCGACGTTGCATGTGGATGTGCCGTCGCCGTTGGTGGATTGGTCTTCGGGTGGGGTGGAGTTGGTGACGGAGGCGCGGGATTGGCCGGTGGTGGGTCGTGTGCGTCGTGCGGGTGTGTCGGCGTTTGGGGTGTCGGGGACGAATGCGCATCTGATTTTGGAGCAGGCCCCCGAATTCGACGATCCGGTTGTTACCGACACCGACACCGATGCTGGTGTGGGTAGGGGTCTATCGGTGGTTCCGGTGGTGGTTTCGGGTCGTTCGACGGCGGCTTTGCGCGCTTATGCGGGCCGGTTGCGTGAGGTGTGCGCGGGTCTTTCCGATGGTGCCGGTCTGGTGAATGTGGGTTGGTCGTTGGTGTCGTCGCGGTCGGTGTTCGAGCATCGGGCGGTCGTGTTTGGTGGGGGTGTCGCCGAGGTGGTGGCGGGTTTGGATGCGGTGGTTTCCGGGGCGGTGGCTTCGGGTTCGGTGGTGGTGGGTTCGGTGGCGTCGGGTGTTGCTGGTGGTGGTGGTCGGGTGGTGTTTGTGTTTCCGGGTCAGGGTTGGCAGTGGGTGGGTATGGGTGCGGCGCTGCTGGACGAGTCGGAGGTGTTTGCTGAGTCGATGGTGGAGTGTGGTCGGGCGTTGTCGGGGTTTGTGGATTGGGATTTGTTGGAGGTGGTGCGGGGTGGGGCGGGTGAGGGGGTGTGGGGTCGGGTTGATGTGGTGCAGCCGGTGTCGTGGGCGGTGATGGTGTCGTTGGCGCGGTTGTGGATGTCGGTGGGTGTGGTGCCGGATGCGGTGGTGGGTCATTCGCAGGGTGAGGTTGCTGCGGCGGTGGTGGGGGGTGTGTTGAGTGTGGCTGATGGGGCGCGGGTGGTGGCGTTGCGGTCGCGGGTAATTGGTGAGGTGTTGGCCGGTGGTGGTGCGATGGTGTCGGTCGGACTGCCGATCGTGGATGTGCAGGAACGGTTGGCGGGGTGGGGTGGTCGGTTGGGTGTGGCGGCGGTGAATGGTCCGTCGTTGACGGTGGTGTCGGGGGATGTGGATGCTGCTGTGGGGTTTGTTGGTGAGTGTGAGCGGGATGGGGTGTGGGTGCGGCGGGTGGCGGTGGATTATGCGTCGCATTCGGCGCATGTGGAGGCGGTGGAGGGGATGCTGTCGGGGTTGTTGGGTGGTTTGTGTCCGGGGCGGGGTGTGGTGCCGTTTTATTCGTCGGTGGTGGGTGGTGTGGTTGATGGGGTGGGTTTGGATGGTGGGTATTGGTATCGGAATCTGCGTGAGCGGGTGTTGTTTTCGGATGTGGTGGGGCGGCTTGTTGGGGATGGGTTTTCGGGGTTTGTGGAGTGTTCGGGGCATCCGGTGTTGGCGGGTGGGGTGTTGGAGTCGGTGGCGGTGGTGGATCCGGATGTGCGGCCGGTGGTGGTGGGGTCGCTGCGCCGTGATGATGGTGGGTGGGGCCGGTTTTTGACGTCGGTGGGTGAGGCGTTCGTCGGCGGGATGAGTGTTGACTGGAAGGGTGTGTTCGCGGGGGCGGGCGCGCGGTTGGTTGACCTGCCGACGTATCCGTTCCAACGCCGCCACTACTGGGCACCGACTCCCACCAACCCCGCCACCAACCCCGCCACGGGCGACACCACCACCGCCGACCCGGTGGGTGGCGTGCGGTATCGGATCACCTGGAAACCGTTGCCGACGGACGACCCCCGACCCCTCACCAACCGCTGGCTACTCATCGCCGACCCGGGGACCGCCGGCTCGGAGCTTGCCGCAGACATCACAGCAGCGCTCATTCGCAGGGGCGCCGAGGTCGAGTTGCTGGCCGTGGACCCGCTCGCGGGCCGGGCCCGGATCGCCGAACTGCTCGCCACCACGACGGCTGGGCCGGTGCCGCTGTCGGGCGCCGTGTCTCTTCTCGGGCTTGTGCAGGACGCGCATCCTCAACACCCCTCCATCGGAATGGGCGTGGTCTCGTCGCTGGCGCTGGTGCAGGCCATCGGTGACGCGGGAGCCGAGACTCCTTTGTGGAGCGTCACGCAGGGGGCGGTCGCTGTGGTGCCCCAGGAGGCGCCGGATGTGTTCGGTGCGCAGGTGTGGGCGTTCGGGCGGGTGGCCGCCCTGGAACTGCCGGACCGCTGGGGCGGCCTGGTCGACCTTCCGTCCGTACCGAATGCCCGGATGCTGGACCAGCTCGCCAACGCCCTCGCCGGAGCGGACGGCGAGGACCAGATCGCGGTACGCGGCTCGGGGATCTACGGGCGTCGGGTGACGCGCGCGGCGGGCACTGCGCGCCGGGAATGGCGCCCTCGCGGGAACATCCTGGTGACCGGAGGTACGGGAAGTCTGGGTGGCCGGGTGGCCCGGTGGCTCGCTCGCAACGGTGCCGAACACCTCGTTCTCACCAGTCGTCGGGGTGCCGACGCCCCGGGGGCGGCAGAACTGGAAGCTGATCTTCGCGCGCTCGGTGTCGAGGTGACCATGGCCGCCTGCGATGTAGCGGACCGGGCTGCGCTGTCCGACGTCCTGGCGGCGCATCCGCCCACTGCGGTCTTCCACACCGCCGGAGTCCTGCACGACGGTGTGATCGACACGCTCGCCGCCGGACACATCGACGAGGTCTTCCGTCCGAAGACCGCTGCCGCGCTGCTGCTCGACGAACTCACCCAGCACCAGGAGCTGGACGCCTTCGTCCTCTTCTCATCGGTTACCGGAGTCTGGGGCAACGGCGGCCAGGCGGCGTACGCGGCGGCGAACGCATCGCTGGACGCCCTGGCGGAGCGACGTCGTGCCGCAGGTCTTCCCGCCACCTCCATAGCTTGGGGACTGTGGGGCGGCGGTGGCATGGCGGAGGGGATCGGCGAGCAGAACCTGAACCGCCGTGGCATCACGGCCTTGGACCCGGAGCTCGGCATCGCCGCTCTGCAGCAGGCCCTCGACCGCGATGACGTGTCTGTCACCGTCGCCGACGTCGACTGGACGGTTTTCGCTCCGCGTCTTGCCGACCTGCGCTCGGGGCGGCTCTTCGACGGGGTGCCCGAGGCCAGGAGCGCGCTCGATGCCCGGAAAGTGGACACCGAGTCGCCGAGCGCCGGCCTTGCGCAGCGGGTGGCGGGGATGCCCGACGCGGAACGGCAGCGGGTCCTCCTCGAAACGGTGCGGGCGGCGGCCGCGGCGGTCCTGAGGCACGAGACGGTGGATGCGGTCGCGCCCACCCGGGCCTTCAAGGACGCCGGCTTCGACTCGCTCACGGCGCTCGAACTGCGCAACCACCTCAACAGCACGACCGGTCTGAGTCTGCCTCCGACGGTGGTCTTCGACCACCCCACCCCGTCCACGTTGGCGAAGTTCCTGGAGGGCGTCCTCGTCGGCGCTTCTGCCGAGGAAGTCCCGGTGACTGCCGCAGCCGTGCCCGTCGACGAGCCTATTGCCATCGTCGGCATGGCCTGCCGCTACCCCGGCGGAGCCGACACTCCCGAGAAGCTCTGGGACCTCCTGCTGGCCGGTGCTGACGTCATCGGCCCAGCCCCCGACGACCGGGGCTGGGACGTGGACTCCTTCTTTGATCCCGTGCCGGGCGCCGCGGGGAAGTCGTATGCGCGGGAGGGGGGGTTTGTGTATGACGCGGGGATGTTCGATGCGGAGTTCTTTGGTGTGTCGCCGCGTGAGGCGGTGGCGATGGATCCGCAGCAGCGCTTGTTGTTGGAGACGTCGTGGGAGGCGTTGGAGCGTGCGGGAATCGATCCGGCGGGTCTGCGGGGTAGCCGGACCGGCGTGTACTCCGGCCTGACCCACCAGGAGTATGCCGCCCGTCTGCACGAGGCTCCGCAGGAACTCGAGGGCTATCTGCTCACCGGCAAGTCGGTGAGCGTCGCGTCGGGTCGTGTTTCGTATGTGTTGGGGTTGGAGGGTCCGTCGATTTCGGTTGATACGGCGTGTTCGTCGTCGTTGGTGGCGTTGCATTTGGCGTGTCAGGGGTTGCGGTTGGGTGAGTGTGATGTGGCGTTGGCGGGTGGGGTGACGGTGATTGCGGCGCCGGGGTTGTTTGTGGAGTTTTCTCGGCAGGGTGGGTTGTCGGGTGATGGGCGGTGTCGGGCGTTTGCGGGTGGTGCGGATGGGACGGGGTGGGGGGAGGGTGCGGGGGTGGTGGTGTTGGAGCGGTTGTCGGTGGCGCGGGAGCGTGGTCATCGGGTGTTGGCGGTGGTGCGGGGTTCTGCGGTGAATCAGGATGGTGGGTCGAATGGTTTGACGGCGCCGTCGGGGGTGGCGCAGCGTCGGGTGATTGGTGCGGCGTTGGTGGCGGCGGGTTTGGGTGTGTCGGATGTGGATGTGGTGGAGGCGCATGGGACGGGGACTCGGTTGGGTGATCCGATTGAGGCTGAGGCGTTGTTGGGGTCGTATGGGCGGGGTCGTGTGGGTGGGGCGTTGTTGTTGGGTTCGGTGAAGTCGAATATTGGTCATACGCAGGCGGCTGCGGGTGTGGCGGGTGTGATCAAGATGGTGATGGCGTTGCGGGCGGGGGTGGTGCCGGCGACGTTGCATGTGGATGTGCCGTCGCCGTTGGTGGATTGGTCTTCGGGTGGGGTGGAGTTGGTGACGGAGGCGCGGGATTGGCCGGTGGTGGGTCGTGTGCGTCGTGCGGGTGTGTCGGCGTTTGGGGTGTCGGGGACGAATGCGCATCTGATTTTGGAGCAGGCCCCCGAGTTCGACGATCCTGCCGATTCCGATTCCGATTCCGATTCCGATTCCGATGCCGGTGTCGTGGATGGCGGCGAGGGTGGTGTTGGCAGGAGCTTGTCGGTGGTTCCGGTGGTGGTGTCGGGTCGTTCGGTGGGGGCTTTGCGGGCGTATGCGGGTCGGTTGCGTGAGGTGTGCGCGGGGTTGTCTGACGGTGGTGGCTCCGGTGGTGGTTCTGGTTTGGTGGATGTGGGTTGGTCGTTGGTGTCGTCGCGGTCGGTGTTTGAGCATCGGGCGGTCGTGTTCGGTGGGGGTGTGGAGGAGGTTGTTGCTGGTCTTGGTGCGGTGGCTTCTGGGGCGGTGGCTTCGGGTTCGGTGGTGGTGGGTTCGGTGGCGTCGGGTGTTGCTGGTGGTGGTGGTCGGGTGGTGTTTGTGTTTCCGGGTCAGGGTTGGCAGTGGGTGGGTATGGGTGCGGCGCTGCTGGACGAGTCGGAGGTGTTCGCCGAGTCGATGGTGGAGTGTGGTCGGGCGTTGTCGGGGTTTGTGGATTGGGATTTGTTGGAGGTGGTGCGCGGCGGGGCGGGTGAGGGGGTGTGGGGTCGGGTTGATGTGGTGCAGCCGGTGTCGTGGGCGGTGATGGTGTCGTTGGCGCGGTTGTGGATGTCGGTGGGTGTGGTGCCGGATGCGGTGGTGGGTCATTCGCAGGGTGAGGTTGCTGCGGCGGTGGTGGGGGGTGTGTTGAGTGTGGCTGATGGGGCGCGGGTGGTGGCGTTGCGGTCGCGGGTGATCGGTGAGGTGTTGGCCGGTGGTGGTGCGATGGTGTCGGTCGGACTGCCGATCGTGGATGTGCAGGAACGGTTGGCGGGGTGGGGTGGTCGGTTGGGTGTGGCGGCGGTGAATGGTCCGTCGTTGACGGTGGTGTCGGGGGATGTGGATGCTGCTGTGGGGTTTGTTGGTGAGTGTGAGCGGGATGGGGTGTGGGTGCGGCGGGTGGCGGTGGATTATGCGTCGCATTCGGCGCATGTGGAGGCGGTGGAGGGGATGCTGTCGGGGTTGTTGGGTGGTTTGTGTCCGGGGCGGGGTGTGGTGCCGTTTTATTCGTCGGTGGTGGGTGGTGTGGTTGATGGGGTGGGTTTGGATGGTGGGTATTGGTATCGGAATCTGCGTGAGCGGGTGTTGTTTTCGGATGTGGTGGGGCGGCTTGTTGGGGATGGGTTTTCGGGGTTTGTGGAGTGTTCGGGGCATCCGGTGTTGGCGGGTGGGGTGTTGGAGTCGGTGGCGGTGGTGGATCCGGATGTGCGGCCGGTGGTGGTGGGGTCGCTGCGCCGTGATGATGGTGGGTGGGGCCGGTTTCTGACGTCGGTGGGTGAGGCGTTCGTCGGCGGGATGAGTGTTGACTGGAAGGGTGTGTTCGCGGGGGCGGGCGCGCGGTTGGTTGACCTGCCGACGTATCCGTTCCAACGACGCCACTACTGGGCCCAGACCTCGCCCGCTGGCGTCGGGACGGCCGCGGCGGCCCGGTTCGGCATGGAGTGGGAGGACCATCCCCTGCTCGGCGGTGCGCTGTCGGTCGGGGGCTCCAGGAGCCTGCTTCTGGCCGGGCATCTGTCGCTCGCCTCGCACGCCTGGCTGACCGACCATGCCGTCTCCGGCACCGTGCTGCTGCCCGGTACGGCCTTCGTGGAACTCGCCCTGCACGCCGCCGCTGCGGCTGGCTGTCCGGAGGTCGAGGAGCTGCGGCTGGAGGCTCCCCTGGTGGTGCCGGCCAGGGGCGGGGTGCGGCTCCAGGTGCTCGTGGACGACCCCGACGACGGATCCGACCGCCGCGCGGTAAGCGTGTTCTCCCGGGACGATGCGGCGCCGGCCGAGTCCGCCTGGACGCGGCACGCGGTGGGCGTCCTGGCCGCGCGGTCGCGGCCTGCACCGGCTGCGCCCTGGCACACCGACGCCTGGCCACCTTCGGGCACGGAGCCGGTCGACGTGGCCGACCTGTATGAGCGGTTCGCGGCGCTGGGCTACGAGTACGGGGAGGCGTTCGCCGGGCTCCAGGGGGTCTGGCGGGGGGACGGCGAGGTGTTCGCCGAGGTGCGGCTGCCCGACCGGGTCAGCGCGGAGGCCATTCGCTTCGGGCTGCATCCCGCGCTGCTCGACGCCGCCCTGCAGGGGTGGTTGGCGGGCGACCTCGTCGGCGTCCCCGAGGGCAGTGTGCTGCTGCCCTTCGCCTGGCAGGGCGTCGTGCTCCACGCCACCGGCGCCGACACTCTGCGGGTTCGCATCGGCCGGTCCGGTGACTCGGCCGTCTGCCTGCACGCGGTGGACCCGGCCGGTGCTCCGGTCCTCTCGTTGGACGCCCTGGCCCTGCGTCCGCTCGTCCGGGAACGCCTCGGGCTGCCCGCCGATGCCGGAGCCGGGGCGTTGTACCGGGTCGGCTGGCGGCGGCAGGCCGCCGTTGCCGGGGCAGCCGACCGGCGGTGGGCGGTCGTGGCCCCGAACGGTGCCGAGGCGGACGGGGCCGCCGAGCCGCACCGGTGGCCGGTCGCCGCCGTCGACGTGCACACCGACGTGGACTCGCTGCGGGCGGCCCTGGACGCGGGCGCGGAACTGCCCGCCGTCGTCCTCGCCGACTTCCGGAGGGCCGCCGGCTGGAGCGTCGACAGTTCGCTGGCCGCCGGCCCGTCGCCCAACGACGGCGCGGTGGGCGACGGCGCGGTGGGCGACGCCCGGGCCGGGGCCGTCCGGGCGGCGACCCGGGCCGGGCTGGATCTGCTGCAACGCTGGCTGGCCGACGAGCGGTTCATCGCGGCCAGGCTCGTGGTGGTCACCGAACGGGCCGTGGCCGCCGGGCCGGACGAGGACGTGCCGGGCCTCGTCCACGCGGGACTGTGGGGCCTGCTCCGGTCGGCCCAATCGGAGCACCCGGACCGCTTCGTGCTGGTGGACGTCGACGCGGACGACAGCTCGCTCGCGGCGCTGCCGTCGGCCCTCGCCATGGACGCGCCCCAACTGGTGGTGCGGGCCGGTCAGATCCTGCTGCCCGAGATCGAGCCGGTGCGGCCCGTACCCGAGCCGGAGCAGGCGGAACCCGAACCGGGGGCCGTCCTGGACCCCGACGGCACGGTCCTGCTCACCGGCGCGACCGGCACGCTCGGCGGGCTGCTCGCCCGGCACCTGGTGACCACCCGTGGTGCGCGCCGGCTGCTGCTGGTCAGCCGCAGCGGTCCGGACGCCCCCGATGCCGGCCGGCTGACCGAGGAGCTGACCGGGCTCGGCGCCCACGTGACGCTGGCCGCCTGCGACACCACGGATCGCGCCGCGCTGGCCGGCGTCCTGGGCGGCATCCCCGCCGAGCATCCGCTGACCGCCGTGGTGCACGTGGCCGGCGTACTCGACGACGGGGCGGTGCAGGCGCTCACCCCCGAGCGGGTCGACGCGGTGCTCCGGCCGAAGGTGGACGCGGCACTGCACCTGCACGAACTGACCGCGGGGCTGCCGCTGGCCGCGTTCGTGCTGTTCTCCGGGGCGGCGGGGATCCTGGGCCGGCCCGGCCAGGCCAACTACGCGGCGGCGAACACCTTCCTGGACGCCCTGGCGCAGCACCGACGGGCCCGGGGCCTGCCCGGCGTCTCCCTCGCCTGGGGCCTGTGGGGGCTGGCCAGCGACATGACGGGCCACCTGGGCGAGCAGGACCTGCGGCGGATGCGGCGCTCCGGCATCGCCCCGATGACCGGCGAGGAGGGCCTCGCGCTGTTCGACCTGGCCCTCGACCTGGCCCGGGACGAACCGGTGCTCGTACCGGCCCGACTGGACCCGGCGGCGCTGCGCCGGGAGTGGGCCGCCAACGGACCGGGCGCCGTCCCGGTCCTGCTGCGGGGTCTGGTGCCGGCGGCTCCGCTCCGTCGCGCGGCCCCGTCGGGCGCCGCCGGCGGTGCGCCCGTGCCCGCCGTCGCCGCGCCGCAGCAGGCGGACGAGCTGCGCGGGCAACTGGCCGGGAAGGACGCGCAGGCCCAGGTCCGGCAGCTGCTGGATCTGGTACGCGCCCATGTCGCCGGGGTGCTCGCCCTCCGGGAAGCGGCGGACGTGGACCCGGGCAGACCGTTCCGCGAGGTCGGATTCGACTCGTTGACCGCAGTCGAACTGCGCAACCGGCTGGGCTCGGCGACCGGCCTGCGGTTGGCACCGAGCCTGGTGTTCGACCATCCGACCCCGTCGGCCGTGGCCGAGCACCTCGTGGACCGCCTCGCCGCCGAGGGGGCGGCTGACGAGGGCGCGGCGGCACTGACCGGGCTCGACGCAGTGGCCGCGGCGCTCGGCGGGATGCGGACGGACGACGTTCGCCGGGACATCGTCCGCAGGCGGCTGGAGGAGATGCTCGCCCTGGTCGGCGGGCCACGGTCCGGGCCGGCAGGTGACGGGCTGGTGGATGCCACGGTCGCCGAGCGACTGGACTCGGCTTCCGACGACGAACTCTTCGCCCTGATCGAGGAGCAGCTGTGAACCCCGACCGAGGAGAGGGCCGGCAGGTGACCGCGAACGAGGACCGGATGCGTGAGTACCTCAAGCGGGTCACCGCCGAGCTGGCCGGGACGCGGCGACGCCTGCGCGAGCTGGAGGACAGCGCGCGTGAGCCCATCGCGATCGTGGGCATGAGCTGCCGGTTGCCGGGCGGGGTGAGCACGCCCGAGGACCTGTGGCGGCTGGTCGAGGCCGGTACCGACGCGATCTCCGGCTTCCCCGACGACCGGGGCTGGGATGTCGGGAGGCTCTACGACCCGGATCCGGACTCGACCGGAACGAGCTACGTGCGCGAGGGCGGCTTCCTCTACGACTGCGCCGAGTTCGACCCGGAGTTCTTCACCGTCTCGCCCCGCGAGGCGCTGGCCATGGACCCGCAGCAGCGGCTGCTGCTGGAGGCCGCCTGGGAGACCTTCGAACGGGCGGGGATCGCCCCCGACTCGGCCCGCGGCACCCGCACCGGGGTCTACGTCGGGGTGATGTACGACGACTACGGCAGCCGGCTGTCGGAGGTGCCGAAGGACCTGGAGGGCTACCTGGTCAACGGCAGCGCGGGCAGTGTCGCGTCGGGCCGGATCGCGTACACGCTGGGGTTGCAGGGGCCGGCGGTGACGGTCGACACGGCCTGCTCGTCGTCGCTGGTCGCGTTGCACCTGGCCGTGCAGGCGCTGCGGTCGGGCGAGTGTGAGCTGGCCCTGGCGGGCGGGGCGACGGTGCTCGCCACGCCGACGATGTTCGTCGACTTCGCCCGGCAGCGCGGTCTCGCCGAGGACGGCCGTTGCAAGGCGTTCGCGGACGCCGCCGACGGGACCGGGTTCGGCGAGGGCGTGGGGATGCTGCTGGTGGAACGGCTCTCGGACGCGGTCCGCAACCGTCGCCAGGTGCTGGCCGTCGTGCGGGGCAGCGCGGTCAACCAGGACGGGGCGAGCAACGGCCTGACCGCCCCGAACGGTACGGCCCAGCAACTGGTCATCCGGCAGGCGTTGACCAACGCGGGGCTGGCCGCGGACGAGGTGGACGCGGTGGAGGCACACGGCACCGGCACCCGGCTGGGCGATCCGATCGAGGCGCAGGCGCTGCTGGCGACGTACGGCCAGGGCCGGCCGGCGGACCGGCCGCTCCTGCTGGGATCCCTGAAGTCCAACATCGGCCACACCCAGGCCGCCGCAGGGGTCGCCGGGGTGATCAAGACCGTGCTGGCGCTGCGTCACGCGCGGCTGCCCCGGACCCTGCACGTCGATCGCCCCTCGACCCGGGTGGACTGGTCGTCGGGCGCGGTGCGGCTGCTGACCGAGGGGCGGCCCTGGCCCGATCACGGCGACCGGCCCCGCCGGGCCGGGGTCTCCTCGTTCGGCGCGAGCGGCACCAACGCGCACGTCATCCTGGAGAGCGCCCCCGGTGCGGCGGCGGGGGCGACCGGGGCGACGGACCTCTCGGCCCCGCCGGCATCCGTCGCCCACCATCCGGCCACGGCCACGGCCACGGCCCCGGCGGCGACGGTGCCCACTGCCCACGAACCGGCGGGGACGGCCGGCGACGACCCCGTCTGGGTCCTGTCCGGCCGGACCGAGGCGGCCCTGCGCGAGCAGGCCCGGCGGCTACACGCCCACCTGACATCCCGGGCGCGGCCCGAGCCCGCCGACGCCGTGGCCCGCGCGCTGGCGCGCTCCCGCACCGCGTTCGCGTACCGGGCCGCCGTGCTGGGCCGGGACGACACCGCGCGGCTCGACGGCCTCCACGCGCTCGCGGCGGGTCGCAGCGCCGCGGGGCTCGTCACCGGGCGGGCCGTGCCGGAGCGGCGCGTGGCCTTCCTCTTCACCGGGCAGGGCAGCCAGCGACCGGGCGCGGGCCGGGAACTGTACGCCCGGCATCCCGCCTTCGCACAGGCCCTGGACGGCGTCCTCGCGGAACTCGACCGGCACCTGGACCGGCCGCTGCGCGCCGTCATGCTCGCCGAGCCGGGCACCGAGGCGGCGGCGCTGCTGGACGACACCGCGTACACCCAGCCCGCCCTGTTCGCGCTGGAGGTGGCGCTGTTCCGGCTGGTCACGAGCTGGGGGCTGCGGCCTGACGCCCTGCTGGGCCACTCGGTCGGGGAGATCACCGCGGCGTACGTCGCGGGCGTCCTCACCCTGCCGGACGCCGCCCGGCTGGTGGCGGTGCGCGGTCGACTCATGGCGGACCTGCGGGCCGGCGGTGCGATGGCCGCGCTCCAGGCCGCCGAGAGCGAGGTCGACCCCCTGTTGGCGGGGCGGGAGGGCGAACTGTCGATCGCAGCGGTCAACGGGCCGCAGGCAACCGTGATCGCGGGCGACGAGGCGGCCGTCGAGGAGCAGGTCGCGCTGTGGCGTGACCGGGGTCGCCGGGCCAGGCGACTGCGGGTCGGCCACGCCTTCCACTCCGTACGGATGGACGGGATGCTCGCCGAGTTCGAGAAGGCGATGGGTGATCTCCGTGCCGGCGAGCCGACGATCCCCGTGGTCGCCAACGTCAGGGGGGCGATCGCGTCCGGCACCGACCTCCGTACGGCCGGGTACTGGATCCGGCACGCCCGCGAGCCGGTGCGTTTCCTCGACGGCATGCGTGCGCTGCGGGCCGAGGGCGTCGACACGTTCGTGGAACTCGGCCCCGACGGAGTGCTCACGGCGATGGCGCGCGACTGCCTGGCGGATCCCGCCGACCCGGTGGATCTCGCGGACGCCGCCGAGCCCGCCGGGGCCGCGGAGCCCGACCGCTCCCTGCTGTTCCTGCCCACCCTGCGCCGGGACCGCGACGACGCAGTGGCCGTGCGGGAGGCCCTGGCATCCGTCCACGTGCACGGGCTTCCCGTCGACCCGGTCGCGCCGCTCGGCGACGGCCCGCTCGCCACCGACCTGCCCACCTACCCGTTCCAGCGGTCCCGCTACTGGCTCGACCCGCGTCCCGGGGCACGCGACCTGACCGCCGTGGGCCTCGACGTGGCCGGGCACCCGCTGCTCGCCGTCGCCGTGGACCTGCCCGACGGCGCCGGCACGGTCTGGAGCGGTCAGCTCTGCGTGCGGACGCATCCGTGGCTCGCCGACCACAGCGTGTGGGGGCGCACGGTGGTGCCGGGGACCGCGCTGCTGGAGATCATGCACCGAGTGCGCGCCGAGGTGGGCTGCACCCGGGTCGCGGAACTGACCTTCGAGGCGCCGATGGTGCTGGCCGACGACGGGGGCGTCCGCGTGCGGGTCGTCGTCGACGGACCAGACGCCGACGGGGCCCGCCAGGTCCGGATCCACTCCGCACCGGTGGGGCCCGAGCCTCCCCACTGGACCCGGCACGCCTCGGGCCGCGTCGACAGCGCCGCGCCGGGGCCGGCCGCCGGCCCACCCGCGTGGGACGCCGGCCCTGGCAGCAACTGGCCGCCCGAGGGGGCGGAGCCGGTGGGCGTCGAGAGCGAGTACGAGCGCTTCGCCGACAACGGCATCGGATACGGCCCCGCCTTCCGAGGGCTGCGCGCCGCGTGGCGTCGCGGGAACGAGACGTTCGCCGAGGTCCGGCTCCCCGAGGGGTACGCCGCCGAGGCGGGCGACTACGCCGTCCATCCGGCACTGCTGGACGCGGCCCTGCACGCGATCGTCTTCGGTGACCAGTTTCCCGGTGGGGCACACGGGATGCTGCCGTTCGCCTTCACCGACGTGCGGGTGTTCAGCTCCGGCGCCGACCGGCTCCGGGTGCGCATCGCGCCCGCCGATGCCGACTCGGTCTGCGTGACCGTCGCCGACGGCGACGGGACGCCGGTCCTCGCCGCAGCCACCCTGGCGTTGCGCCGGGTCGCCGCCGACCGGATCGCGGCGACCGTCACCGGCCAGGCACCGCTGTACCGGTTGGAGTGGTCCGCCGTGCGGCCCGCCCCGGTGGCCACCGGGGCGCGGTTCGCCGTCGTCGGCGCGGACGCCCCGCTGCCGTCCGGTGCGCTGGGGGCCGGGGTGCCCGTCCAGGCGTACCCGGACCTGGGCGCGCTGGCCGGCGCGTTGGCCACCAACGGGGCACCGGGCCACGTGCTCGTCGACTTCCGCCGCCGCGCCGACGGCCCGGCAGGGCGGCAGCCCGGTGACGTGGGTGCACGGACCCGACGGGCGCTGGCCGTCGTCCAGGAGTGGCTCGCCGACGACCGTTTCACCGGCTCACGGCTGGTCGTGCTCACCAGCGGAGCCGTGGACGCCGGAACAGCCGTCACCGATCCGGCCGCCGCCGGGGTGTGGGGCCTGCTGCGGGTCGCCCAGACCGAGCATCCGGACCGGTTCGTCCTCGTGGACACCGACGACCACCCGGATTCGCTGCGTGCCCTCCCCGGGGCGATCGTTGCGGGCGAGCCGCAGCTGGCACTGCGGGCCGGCACGGCCAGCGTTCCGGGCCTGGTGCGGGTGCCGGCCGGCACCGGTGCCGCCCCGCCGTGGGCCGCAGCCGGCACCGTCCTCGTCACCGGGGGCACCGGCATGCTCGGCGGCGCGGTGGCCCGGCACCTGGTCCGCCGGCACGGGGTCCGCCGCCTGCTGCTGGTCGGCCGGCGCGGGCCGGACGCACCCGGCGCGGCGGCCCTGACCCGGGAACTGGAGGAGCTGGGAGCGTCCGTCCGCGTCGCCGCCTGCGACGTCGGCGATCGTGGCGCGGTGACGCGCCTGTTGGCCGGGGTTCCCGCCGCGCATCCGCTCACCGCGGTGGTGCACTCGGCCGGCCTGCCCGACGACGGCGTGCTGACCGCACAGACCGGCGAGCGGGTCGCGGCGGTGCTCCGCGCCAAGGCGGACGCAGCGGTCAACCTGCACGAACTCACCCGGCATCTCGACCTCACCGCCTTCGTGCTGTTCTCGTCGGTAGCGGGGACGATCGGCAGCGCCGGGCAGGCCGGGTACGCCGCCGCGAACGCCTTCCTCGACGCGTTCGCGAGCTGGCGGCAGGGCCAGGGGCTGCCCGCCACCGCCCTGGCGTGGGGGCCGTTGGACGGCGGGATGGCCGCCGGCCTCGGCACTGCGGACGTGGCACGGCTGCGCCGGTCCGGGCTCGTGCCGCTCGGCGTGGACGACGCGCTCGTTCTCTTCGACGCCGCCTGCTCCCGACCGGCGGCGGCGTACCACCCCGTCCGCCTCGATCCGGCGGTGCTGCGGTCCCACGCCGCCGCCGACAGCGCGGTGCCCGCCGTCCTGCTCGGTCCGAGCCGTGCGCACCCGAGGGACGGTACGCCGGGGAAGCCTGCCGAAGCCGCCCTCGCCGCGCTGCTGACCGGCAGGTCGGCGGCCGAGCGTACGGCGATCCTGACCGACCTGGTGCGGACGGAGGCCGCCGCCGTTCTCGGGCATGGCGAGGCGGCGATGCTGAGCACGCAGCGGGCCTTCCGCGACGCCGGCTTCGACTCGCTCACCGCCGTGGACCTCCGCAACCGGCTCGGCGCGGCCACGGGCCTCAGCCTGCCGGCCGCCGTCGTCTTCGACCACCCGACCCCGGCGGCCCTGGCCGCCTATCTGCGGACCGAACTGGACCGCCGGTCGCCCACCGGGCAACAGTTCCCGACGGACGCCGCCGGTGTTCTGGCCATGCTCGACCGCCTGCGGGACGGAATCGCGACGGTCGTCAGGGACGACGCCGACCGGACCCGCGCAGCCGACCTGTTGCGTGTCCTGCTCGCCGAGGTCGGCGGGCCCGGGACGGGCCCGCCCCGCGACACCGACGGCGGCTCCGGCGGCGAGGTCAGCGACCGCCTCCGGACCGCCTCCGACGAGGAACTGTTCGACCTGCTCGACAGCGATTTCCGACTGGCGTAGCGCCGGCCGGAGCACTGCCCGCTCGAATCGACCGACCCCGGGAAGACACTCGGATCACAGGGGGAAGCGCCGTGTCTGTCAACAACGAAGACAAGCTTCGCGAGTATCTGCGTCGTGCCATGGCGGATCTCCATGAGTCCCGCGAGCGGTTGCGGCAGTACGAGTCCGCTGCTGCTGTGGATGATCCGGTGGTGGTGGTGGGGATGGGTTGTCGTTTTCCGGGTGGGGTGGTGTGTGCGGAGGGTTTGTGGGATTTGGTGTTGGGGGGTGGGGATGCGGTGTCGGGGTTTCCGGTGGATCGGGGTTGGGATGTGGAGGGGTTGTTTGATCCGGTGCGGGGTGTGGTGGGGAAGTCGTATGTGCGGGAGGGGGGGTTTGTGTATGACGCGGGGATGTTCGATGCGGAGTTTTTTGGTGTGTCGCCGCGTGAGGCGGTGGCGATGGATCCGCAGCAGCGTTTGTTTTTGGAGGTGTCGTGGGAGGCGTTGGAGCGTGCGGGGATTGATCCGTTGGGTTTGCGGGGTTCGCGGACGGGTGTGTATGTGGGGGTGATGGGTCAGGAGTATGGGCCGCGGTTGGTGGAGTCGGGTGGTGGGTTTGAGGGTTATTTGTTGACGGGGACGTCGCCGAGTGTGGTGTCGGGTCGTGTTTCGTATGTGTTGGGGTTGGAGGGTCCGTCGATTTCGGTTGATACGGCGTGTTCGTCGTCGTTGGTGGCGTTGCATTTGGCGTGTCAGGGGTTGCGGTTGGGTGAGTGTGATGTGGCGTTGGCGGGTGGGGTGACGGTGATTGCGGCGCCGGGGTTGTTTGTGGAGTTTTCTCGGCAGGGTGGGTTGTCGGGTGATGGGCGGTGTCGGGCGTTTGCGGGTGGTGCGGATGGGACGGGGTGGGGGGAGGGTGCGGGGGTGGTGGTGTTGGAGCGGTTGTCGGTGGCGCGGGAGCGTGGTCATCGGGTGTTGGCGGTGGTGCGGGGTTCTGCGGTGAATCAGGATGGTGGGTCGAATGGTTTGACGGCGCCGTCGGGGGTGGCGCAGCGTCGGGTGATTGGTGCGGCGTTGGTGGCGGCGGGTTTGGGTGTGTCGGATGTGGATGTGGTGGAGGCGCATGGGACGGGGACTCGGTTGGGTGATCCGATTGAGGCTGAGGCGTTGTTGGGGTCGTATGGGCGGGGTCGTGTGGGTGGGGCGTTGTTGTTGGGTTCGGTGAAGTCGAATATTGGTCATACGCAGGCGGCTGCGGGTGTGGCGGGTGTGATCAAGATGGTGATGGCGTTGCGGGCGGGGGTGGTGCCGGCGACGTTGCATGTGGATGTGCCGTCGCCGTTGGTGGATTGGTCTTCGGGTGGGGTGGAGTTGGTGACGGAGGCGCGGGATTGGCCGGTGGTGGGTCGTGTGCGTCGTGCGGGTGTGTCGGCGTTTGGGGTGTCGGGGACGAATGCGCATCTGATTTTGGAGCAGGCCCCCGAGTTCGACGATCCTGCCGATTCCGATTCCGATTCCGATTCCGATGCCGGTGTCGTGGATGGCGGCGAGGGTGGTGTTGGCAGGAGCTTGTCGGTGGTTCCGGTGGTGGTGTCGGGTCGTTCGGTGGGGGCTTTGCGGGCGTATGCGGGTCGGTTGCGTGAGGTGTGCGCGGGGTTGTCTGACGGTGGTGGCTCCGGTGGTGGTTCTGGTTTGGTGGATGTGGGTTGGTCGTTGGTGTCGTCGCGGTCGGTGTTTGAGCATCGGGCGGTCGTGTTCGGTGGGGGTGTGGAGGAGGTTGTTGCTGGTCTTGGTGCGGTGGCTTCTGGGGCGGTGGCTTCGGGTTCGGTGGTGGTGGGTTCGGTGGCGTCGGGTGTTGCTGGTGGTGGTGGTCGGGTGGTGTTTGTGTTTCCGGGTCAGGGTTGGCAGTGGGTGGGTATGGGTGCGGCGCTGCTGGACGAGTCGGAGGTGTTCGCCGAGTCGATGGTGGAGTGTGGTCGGGCGTTGTCGGGGTTTGTGGATTGGGATTTGTTGGAGGTGGTGCGCGGCGGGGCGGGTGAGGGGGTGTGGGGTCGGGTTGATGTGGTGCAGCCGGTGTCGTGGGCGGTGATGGTGTCGTTGGCGCGGTTGTGGATGTCGGTGGGTGTGGTGCCGGATGCGGTGGTGGGTCATTCGCAGGGTGAGGTTGCTGCGGCGGTGGTGGGGGGTGTGTTGAGTGTGGCTGATGGGGCGCGGGTGGTGGCGTTGCGGTCGCGGGTGATCGGTGAGGTGTTGGCCGGTGGTGGTGCGATGGTGTCGGTCGGACTGCCGATCGTGGATGTGCAGGAACGGTTGGCGGGGTGGGGTGGTCGGTTGGGTGTGGCGGCGGTGAATGGTCCGTCGTTGACGGTGGTGTCGGGGGATGTGGATGCTGCTGTGGGGTTTGTTGGTGAGTGTGAGCGGGATGGGGTGTGGGTGCGGCGGGTGGCGGTGGATTATGCGTCGCATTCGGCGCATGTGGAGGCGGTGGAGGGGATGCTGTCGGGGTTGTTGGGTGGTTTGTGTCCGGGGCGGGGTGTGGTGCCGTTTTATTCGTCGGTGGTGGGTGGTGTGGTTGATGGGGTGGGTTTGGATGGTGGGTATTGGTATCGGAATCTGCGTGAGCGGGTGTTGTTTTCGGATGTGGTGGGGCGGCTTGTTGGGGATGGGTTTTCGGGGTTTGTGGAGTGTTCGGGGCATCCGGTGTTGGCGGGTGGGGTGTTGGAGTCGGTGGCGGTGGTGGATCCGGATGTGCGGCCGGTGGTGGTGGGGTCGCTGCGCCGTGATGATGGTGGGTGGGGCCGGTTTCTGACGTCGGTGGGTGAGGCGTTCGTCGGCGGGATGAGTGTTGACTGGAAGGGTGTGTTCGCGGGGGCGGGCGCGCGGTTGGTTGACCTGCCGACGTATCCGTTCCAACGCCGCCACTACTGGGCACCGACTCCCACCAACCCCGCCACCAACCCCGCCACCAACCCCGCCACCAACCCCGCCACGGGCGACACCACCACCGCCGACCCGGCGGGTGACCTGCGGTATCGGATCACCTGGAAACCGTTGCCGACCGACGACCCCCGACCCCTCACCAACCGCTGGCTGCTGATGGTGCCCGAGGCGCTGGCCGGTGACGGGGTGGTGGCGGGCGTACGGCAGGCGCTGGCCGCGCGTGGCGCCTCCGTCGAACTGCTGACCGTCGGCACCGCCGACCGGGCCGGCCTTGCCGCGCTCCTGACCTCCGCCGCCCCCGGCGACCCGGAGGCGGCCGGCCCGGCGGGCGTGGTCTCCCTGCTGGCGCTCGCCGAGGGCGCGGACGCGCGCCACCCGGCCGTACCGCTCGGCCTGACCGCCTCGCTCGCCCTGATCCAGGCATTGGCGGACGCGGGGACGCAGGCCCGCCTCTGGGCGGTCACCCGGGGGGCCGTCGCCGTGTCCTCCGGCGAGGTGCCGGACGCCGGGCAGGCCCAGGTGTGGGGGCTCGGCCGGGTCGCGGCCCTCGAACTGCCGGACCGATGGGGCGGGCTGGTGGACCTGCCGGCGCTCACCGGGGAGCGTGCCTTCGCGCAGCTCGCCGATGTCGTGGGCGGCTCGAACGGCGAGGACCAGGTCGCCGTACGGGCCTCCGGCGTCTACGGTCGACGCCTCGTGCGTTCCCGCGCCACCGTCACGTCCGGCGACTGGCCGGCCCGGGGCACCATCCTCGTCGTCGGGGACACCGGCCCGGTCGCCGCGCTCCTGGCCGGCCGCCTCCTCGGCGACGGGGCGGCGCACGTGGTGCTCGCCGGCCCGGCCGCCGCGTCCACCGTCGGGCTCACCGGCGGGGCCGACCGGGTGGCCCTGATCGACTGCGACCCGAGCGACCGGGACGCGCTCGCCGGGCTGCTCGGCGCGTACCGGCCCACGACGATCGTGGTGGCTCCGCCCGCCGTCGCGCTCACCGCCCTCGCCGAGACCACGCCGGAGGACTTCGTCGCCGCCGTCGCCGCGAAGACGACGACGGCAGTGCACCTCGACGCCCTTGCGGCGGAGGCGGAACTGGAGCTCGACGCGTTCGTCGTCTTCTCCTCGGTCTCCGGCACCTGGGGCGGCGCGGGGCACGGCGGCTACGCGGCGGGCACCGCCCGGCTGGACGCGCTGGTCGAGGAGAGGCGGGCCCGTGGCCTGCCCGCCACGGCGATCGCGTGGACGCCGTGGGCCGACGCGACCACAGCCGCCGGCGGGCAGGCACCCGATGCCAGCGCCGGCGGGCACGAACCCGACACGAGGGCCGGGGGCCCCGACCGCGAACTGCTGCGCCGGGGTGGCCTCACCCCGTTGGACCCGGGGGCCGCGCTGGACGTGCTGCGCGGGGCGGTGGCGCGGGGCGAGGGCCTGGTGACCGTGGCCGACGTCGACTGGGCGCGGTTCGTCGCCTCGTACACCGCGGCCCGGCCCACCACGCTCTTCGACGAACTGCCCGAGCTGCGGGCGACCCGGGAGGCGGAGCACACCCCGGCCGAGGACTCGTCGGCCGGCGGCGAACTGGTCCGTGCCCTCAGCGGCCGGCCCGCGGCCGATCAGCACCGGACGCTGCTGCGGCTGGTCCGTGCGCACGTCGCGGCCGTCCTGGGGCACGACGAGGCCGAGGCGGCCGATCCGGACCGGGCGTTCCGGGAACTCGGCTTCACCTCGGTGACGGCGGTGGACCTGCGGAACCGGCTGAACGCGGCCACCGGGCTGAACCTGCCGGCGTCCGTCGTCTTCGACCATCCCAGCGCCCGGGTGCTGGCCGCGTACCTGCGTGCCGAGCTGCTCGGGCCGGAGGCCGACGAGGACACGGCGGAGGCCGTCGCCCCGCCGTCCGCGCCGGCCGGGGCGGGCGACGACGAGCCGATCGCGGTGATCGGGATGGCCTGTCGGTTCCCGGGCGGGGTCGACGCCCCCGACGACCTGTGGGATCTGCTGGCGAAGGGCCGCGACGCCATCTCCAGGTTCCCCACGAACCGGGGCTGGGACGTCGACGGCCTGTACGACCCGGACCCGGAGGCGCCCGGCCGCACCTACGTCCGCGAGGGCGGCTTCCTGCACGACGCGCCCGACTTCGATGCCGCGTTCTTCGGGATCTCGCCCCGCGAGGCCCTCGCCATGGATCCGCAGCAGCGCCTGCTGCTGGAGACCACGTGGGAGTCCCTGGAACGGGCCGGGTTGGACCCGACCGCGTTGCGCGGCACCCGGACCGGGGTGTTCGTGGGGACCAACGGCCAGCACTACATGCCGCTGCTGCGAGACGGCGCGGACGACTTCGACGGCTACCTCGGCACCGGCAACTCGGCCAGCGTCATGTCCGGCCGGCTCTCCTACGTCTTCGGCCTGGAGGGCCCGGCGGTGACCGTGGACACGGCCTGCTCCGCCTCCCTCGTGGCGCTGCACCTCGCGGTGCAGGCGCTGCGCCGGGGCGAGTGCACGCTGGCCCTGGTCGGCGGGGCCACGGTGATGTCGACGCCGGACATGCTGGTGGAGTTCTCCCGGCAGCGGGCGATGTCGCCGGACGGCCGGTCGAAGGCGTTCGCCGCCGCCGCCGACGGGGTGGCGCTCAGCGAGGGCGCCGCCATGATGGTGGTGCAGCGGCTCGCCGACGCGGAGGCCGCCGGGCACGAGATCCTGGCCGTGGTCAAGGGCTCGGCCGTCAACCAGGACGGGGCCAGCAACGGCCTCACCGCCCCGAACGGGCCCTCCCAGGAACGGGTCATCCGGCAGGCGCTGGCCGACGCCGGCCTGCGGCCGGACCAGGTGGACGCGGTCGAGGCGCACGGCACCGGCACCGCCCTGGGCGACCCCATCGAGGCGCAGGCGCTGCTCGCCACGTACGGCCGGGACCGGCCGGCGGGCCGGCCACTGTGGCTCGGCTCGCTGAAGTCCAACATCGGTCACACCCAGGCCGCCGCCGGCATCGCCGGGGTGATGAAGGTGATCCTGGCGCTGCGGCACGACACGCTGCCGCGCACGCTGCACGTGGACCGGCCGACGCCCCGGGTGGACTGGGCTTCCGGGGCGGTGTCGTTGCTGACCGAGCCGGTGCCGTGGCCGCAGGGCGACGAACCCCGCCGGGCGGCGGTGTCCTCGTTCGGGATCAGCGGCACCAACGCCCACGTGATCGTCGAGCAGGCGCCGCCGGTGGTGCGGGAACCGATCGACCACGAGGCGGACGAGGTCACCGTCCCGCTGTTCCTGTCGGCCCGGGGGAGCGCCGCGCTCTGCGCCCAGGCGGCACGGCTGCGGGCCCGGTTGATCGAGGAACCCGACCTGGACATCGCCGAGGTCGGCTACACGCTGGCGGCCACCCGGGCCCGCTTCGAGCACCGGGCCGTGGTGATCGGGGAGAGCCGCGCGGAGGTCGGCGACGCGCTCGCCGCGCTGGCCCGGGGCGAGGAGCACCCGTCGCTGCTGCGGGGGCGGGCCGGCGCGAGCGACCGGGTCGCGTTCGTCTTTCCCGGCCAGGGCTCGCAGTGGGCCGAGATGGCCGACGGCCTGCTCGACCGCTCCCCGGCCTTCCGGGCGAGCGCGTCGGCGTGCGACGAGGCGCTGCGGGCGCACCTCGACTGGTCCGTGCTGGACGTGCTGCGTCGCGTGCCGGACGCGCCTGCGCTGAGCCGGGTCGACGTGGTCCAGCCGGTGCTGTTCACGATGATGGTGTCGCTGGCGGCGGCCTGGCGGGCGCTGGGCGTGCACCCGTCCGCCGTGGTCGGCCACTCGCAGGGTGAGATCGCGGCGGCCCACGTGGCGGGCGGCCTCTCGCTGGACGACGCGGCGCGCATCGTCGCCCTGCGCAGCCAGGCGTGGCTGCGGCTGGCCGGGCAGGGCGGGATGGTGGCGGTGTCGCTCCCCGTCGACGCGCTCCGCGCCCGCCTGGCGCGGTTCGGCGACCGGCTGTCCGTCGCCGCGGTCAACAGCCCCGGTACGGCGGCGGTGAGCGGCTACCCCGACGCGCTCGCCGAACTCGTCGACGAGCTGACCGCCGAGGGCGTGCACGCCAAGGCGATCCCGGGGGTGGACACGGCCGGGCACTCCGCGCAGGTGGAGGTGCTGAAGGACCACCTGATGGCCGCCCTCGCCCCGGTGTCGCCCCGCAGCTCGCAGATCCCCTTCTACTCGACCGTCACGGGCGGCCTGCTGGACACCGCGCTGCTGGACGCCGCCTACTGGTACCGCAACATGCGCGACCCGGTGGAGTTCGAGCAGGCGACCCGGGCGATGCTCGCGGACGGGCACGAGGGGTTCCTGGAGCCCAGCCCGCACCCGATGCTGTCGGTGTCGTTGCAGGGCACCGCGGCCGATGCCGGGGTCGCCGCGACGGTGCTGGGGACACTGCGGCGCGGCAAGGGCGGCGCCCGCTGGTTCGGCATGGCGCTCGGGCTCGCCCACGCCCACGGGATCGAGATCGACGCGAGTGTGCTCTTCGGAACCGACTCGCGCCGGGTCGACCTGCCGACGTACCCGTTCCAGCGCGAGCGCTTCTGGTATCACCCGCCGGCCGCGCGCGGGGACGTGGCCTCCGCCGGGCTCAGCGGTGCCGACCATCCGCTGCTGGGCGGGGCGGTCGAGCTGCCTGACCGGGGCGGCCACGTGTATCCGGCCCGGCTCGGCGTCCGACACCACCCGTGGCTCGGCGAGCATGCCCTGCTGGGCGCGGCGATCCTGCCCGGGGCCGCGTACGCGGAACTCGCCCTGTGGGCCGGGCGGCGTGACGGGGCCGGCCGGATCGAGGAGCTGACCCTCGACGCGCCGCTGGTGGTGGCCGACGAGTCGGCGGCGCAACTGCGGCTCGTGGTGGGCCCGGCGGACGCGGAGGGGCGCCGGCAGCTCACCGTCCACTCGCGCGCCGACGGCGCGGACGCGGACACCGCGTGGACCCGGCACGCGCAGGGCACCCTCGTGCCGGCCGACGCCGACGCCGCCGGGAGCGGGGACCCGGGCGCGCCCTGGCCGCCGGCCGGGGCCGAGCCCGTCGAGGTGGCGGGCCTGTACGACCGGTTCGCCGACCGGGGCTACCAGTACGGGCCGTCGTTCCGGGGGGTCCGGGCCGCCTGGCGGGCCGGCGACACGGTGTACGCCGAGGTGGCCCTGCCCGTCCCGCAGCCCGGGAGCCCGCGCTTCGGTGTCCACCCGGCGCTGCTCGACGCGGCGTTCCAGGCGATGAGCCTCGGCGCGTTCTTCCCCGAGGACGGGCAGGTCCGGATGCCGTTCGCCCTGCGGGGCGTGTCGTCGTCCGGGGTCGGGGCCGACCGGCTGCGGGTCACCATCAGCCCGGCCGGTGCCGAGGCGGTCCGGATCGCCTGCGTCGACGAGCGGGGCAACCCGGTCGTGGTGATCGACTCCCTGGTGGCGCGCGCGGTGCCGGTGGAGGCGCTCACCCCCGGCACCCCCGGCACCGGGGACGGCGCGCTGCACCACGTCGCCTGGACCGCCCGGCCGGAACCGGGGGTCGCCGCCGTGCAGCGCTGGGCGGTCGTGGGCGCGGCCGATCCCGGGCTGGCCGGGGGCCTGGACCGGGCGGGCGGCCTCTGCGGGGCGTACCCCGATCTCGCCGGTCTGGTCGCGGCGGTGGCCGAAGGGGCGGCGCTGCCCGACGTGGTCGCGGTGCCGGTCCCGTCGGGCGCGCCGGTCGGGCCCGACGCGGTGCGCGCCACCGTGCTCGGCGCCCTGGACCTGATCCGGGCCTGGCTCGCGGTCGAGGGCCGGCTGGGGCTGGCCAGGCTGGCGTTCGTCACCACCTCGGCGGTGGCGGTCGGCGACGGCACCGAGCACGTGGACCCGGTGTCGGCCGCCCTGTGGGGGCTGGTGCGTTCCGCCCAGTCCGAGGAGCCCGGCCGGTTCGTCCTCGTCGACCTGGACGCCGACCCGGCCAGCGCCTCGGCCCTGCCCGCCGCGCTCGCCGCCGGTGAGCCGCAACTGGCCGTTCGCGCCGGGGCGGTGCACGTGCCCCGGCTGGTTCGGCACCGACCCCGCCCGGACGGCCCGCTGACGCCCCCGGCCGGTGCCGCGTGGCGGCTCGCCGCCGGTGGGCAGGGCACCCTGGAGGGCCTGGCGCTGGTCCCGGCCCCGGACGCCTTGGCGCCGCTGGCCCCCGGGCAGGTCCGGGTCGCGGTGCGCGCCGCCGGAGTGAACTTCCGGGACACCCTCATCGCGCTCGGCATGTACCCGGGCACGCCGGTGCTGGGTGCCGAGGGGGCCGGGGTGATCACCGAGGTCGCGCCGGACGTGGCCGGCTTCGCCCCCGGCGACCGGGTGCTGGGCATGTGGACCGGCGGCCTGGGGCCGGTGGCGGTCGCCGACGCCCGGATGCTCGCCCGGGTTCCGCGCGGCTGGTCGTACGCCGAGGCCGCGTCGGTGCCGGCCGTCTTCCTCACGGCCCACTACGCGCTCACCAGGCTCGCCGGGATCCGCCCGGGGCAGTCGCTGCTGGTGCACGCGGGGGCCGGCGGCGTCGGCATGGCGACCCTCCAACTGGCCCGGCACCTGGGCGTGGAGGTCTACGCCACGGCGAGCCGGGGCAAGTGGGACACCCTGCGTGGCCTCGGCCTGGACGACGCGCACATCGCCGACTCCCGCAGCCTCGACTTCGCCGGACGGTTCCTGGCCGCCACCGGGGGGCGCGGCGTCGACGTGGTGCTGAACTCCCTTGCCGGGGACTTCGTGGACGCGTCCCTGCGGCTGCTGCCGCGCGGCGGCCACTTCCTGGAACTGGGCAAGGCCGACGTCCGCGACCCCGACCGGATCGCGGCCGACCACCCGGGGGTCGGCTACCGGGCGTTCGACCTCGTCGAGGCTGGTCCGGAGCTGGTCGGGCAGCTGCTCGGCGAGCTGATGGAGCTGTTCGCCGCCGGGGTGCTCAGCCCGCTGCCGTTGACCGTGCGGGACGTCCGGCGGGCCCGGGAGGCGTTCCGCCTGATCAGCCAGGCCCGGCACGTCGGCAAGGTGGTGCTGACCATGCCGCCCGCGTTCGGCGCGTACGGCACCGTCCTGGTCACCGGCGGCACCGGGACGCTCGGCGGCGCCGTCGCCCGGCACCTGGTCGCCCGGCACGGCGTACGGCACCTGGTGCTCACCGGCCGCAGCGGCCCGGCGGCGGACGGGGCGTCCGCGCTCGTCGACGAGCTGACCGCGTCCGGCGCGTCGGTGACCGTCGTCGCCTGCGACGCCGCCGACCGGGTCGCGCTGCGCCGGCTGCTCGACGGCATTCCGGCCGCGCACCCGCTCACCGCCGTCGTGCACGCTGCCGGCGTCCTCGACGACGCCACCATCACCGCGCTGACCGCCGGGCAGGTGGACGCGGTGCTGCGGCCCAAGGCCGACGCGGTGATCAACCTGCACGAGTTGACCCGGGACCGGGAGCTGTCCGCGTTCGTGCTGTTCTCCTCGGCGGCGGCCCTGTTCGGCAGCCCGGGGCAGGGCAACTACTCGGCGGCCAACGGGTTCGTCGACGCGTTCGCCCAGTACCGCCGCGCGCAGGGGCTCCACGCGGTGTCGCTGGCCTGGGGCCTGTGGGCCGACAGCAGCCGGATGGCCGGGCACCTCGACCAGGAGGGGATGCGGCGCCGGATGGCGCGCGGCGGCGTCCTGCCGCTCACCACCGACCAGGGCCTCGCCCTGTTCGACGCCGCGCAGCTGGTGGACGAGGCGCTCCAGGTGCCGATCCGGCTCAACGTCGGCGCGTTGCGGGCCGCCGGGAGGGTCCCCGCGCTCCTCGCCGACCTGGTGCCGGCGGCGGCGTCGGGGGCCCCGGCCGCCACCCCGACCCGGGACGACGCGGACCGCACGCTCGCCGACCGGCTCGCCGGGCTGACCGTGGCCGAACAGCGGGAGCTGGTGCTGGAGAGCGTGCGCGGACACGCGGCGGCCGTCCTCGGACACGCCGACCCGCAGGCCGTCGACGCCGACCGGGCCTTCCGGGAACTCGGCTTCGACTCGCTGACGGCGGTGGAGCTGCGCAATCGGCTGGCCACCGCGTCCGGGCTGCGCCTGCCGGCGACGCTGGTCTTCGACCACCCCACCCCGGAAGCGTTGGCGGAGCACCTGCTCGCCGGGCTCGCGCCCGAGCAGGCCCGGGCCGAGTTGCCGTTGCTGGCCGAGCTGGGCCGGCTGGAGGCGGCCCTGGCCGCCACCGACGGGGCCGCCCTCGACGGGCTGGACGACCTGGTGCGCCGGGAGGTCGGCGTCCGGATCGCGGCGCTGGCCGCCAGGTGGGGCGCGGCCGGCGACGACGTGGCCGGCAGCGACGGCGGCGGGACGGCCGACGCGCTCGAGTCCGCTGACGACGACGAGATCTTCGCGTTCATCGACGAGCGGTTCCGCGCCTGACGACCCCGCGTACGCGAGGGACGGGGTGGACGGGACCGACGGTCAGGAGGGACGAGGCGGCATGTCGAACGAGCAGAAGCTCCGCGAGTACCTGCGGTTGACCACCACCGAGCTGGCCAGGGCCACCGACCGGCTGCGCGCGGTCGAGGCGCGGGCGCACGAGCCGATCGCGATCGTCGGCATGGCCTGCCGGTACCCCGGCGGGGTCGGCTCACCGGAGGAACTGTGGGAGCTGGTCGCCTCGGGCACGGACGCGATCTCCCCGTTCCCCGACGACCACGGCTGGGACGGCGACGCGCTGTACGACCCGGACCCGGAGGCGGCGGGCCGCACCTACTGCCGCGAGGGCGGGTTCCTCGCCGGGGTCGGCGACTTCGACGCCGCGTTCTTCGGCATCTCGCCCCGCGAGGCGCTGGCCATGGACCCGCAGCAGCGCCTGCTGCTGGAGACGTCCTGGGAGGCGCTGGAGCGGGCCGGGATCCCCCCGGACTCGCTGCGCGGCAGCCGTACCGGGGTGTGCGTCGGGGCGTGGCACGGCGGCTACACCGACGTCGTCGGGCAGCCCCCGGCGGAACTGGAGGGCCACCTGCTGACCGGCGGGGTGGTCAGCTTCACCTCGGGGCGGATCTCGTACGCGCTGGGCCTGGAGGGGCCCGCGTTGACGGTGGACACCGCCTGCTCGTCCTCGCTGGTGGCCCTGCACCTGGCGGTGCGGGCCCTGCGGCAGGGCGAGTGCGACCTGGCGTTGGCCGGCGGGGCGACGGTGCTGGCCAGCCCGGCGGTGTTCGTGCAGTTCTCGCGGCAGCGGGGGCTGGCCCCGGACGGCCGGTGCAAGGCGTTCGCCGACTCGGCGGACGGGTTCGGGCCGGCCGAGGGGGTCGGCATGCTGGTCGTGGAGCGGCTGTCGGACGCCGTCCGCCACGGGCGCCGGGTGCTGGCCCTGGTCACCGGCACGGCGGTCAACCAGGACGGGGCGAGCAACGGCCTCACCGCCCCCAGCGGCCCGGCGCAGGAGAAGGTGCTGCGCCAGGCGCTCGTGGACGCCCGGGTGACGGCCGCCGACGTCGACGCGGTCGAGGCGCACGGCACCGGCACCCGGCTCGGCGACCCGATCGAGGTGCGGGCCCTGATGAACGTGTACGGTGCCGGCCGGCCCGCCGACCGTCCGCTCTGGCTCGGTTCGCTGAAGTCCAACATCGGCCACACCCAGGCGGCGGCCGGGGTCGGCGGGGTCATCAAGACGGTGCTGGCGATGCGGCACGGCGTCCTGCCGCCCACCCTGCACGTGGACGCCCCGACCACCGAGGTCGACTGGTCCGCCGGCCAGGTGGCCCTGCTGCGGGCAGAGACACCGTGGCCGGACACGGGTCGCCCGCGCCGCGCCGGGGTCTCCTCCTTCGGGGTGAGCGGCACCAACGCGCACGTGGTGCTGGAGCAGGCCCCTGGGCCCGCCGCCGCCCCGGCGGGTGACGCCCCGCCCGCCGAGACCCGGCCCGTCGGCGACCCGCCGCCGGTCGTACCGCTGGTGTTGTCCGCCAGGTCGCAGCCGGCGCTGGCCGGGCAGGCCCGCCGGCTGCGCGACCTGCTGGCCGCAGCGCCGGAGACCGACCTCGCCAGCGCCGGACTCGCCCTGGCCACCGCGCGGTCGGTGTTCGACCACCGGGCGGTGGTGACGGCCGCCGGGCGACCGCAGGCGCTCGACGCGCTCGACCTGCTGGCCGGCGGCGAACCCGGACCGGCGGTCACGACCGGCGTCGCCGCCCCCACCGGGCGCACCGTGTTCGTCTTTCCCGGGCAGGGGACGCACTGGGCCGGCATGGGTGCCGACCTGCTCGACCAGTCACCGGTGTTCGCCGAGTCGATGCGACGGTGCGAGCAGGCGCTGTCGGCGCACACCGACTGGAAGCTCGGCGAGGTGATCCGGGGCGCGGCCGGCAGCCCGCCGCTGGACCGCGTGGACGTGCTCCAGCCCGTCTCCTGGGCGGTGATGGTGTCGCTGGCGCAGGTGTGGCGGTCGCTCGGCGTCGAGCCGGACGCGGTGGTCGGCCATTCCCAGGGCGAGATCGCCGCCGCGGTGGTCTGCGGCGCGCTGACCCTGCCGGACGCGGCCCGGGTGGTCGCGCTGCGGTCCCAGGTCATCGGTCGGGTGCTCTCCGGTCGCGGCGGCATGGCGTCCGTCCAGCTGCCGGCCCGGGAGGTCGCGGGGCGGCTGGCCGCCTGGGCGGGCCGGCTCGACGTCGCGGCCGTCAACGGGCCACAGTCGACCGTCGTGTCCGGTGCCGCCGACGCGGTCACCGAACTGGTCGAGGCGTTCGCGGCCGAGGACGTCCGGGTGCGGCGGATCCCGGTGGACTACGCGTCCCACTCGACGCAGGTGGACCGGCTGCGCGCCGAGCTGCTCACCGTCCTGGGCCCGGTCGACGCCCGTCCGGCGCAGGTGCCCTTCTACTCGACGGTGCAGGGCGGGCGCGTCGACACTGCCGGCCTGGACGCCGGCTACTGGTACCGCAACCTGCGGGGGCAGGTCCGCTTCGAGGAGACCGTGCGGGTGCTGCTCGACGACGGGCACCGCGCCTTCGTCGAGGCCGCCGCGCACGCCGTCCTCGTACCCGCGATCCAGGAGCTGGGGGACAGCGCCGGCGTCCGGGTGGTGGCCGTGGGGTCGCTGCGCCGGGAGGCGGGCGGCCTGGACCGGCTCCTGGCCTCGGCGGCCGAGGCGTTCACCCAGGGGGTGGCCGTGGACTGGTCCCGGGCTCTGGCCGGGGCCGCGCGCGTCGCCGTGGACCTGCCCACGTACGCGTTCCAGCGGCAACGCTACTGGCTGGAGCCCGCCGCGCAGGCGGACTCCGGCCCGGCCGGGGACGGCTGGCGCTACCGGGTCGGCTGGCGGCGGCTTCAGCGCACCGGCGCCGCGCCGGCCGACCGGTGGCTGCTGGTGACCGGCCCGGAGCAGCCGGCGGAGCTGGTCGAGGCGGTGCGCGACGCGCTCACCGCGCGGGGCGCCGAGGTGCGCCTGGTGACCGTCGAGCCGACCAGCACCGACCGGGCCGCGTGCGCGGCGTTGCTCACCGCGGCCGGTGCGGGCGGGGCGACCCGGGTGCTGTCGCTGCTCGGCACCGATCGTCGCCCGCACCCCGACCACCCGGCCGTGTCCGTCGGCGCCGCCGCGACGTTGCTGCTGACCCAGGCCGTCGCCGACGCCCTGCCGGCCGCCCGGCTGTGGGTCGTCACCCGGGGCGCGGTCTCCGTCGGGCCCGGCGAGACCGCCGACGAGCGCCAGGCGCAGGTCTGGGGGTTCGGCCGGGTCGCGGCCCTCGAACTGCCCCGCACGTGGGGCGGGCTCGTCGACCTGCCCGCCGACGCGGACGGCCCGGTGTGGGAGGCGTTCGTGGACGTGCTGGCCGGGGACGAGGACCAGGTCGCGCTGCGCGGCCCGGTCGGGTACGGTCGCCGGCTCCGGCGCGCCCCCGCGCTACCCGCGAAGCGGCGGTACCGGCCCAGGGGCACCGTCCTGGTCACCGGCGGCACCGGCGCGCTCGGCGCGCACGTGGCCCGGCGGTTGGCCGCCGGCGGGGCCGCGCACCTCGTGCTCACCAGCCGGCGCGGGGCCGACGCCCCCGGTGCGGCCGGGCTGGTCGGGGAACTCCGGGCGCTGGGCGCCGAGGTGACCGTCGCGGTCTGCGACGTCGCCGACCGGGCCGCCGTGGCGGCGCTGCTCGCCGGGCTGCCCGCCGACGCGCCGCTGAGCGCGGTCTTCCACACCGCGGGCGTGGCGCACTCGATGCCGATCGGCGAGACCGGGCTCACCGACGTCGCCGAGGTGTTCGCCGGGAAGGTCGCCGGAGCCCGCCACCTCGACGAACTCACCCGGGGGCACGACCTGGACGCGTTCGTCCTGTACTCGTCGAACGCGGGCGTGTGGGGCAGCAGCGGGCAGAGCGCGTACGGGGCGGCCAACGCGGCCCTCGACGCGCTCGCCGAACGGCGGCGCGCCGCCGGGCTGACCGCCACCTCCGTCGCCTGGGGCCTGTGGGGCTCCGGGGGCATGGGCGAGGGCGACGCCGAGGAGTACCTGAGCCGCCGGGGCCTGCGGCCGATGCCTCCCGAGCGTGGCGTGGACGCCCTCCTGGCCGCCCTGGACCGGGACGAGACCTTCGTCGCCGTCGCCGACGTGGACTGGACGCTGTTCACGGCCGGGTTCACCGCGTTCCGGCCCAGCCCGCTGCTCGGCGACCTCCCGGAGGCCCGCGCGACGCTGGCCGACGCCGGACCCGCGGGCTCCGACCTGCCGGCCTGGCACGCCGCCGCGAGCCCCGACGAACGCCGCCGGGGCCTGCTCGACCTGGTACGCCGGCAGGTCGCCGCCGTCCTCGGCCACCCGGGGCCCGAGCACGTCGGCCCCGACGCCGCGTTCCGGGAGATCGGATTCGACTCGCTGACCGCCGTCGACCTGGCCAAGCGGCTCAGGGCGGCGGTCGGCGTGCCGCTGTCCGCCACCCTCGTCTTCGACCACCCCACCGCGACGGCGGTCGCCGAGCACCTGGCCGGGCTGCTCGGTCCCGCGCCGGCCGGCGGCGACCCGCGCGAGGCCGAGGTGCGCCGGGCCCTGGCCGACCTGCCGCTGGCCCGGCTGCGGGACGCCGGCCTACTGGACGGCCTGCTTGCGCTTGCGGGGCTGGACGCCGACGCGGTGCCGGACGGGCCCGAGCCGGCTCCCGGCGACGCCATCGACGAACTCGATCCAGAGGAGCTGGTGCGCCGGGTGCTGGACAACGCCAGCTCCTGACCCGTTCCCTCTTCCCCCCGAGGAGCCCGCCCATGGTCATGCCCCCCGACAAGGTGATCGAGGCGCTGCGTGTCTCCGTCAAGGAGACGGAGCGGCTGCGCCGGCAGAACCACGAGCTGCTCGCCGCCCTGCACGGGCCGATCGCCGTCGTGGGCATGGCCTGCCGCTACCCGGGCGGGGTGTCCTCTCCGGAGGACCTGTGGCGGCTGGTCGAGACGGGCACGGACGCGATCGGCGGCTTCCCCACCGACCGTGGCTGGGACGTCGACGCCGTGTACGACCCGGATCCTGAGTCGCGGAACACCACCTACTGCCGGGAGGGCGGGTTCCTGGCCGGGGCAGGAGACTTCGACGCCGCGTTCTTCGGGGTGTCGCCGCACGAGGCCGTGGTCATGGACCCCCAGCAGCGGCTGCTTCTGGAGGTGTCCTGGGAGGCGCTGGAGCGGTCCGGGACCGACCCGCACAGCCTGCGCGGCTCGCGCACCGGGGTCTACGTCGGTGCGGCCCACCAGGGGTACGCGGTCGACGCCGGTCAGGTGCCGGAGGGCGCGGAGGGGTTCCGGCTGACCGGCAGCGCCGACGCCGTCCTGTCCGGACGGATCTCGTACCTGCTCGGGCTGGAGGGTCCGGCCCTGACCGTCGAGACGGCCTGCTCGTCCTCGCTGGTGGCGGTGCACCTCGCGGTGCAGGCGCTGCGCCGGGGCGAGTGCGGGCTGGCACTGGCCGGCGGGGTCGCCGTGATGCCCGACCCGGCGGCATTCGTGGAGTTCTCCCGGCAGCGGGGCCTCGCGGCGGACGGGCGCTGCCGGGCGTTCGGGGCGGGCGCGGACGGCACCGGCTGGGCGGAGGGCGTCGGTGTGCTGGTCCTGCAACGGCTCTCCGACGCGGTGCGCGACGGCCGCTGGGTGCTGGGCGTGATCCGGGGTTCGGCCGTCAACCAGGACGGGGCCAGCAACGGGCTGACCGCCCCGAGCGGCCCCGCCCAGCAGCGGGTCATCCGGCAGGCGCTGACCGACGCCCGGCTCGGCGCCGACCAGATCGACGCGGTCGAGGCGCACGGCACGGGCACCCGGCTCGGCGACCCGATCGAGGCGCAGGCGCTGATCGCCGCCTACGGCGCCGACCGGACCCCGGACCGGCCGCTCTGGCTCGGCTCGTTGAAGTCGAACATCGGGCACGCCCAGGCGGCGGCCGGCGTCGGCGGCCTGATCAAGATGCTCCTGGCGATGCGGGCCGGGACGCTCCCACCCACCCTGCACGCCGACGTCCCGACCCCGCTGGTCGACTGGTCCGCCGGTGTCGTCCGGCTGTCGACCGGGGTGGTGCCCTGGCCCGCGTTGCCCGGGGCGCCCCGCAGGGCCGGGATCTCCGCGTTCGGGGTGAGCGGCACCAACGCGCACGTGATCGTCGAGCAGCCGCCGCCGGTCCCGGTCGACGACCCGGCGCCACCCACGAGGACCCTGCCGCTGGTGCCGTGGGTGCTCTCCGGCCGGACGGAGGCGGCGCTGCGCGCCCAGGCGGACCGGTTGCGTACGCACCTGGCGGCGCACCCCGACGCGGACCCGCTGGACGTGGGATTCTCCCTGGCCACCAGCCGGGCCGCGCTGGAGCACCGGGCCGTGCTGGTGGCCGCCGACCGCGACGGCCTGCTCCGCCTCGTCGACGCGCTGGCCGCCGGCGAGCCGGCGGCGGGCCTGATCCGGGGCACGGTACGTCACGATCGCCGGACCGGGTTCCTCTTCGCCGGGCAGGGCGGCCAGCGCGTCGGGATGGCGCGCGAACTGTACGAGGCGTTCCCCGCCTTCGCCGACGCCCTGGACCAGCTCGCCGCCCGGCTGGACCGGCACCTCGATCGTCCGCTGCTGCGGGTGCTGTTCGCCGAGCCGGGGTCGGACGACGCCCGGCTGCTCGACGGCACCCGGTACGCGCAGGCCGCCCTCTTCGCCGTCGAGGTGGCGTTGTTCCGACTGGTCCACGGCTGGGGGGTCCGGCCCGACGTGCTGCTCGGCCACTCGGTGGGCGAGCTGGCGGCCGCGCACGTGGCCGGCGTACTCGACGTGGACGACGCGTGCGAGCTGGTCGCGGCGCGGGGCCGGCTGATGGGGGAGCTGCCGTCGGGCGGCGCGATGGTGGCGGTCCGGGCCACCGAGGAGGAGGTCGGGCCCCTGCTCGACGGGCAGCGGGTCGCGGTGGCGGCGGTCAACGGCCCGCGCTCGGTCGTGGTCTCCGGCGACGAGGAGGCGGTGCTGGCCGTGGCCGCCCGGTGCGCCGCCCTCGGCCACCGGACGCGACGCCTCAACGTCAGCCACGCGTTCCACTCCCCGCACGTGGAGGCGATGCTGGAGCCGTTCCGGCGGGTGGCGCGGGGCCTGACGTACCATGCCCCGACGATCCCGGTGGTGTCGAACGCGACGGGCCGGCTCGCCACCGCCGACGCGCTGCGCGACCCCGGTTACTGGGTCCGGCACGTCCGCCAGCCCGTCCGGTTCCGGGACGGGGTGCGGGCCGCCCGCGACCAGGGGGCCACCGCCTTCGTCGGGCTCGGCCCGGACGGGGTGCTGTGCGCGTTGGCCGAGGAGTGCCTCGGGCCCACCGGCGACGTGCTGCTGCTGCCGGTGCTGCGCCCCGGTCGGCCGGAGCCCGCCACCCTGCTGGCCGCCCTGGCCGGGGCGTACGCCGGCGGCGCGGAAATGGACTGGTCCCGGGTGTTCGCGGGCACCGGCGCGCGCAGGGTCGAGCTGCCCACGTACGCCTTCCAGCACCGGCGCTACTGGCTGGCGCCGGGCCCGCCGTCGGCCCGCCGCGACGACGCCTGGCGGTACCGGATCGCCTGGCGGCCCCTGCCGACCGTGCCCGCCGCCGCCGGGACCGAGACGGTGGCCGGGGCGTGGTTGCTGGTGGTCCCCGCCCACGACGGCGTCGCGTCGCTCGCCGACGCCGCCGAGCGGGCCGTGCACCGGGGCGGGGCCACGGTCACCCGGCTGACGGTGGACGCCGCCGACGTGGACCGGGACACCCTCGCCGCCGTGCTGACCGAGGCCGCCGCCGACGCGGACGGCGGGCCGGACGGGGTGCTCTGCCTGCTGGGCCTCGACGACCGGGCACATCCCCGGTCCGCCTCGGTGCCCCGCGGGGTGCTGGCGACCCTGTCCCTCGCCCAGGCCCTGACCGACCTGGGGGCCTCCGCGCGGCTGTGGTGCGTGACCCGGGGGGCGGTCGCCGTGACGCCCGGCGAGTCCCCGTCGGTCGCCGGAGCCCAGTTGTGGGGCTTCGGCCGCGTGGCCGCGCTCGAACTCCCCCGGTCCTGGGGCGGCCTGGTGGACCTGCCGGTCGACCCGGACGACCGGGACTGGGACCTGCTGCGGCGCGCGCTGCGCGGCCCGGAGGACCAGGTCGCGGTCCGGGGGGCGGTCGGGTACGCCCGGCGGCTGGTCCCCGCGCCCGCGCCCCGGGCCGAGCGGGCCTGGCGTCCGCGCGGCACGGTCCTGGTGACCGGCGGTACGGGCGCGCTCGGCGCGCACACGGCCCGCTGGCTGGCGCGCAACGGCGCCACGCACCTCGTCCTCACCAGCCGCCGGGGCGGGAACGCCCCCGGGGTCGCCGCGCTGCGGGCGGAACTGGTCACGCTCGGTGCCGAGGTGACCGTGGTCGCCTGCGACGTCGCCGACCGGGAGGCCGTGGCCGGCCTGCTCGCCGGGATTCCCCGCGCCGCTCCGCTCACCGCCGTGTTCCACGCGGCGGGCGTGCCCCAGGTGACGCCGCTTCACGAGACGACCCCGGAGTTGTTCGCGCAGGTCTGCGCAGGCAAGGTCGCCGGGGCGGTGCACCTGCACGAGTTGGCCGGTGACCTGGACGCCTTCGTCACCTTCGCCTCCGCCGCCGGGGTGTGGGGCAGCGGCGGGCAGTGCGCGTACGCTGCGGCCAACGCCGCCCTCGACGCGCTCGCCGAGCGTCGTCGCGCCGCAGGGCTGCCCGCGACCTCCGTCGCCTGGGGGGTCTGGGGCGGGCCCGGCATGGGGGCGGGCGCGGGGGAGGAGTACCTGCGCCGCCGGGGCGTCCGGGCGATGCCCCCGGCAGCCGCCCTCGCCGCCCTCGGGCGGATCCTGGACGCCGACGAGACCGGGGTGACGGTCTCCGACACCGAGTGGGGCCGGTTCGCGTCCGGCTTCGCCGCCGCGCGTCCCGCCCCGCTGCTCGCCGAGCTGCCGGGCGGGGACGTCGATCCGGCCGGCCCGGCGCACCGGGCGCAGCCGCCCGTGCCCCGACCGGCCCCGGCAGCCACCGACCGCCCCGGGCTGCTGGCGCTGGTCCGCGCCGAGGCCGCCGGGGTGCTGGGGCACGACGGTGCCGACGACGTTCCGGCCGACGCGGAGTTCTCCGCCCTCGGCTTCGACTCGCTCGCCGCCGTCCAGCTGCGCCGCCGGCTCGCCGAGGCCACCGGCCTGAGCCTCTCGGCCCCGGTTCTGTTCGACCACCGCACCCCTGACGCGCTCGCCGCGCACCTGCACGGCCTGCTCACCGGCGCGGCGGGCGGGCCACCCGCGCCGGCCGCCGGGAGCGCCCTGGTCGAGATGTACCGGCGGGCCGTCGCCACCGGCCGCGCCGCCGAGGCGGTGGAGGTGCTCGGCACCGTCGCCACGTTCCGGCCGGTGTTCCGGTCCCCGGACGAACTGGGCGAGCCACCGGCCCTCGTCCCGCTCGGCACCGGGGCGGGGGGACCCGCGCTGGTCTGCTGCGCGGGCACGGCCGCGGCGTCCGGCCCCCGCGAGTTCACGGCGTTCGCCGCCGCGCTGGCCGGTCTCCGGGACGTCACCGTCCTTCCGCAGACCGGCTTCCTGCCCGGCGAGCCGCTGCCCGCCGGGCTGGACGTGCTGCTCGACGCCCAGGCCGACGCCGTCCTGGCCCACTGCGCCGGGGGACCCTTCGTCCTGGTCGGCCACTCGGCCGGGGCGAACATGGCGCACGCGCTGACGGTCCGCCTGGAGGCGCGGGGCGCGGACCCCGCCGCGCTGGTGCTGATGGACATCTACACGCCCGCCGCCCCGGGGGCGATGGGGGTGTGGCGCGAGGAGATGCTGGCCTGGGTCGCCGAGCGGTCCGTCGTCCCCGTCGACGACACGCGGCTGACCGCGATGGGCGCCTATCACCGGCTGCTCCTGGACTGGGCGCCCCGGCCGACCCGGGCACCCGTGCTGCACCTGTATGCCGGTGAACCGGCGGGCGCCTGGCCGGATCCCCGGCAGGACTGGCGTTCGCGCTTCGACGGCGCGCACACCAGCGCCGAGGTGCCCGGCACCCACTTCTCGATGATGACCGAGCACGCCCCCGTCACCGCCGCGACCGTGCACAAGTGGCTCGACGAGGTGTGCCCGCCCCGCGTTCCGTGACCCGTACGCCGGGTCCGTCCCGGCGAGTCCGACGACAGCAGGAGAGGAAGCGCATGATCACAGTCCCGCCCGACGGGGATCCCGCGACCTGGGCCCGCCGGCTGCAACTGACCCGCGCCGCGCAGTGGTTCGCCGGCAACCACGGCGACCCGTACGCGCTGATCCTGCGCGCGGAGACCGACGACCCGACCCCGTACGAGCAGCGGGTGGCCGCCCAGCCGCTGTTCCGCAGCGAGCAGTTGGACACCTGGGTGACCGGGGACGCCGCGCTGGCCCGGGAGGTGTTGACCGACGACCGGTTCGGCTGGCTGACCCGGGCTGGGCAGCGGCCCGCCGAGCGGACCCTGCCGCTGGCCGGCACGGCACTGGACCACGGGCCGGAGGCCCGGCGTCGGCTGGACGCGCTCGCCGGGTTCGGCGGGCCGGTCCTGCGGGCCGACGCCGCAGGGGCGCGTACCCGGGTCGTGGAGACCACCGCGGTCCTGCTCGACGGGATCGGGGAGCGGTTCGACCTGGCCGTGCTCGCCCGGCGGCTGGTCGCTGCGGTGCTGGCCGACCTGCTGGGGGTGCCCGCCGCGCGGCGGGGCCGCTTCGCCGAGGCACTCGCCGCCGCCGGCCGTACGCTGGACAGCCGGCTGTGCCCGCAGACCGTGGCGACCGCTCTCGCCACCGTCGCCGCCACCGCCGAGCTGACCGACCTGCTGGGCGAGGTGCCGCCCCCGCCGTCGCTGTCCCCGTCCGCCGCCGGCTCCGGGCCGCCGCGTCCGTCCGCAGCCGGTTCCTGGCCGCCGCTGCCGGCTGACGACCGGACGGCCGCCGCGCTCGCGCTGGCGGTCGGCACGGCCGAACCGGCGATCACCCTGCTCTGCAACGCGGTCGGTGCGCTGCTCGACCGCCCCGGGCAGTGGGCCCTGCTCGGTGGGGACCTCGACCGGTCCGCCGCCGTCGTCGAGGAGACCCTGCGCTGCCTTCCGCCGGTGCGCCTGGAGAGCCGCGTCGCGCAGCAGGACGTCACCCTGGGCGGGCAGTTCCTCCCGGCGGACAGCCACCTGGTCGTGCTGGTCGCCATGGCGAACCGGGGTCCGCGCGCGGCGACCGCCCCGAGCCCGGACGCGTTCGACCCTGGCGGGTCGCGCGTCCCGGCCCGCGACGTGGTGGGCCTGCCGCAGCTTGCCGGCGCCGGGCCGCTGATCAGACTCGTCGTCACGACCGCCCTGCGGACCCTCGCCGAGGCGCTGCCCACGCTGCGGCGGGCGTCCGGCGGCGTCCGGTGGCGACGCTCGCCCGTCCTGCTCGGCCACGCCCGCTTTCCCGTCGCACGGGCGGAGAGCGGCGAACAGCGGTCCGACGACCGCCCGGCGCTGGAGGAGGCGATCCGATGCGCGTCCTGATGACGTCCTTCGCGCACAACACCCACTACTACAGCCTGGTGCCGTTGGCCTGGGCGCTGCGCGCGGCCGGCCACGAGGTACGGGTGGCGAGCCAGCCCTCGCTCACCGACACCATCGTGCGGTCGGGGCTGACCGCGGTGCCGGTCGGCGACGACCAGGCGATCATCGACCTGCTCGCCGAGGTCGGCGGCGACCTGGTGCCGTACCAGCGGGGACTGGACTTCACCGAGGCCCGTCCCGAAGTGCTGACCTGGGAGTATCTGCTCGGGCAGCAGACCATGCTCACCGCGCTGTGCTTCGCGCCGCTCAACGGCGTCTCCACGATGGACGACATGGTCGCCCTGGCCCGGTCCTGGCAGCCCGAGCTGGTGATCTGGGAGCCGTTCACCTACGCCGGGCCGGTCGCGGCGCGGGTCGTCGGTGCGACGCACGCCCGGCTGCTCTGGGGGCCGGACGTGGTCGGCAACGCCCGGCGGCTGTTCACCGAGAGCCTGGCGCGGCAGCCGGATGAGCAGCGCGAGGACCCGATGGCCGAGTGGTTGCGCTGCACCCTGCACCGGTACGGCTGCGAGCTCGGCGACGACGAGGTGGAGACCCTGGTCACCGGCGGGTGGACCATCGATCCCACCGCCGACAGCACCCGGCTTCCCGTCCCCGGGCGTCGGGTGGCCATGCGGTACACCCCGTACAACAGCCCGTCCGTGGTGCCGGAGTGGGTGGCCAAGGCCGACCGGCCCCGCGTCTGCCTCACCCTCGGCGTGTCGAGCCGGGAGACGTACGGCAGGGACGTGGTCTCCTTCCAGGAGCTGCTCGGCGCCCTCGGCGACCTGGACGTCGAGGTCGTCGCGACGCTCAGCGACGCCCAGCGCGAGGACCTGGGTGACCTGCCGGACAACGTCCGGGTGTGCGACTTCGTGCCGCTGGACGTGCTGCTGCCGACCTGTGCCGCGATCATCCACCACGGCGGGGCGGGCACGTGGTCGACGGCCATGCTCTACGGGGTGCCGCAGATCATGATCGCGTCGCTGTGGGACGCCCCGCTCAAGGCGCAGCAGGCGGAGCGACTCGGCACGGGGATCTCGATCCCGCCGGAGCGGCTCGACGCCCCGACGCTGCGGGCGGCCGTCGTCCGGATCCTCGACGACCCGTCGATCGCCGCCGCCGCCCGCCGTCAGCGCGACGAGCTGCGTGCCGCGCCGTCGCCGGCCGAGGTGGTCCGCATCCTGGAACGCCTCGTCGCGGACGACCGGCCCGGCCGGCCGGCCGGAACCGCCACCGACCACTCCTGAAAGGAACGATGTCCATGATGTACGCGGACGCCATCGCCGAGGTCTACGACCTGATCTACCAGGGCAAGGGCAAGGACTACGCGGCGGAGGCGGCGGAGCTGGAGGCGCTGGCCCGGGCCCGTCGGCCGCACGCCCGGACGCTGCTGGACGTGGCGTGCGGCACGGGGCTGCACCTGCGGCACCTGGCGGGGCTCTTCGACGACGTGGGCGGCATCGAGCTGGCACCGGACATGCTGAGCATCGCCCAGCAGCGAAACCCCGGGGCGGCCCTGCACCTCGGCGACATGCGGACCTTCGACCTGGGGCACCGCTACGACGTCATCACCTGCATGTTCAGTTCGGTGGGCCACCTGGCCACCACGGCCGAGCTGGACGCGACGTTGGCCCGGTTCGCCGCGCACCTGTCCCCCGGGGGAGTGGCGATCGTCGAGCCGTGGTGGTTCCCGGAGACCTTCACCCCCGGGTACGTGGGCGCGAGCCTGGTGGAGGTCGACGGCCGTACCATCTCGCGGGTCTCCCATTCGGTGCGCGAGGGCGGCGCGACCCGGATCACCGTGCACTACCTCGTGGCCAGCCCCGGCGGGGGAGTCCGGCACTTCGACGAGAGCCACCTGATCACCCTCTTCGAACGGTCCGACTACGAACGTGCCTTCGCCCGGGCGGGTTTCACGACGGAGTACCTGACGCCCGGCCCGTCCGGCCGCGGTCTGTTCGTCGGCGTCCACCCCTGACGACCCGTTGCCGGTGCGCCTCGACCCGCGCCCCCGACCCGCTGGAGGAACAGATGCCAGACACCCCCGAGCTGAACCGGATACTCGACGCGATCCTCGCCCAGGAGACCGACGCGCGGGAGCTGGCGGCCCTGCCGCTGCCCTCCTCCTACCGGGCCGTGACGGTGCACAAGGACGAGACGGGGATGTTCCTGGGCCTTCCCCGCCAGGAGAAGGACCCGCGCAAGTCGCTGCACACGGAGGAGGTGCCGGTGCCCGAGCTGGGCCCCGGGGAGGCCCTCGTCGCGGTCCTGGCCAGCTCGGTCAACTACAACACGGTCTGGTCGTCGTTGTTCGAGCCGCTGCCCACCTTCGGCTTCCTGGAGCGCTACGGCCGGCTCTCCGAGCTGGCCCGGCGGCACGACCTGCCGTACCACATCCTCGGCTCGGACCTGGCCGGCGTGGTGCTGAGGGTCGGGCCCGGCGTCAACCGCTGGCGGCCGGGTGACGAGGTCGTGGCGCACTGCCTCTCGGTGGAGCTGGAGTCCGCCGACGGCCACGGCGACACCATGCTCGACCCGGAACAGCGGATCTGGGGCTTCGAGACCAACTTCGGCGGCCTCGCCGAGATCGCGTTGGTCAAGGCGAACCAGCTGATGCCCAAACCCGACCACCTGACCTGGGAGGAGGCCGCCGCGCCGGGACTGGTCAACTCCACCGCCTACCGCCAGCTGGTCTCCGGCAACGGGGCCCGGATGAAGCAGGGCGACAACGTCCTCGTCTGGGGGGCCAGCGGCGGTCTCGGCGCGTTCGCCACCCAGCTCGTGCTGGCCGGCGGGGCCAATCCCGTCTGCGTGGTCTCCAGCCCGCGCAAGGCCGACATCTGCCGTCGGATGGGCGCCGAGGCCGTCATCGACCGGGTCGCCGAGGACTACCGCTTCTGGTCCGACGAGCGCACCCAGAATCCCCGGGAGTGGAAGCGCTTCGGCGCACGCATTCGGGAGCTGACCGGAGGCGAGGACGTCGACATCGTCTTCGAGCACCCCGGCCGGGAGACGTTCGGCGCCTCGGTCTACGTGACCCGCAAAGGAGGCACCGTGGTCACCTGCGCCTCGACGAGCGGTTTCGAGCACGTCTACGACAACCGTTACCTGTGGATGTCCCTGAAGCGCATCGTCGGCACGCACTTCGCCAATTACCGGGAGGCGTGGGAAGCCAACCGGTTGGTGGTCAAGGGCAAGATCCACCCGACGCTGTCGCGCTGCTACCCGCTGGAGGAGGTCGGCCAGGCGGTCTACGACGTCCATCACAACCTGCACCAGGGCAAGGTCGGCGTGCTCGCGCTCGCGCCGCGCGAGGGGCTCGGGGTCCGGAACCCGGAGCTGCGGGAATGCCATCTTGCCGCGATCAACCGCTTCCGGGTGCCGGCCTGACGGGCCGCCTTTGACGCCCGGGGGCGCGGCGGCTGGCATGCGGGCGAACCGGGTGTTACCGGGCGGAAGCAATTCTCACTGCGAGTAGTTGCAGGGTGCACCGGCTACTGTGAACATATCGATAGTCTTATGTAGCCATCGACCCCCCTGAATCCTCTATTCGTTGTGTGCGAGGTGGTTGGACGCATGACTGGTACCAGCATTCCCCCGCGGGACCACGAACTCCGATTCTTCGAACTTCTGGCCAGGGAGGCACCCTTACCGCAGTACGAGGAACTGGTGCACCAGGCGCACCGGGACGGAGTGGACCAGGCCACGCTCGACCGGGTGATGATCGCCAAGCGACTCGCGTTGGAGCTTCGAGAGGTCATCGGGAGGCGGTGTCAGCGGCAGGCGGAGCTGGCCGCCCTCGTCGACACCGCCCGTGACCTCGCCGGGGCGACGAACCTGGAGGCCGGGCTGCAGCTGGTGGTGCGGCGGACCCAACTGCTGCTCGCCGGGGACGTGGCGTTCGTCAGCCTCGTCGACGACGCGACCGGCGAATCCTACGTCGCCTCGGCCGTCGGGGCGGCCACCGCGCTGACCAGCGGCTACCGGCTGCCCTGGCGCGACGGGCTGGTCGTGGCCGCCGCACCGCGCGAGCCACTCTCCTGGACGGCGGACCACCTCGCCGACGAGCGCCTCGAACGACACCCGGCCGCCGACGGCCTGGTCCGCGCGGAAGGGCTGCACGCGGTGCTGTCCGTGGTTCTGAGCGTCGAGGGCCGGCACCTCGGCAACCTGCACGTCGGCCACCGGCAGGTCCGCCACTTCGCCCCGGACGAGGTCGCGTCGCTGCGCCTGCTCGCCGATCTCGCGGCGACGGCAGTGGAGCGGATCATGCTGCTCGACGACACGTGGGCCGAACTCAAGCAGGCCCAGCAGGAGGCGGCCAGGGCCCGAGCCGAGCTGAACGCGGTCCGCATGGCCGACCGCCTGCAACCCGAACTCGTCCAGCTCATCCTCGACGGCGGCGAACTCGACGACCTGGTGGGCAGCGCCGTGCGGCGACTGGGCGGCGCCCTGCACGTGCGTGACCGGGCCAACGGCGTGCTGGCGGCGGCCGGTGAAATCCCTGTCCCGAACGAGCGGGAACTGGCCCGAGTGCGGCTGAACGCCCACGCCACCGGCCGACCCGGCCGCCTGACCACCGGTTCCTGGGTGGTGCCCCTGGCGGCCCGCGCCGGTGACCTCGGCTGTGTGTTGTTCCACGCCGACGAGCCGTCCGACGACGAGCGGATGGCGGCCCTGCCGGCGGTCGCGCAGACCGTGGCGCTGCTGATGACCAGGAACGGCGGGAGCCACGGCCAGCCGGGCGACGGGCTCCTGGAGGACCTGCTCGGCCCGTGGCCGGACCTGGAGCGGGGCGGGAAGCGCCGTCGGTACACACCTGTCGAGTTCGACCGGCCCTACGTCGTCGTGGTCGCCCGCCCCGAGGGCGCCACCTCGCCCCGGGTGTTCGAACGGGCGGTCTCCGTCGCCCACGGCCTGAACGGCATGAAGGCCATCCGGGACGGCCAGGCGGTGCTGCTGCTGCCCGGTGACGACCCGGGGGCCCGGGCCCGGGACGTGACGCGGGAACTGAGCGGGCTGCTCGGCCTACCGGTCACGGCCGGAGGCGCCGGACCGGTGCGCACGGCGGACTCGGTCAGCCGCACCTACCAGGAGGCGGCCCGGTGCGTCGACGCCCTGGCCGCGCTGGACGCGAAGGGGCGGGCGGCCTGCTCACGGGACCTGGGCTTCCTCGGGCTGCTGGTCGCCGGCGGCCACGACGTCACCGGTTTCGTCGACCGGGTCATCGGACCCGTGCTGAGCTACGACGCGCGCCGGCTCACGAATCTCAGGGAGACCCTCCAGACCTACTTCGACTCGGCGGGCAGCCGTACCCGGGCGGCGGAGATGCTGCATCTGCATCCGAACACCGTGTCCCGCCGGCTGGACCGCATCTCCCAGCTGCTCGGCCGGGACTGGCGGCAGCCGGACCGGGCCCTCGACACGCAGCTCGCTCTGCGCCTGCACCGGATCCGTGGCCTGCTCTGCCAGGAACGGGGCTACCCGGGCCCATCGCAGGAGCCGGACCAACCCGCGCGGCCTATCCGGCGGCACCGCCCTCCAGCATCCGCAGGGCGTGCGCCACGGACGCCAAGGTGACGTGCCGGTGCCAGCCTTGGTATGACCGACCCTCGAAGTCTTGGATGCCGACGTCGAGGCTGACCTGGGAGAAGTCGGTCTCGACCCGCCGGGTGAGCTTGCTCAGCCGCAGCAGTGGGCCGTACCCGGCGTCGGTCATGTTGGTCAGCCACATCTGCCGTACGCCGCGCTCGTAGGTCTGCCACTTGCCGAGCAGTGTCAGGGGCAGCCCGGGCGCGGCGGCGCGCGCCGCCCCCGGCGGGGCCGGGGCGGACGGACCGGGCGGGCGGGCACCGGACAGGCCCGGCCAATAGACCTGTAGCGGTGCGACCAGGCTCGTGCGCCGTGCGCCGGGGCTGGCCGGGTCGATCCACTCCACCGGACGGCGCTGGGCCCGCGTCAGGCTGAGCAGGTGCTCGGCGGAGGCCGCCGCGACCCGGTTCTCGCGCGGGCCGGGCCCGGCGGCCAGCAGGGTGCAGCCGCTGTTGATCCGTAGCAGGAAGGGCAGACCCGCCGTGGTGAACGCCTCGATCAGCGGGGGCAGCGCCGAGTGCCGGGCGTCCATTACCACCGGGCGAGGGCCGATTCCCCAGGCCGCGGCCTTCAGCACCGCCTGCACCGCCGCGCCGTCGCTGGTCGTGCCGTCCTCGTCCGCCGGTACGCTCGCGCGGGCGCGGTTGTCCTGGAGCCAACCCTTACCGATGGACAACTGCCAGTTGATGGGCGCGGCGACGGTCTCCGAGGCCAGCCAGAGGCCGTAGCTCTGCTGGCTGTTGACCGTCTCGCCCAGCGCGGGCACGTACCGGCGTTCCACGCCGACCGAGTGCCGGCCGGTCTTCGGCACCAGCATCGACCGCACCACCCAGGCCCGGGGCGACAGCGTCCGGTCCAGGTGGCCGGCGAGCGCGGCACGGACGGTCTCCCAGTCCCAGGTGGAGCAACTGATGAAGTGGTGCATGCTCTGTGCCGCCGCCGGATCGTCGGCGATGGCGGCCAGGTTGCGCATGGTCTTGCGGCCGGAGGCGGTCAGCAGCCCCCGGACGTACAGTTCGCCCTTGCGTCGCTGGTCGGCGCGGGGCAGCGAGGCCAGCAGGGCGGCGCAGAACCGGGACACGGTGTCCGGATCGGACCTTGCCGCGGTCACCTCCTCGCGGACGTCGAGCGTCGGCACCATCACTCCCCTCCTGCGGCGGGACGATGTGCTGATCACGGCAGACCCGGCCCCCCGGTCCCACCATCGCCCGGCGACGCCTGCCTTGCCCAGGTGCGTCGGAAACACACTTGGCGACGACGGCGATCCCGCACCCACCGCAGCCCCGCCGGTGCGTGTCCGTGGCGGGCGGGCGCGGGCCGGCGACCCGGTGACGCCCGCACACATCGCGGCTTCGGCCGCGGCGAAGTGTGTGACCGGCGAACCTCGCTTCCCGCGCCGCCATCCGGAAGCCTGCAAGGGACCGGAAGCCTTCCAACGAGATTGGCATCCCCCCGGCAAAGGACCCAGATGACCTCCGCAGCGCACCATTCCCCGCATCCGGCGAAGGCCGACGCCCTGATGGACGACGCCCACGCCGACATCGGGGCCGATGCCGAGGCCGACGGTCGACGGCTCGACCGGGCCGCCCTGCGGCGGGTCGCCGGGCTGTCGACCGAGAGGGCCGACGTCACGGAGGTCGAGTACCGGCAGGTGCGGCTGGAGCGCGTCGTCCTGGTCGGCGTGTGGACCTCGGGCACCGCCGACGAGGCCGAACGGTCCCTCGCCGAGCTGGCGGCACTCGCCGAGACCGCGGGAGCCGTGGTGCTCGACGGGGTGATCCAGCGCCGCGACCGGCCCGACCCGGCGACGTACATCGGCTCCGGCAAGGCGCGGGAGTTGCGGGACATCGTCCAGGAGGTGGGGGCCGACACGGTGATCTGCGACGGTGAGCTGAGCCCGGCCCAACTGGTACGCCTCGAAGAGGTCGTCGACGCCAAGGTGGTGGACCGCACCGCGCTGATCCTCGACATCTTCGCCCAGCACGCCACGTCCCGCGAGGGGAAGGCGCAGGTGGCCCTGGCACAGATGCAATACATGCTGCCGCGGCTGCGCGGCTGGGGCCAGTCGCTCTCCCGGCAGATGGGCGGAGGTGCCGGCGGCGGTGGCATGGCCACCCGGGGGCCCGGCGAGACCAAGATCGAGACCGACCGGCGGCGCATCCACGAGAGGATGGCCCGGCTCCGACGGGAGATCGCGGAGATGAAGTCCGGCCGCGAACTCAAGCGCCGCGATCGGCGGCGCAACAGCGTCCCGTCGGTCGCGATCGCCGGTTACACCAACGCCGGCAAGTCCTCGCTGCTCAACCGGCTCACTGGCGCGAGCGTGCTGGTGCAGAACGCGCTGTTCGCCACCCTCGACCCGACGGTGCGCCGGGCCACCACCCCGAGCGGGCGCAGCTACACGATCACCGACACCGTCGGATTCGTCCGGCACCTGCCGCACCACCTGGTGGAGGCGTTCCGCTCCACCCTGGAAGAGGTGGCCGAGGCCGACCTCCTGCTGCACGTGGTGGACGGCGCCCACCCCGCCCCGCTGGAGCAGCTCGCCTCGGTGCGCGCGGTCATCCGGGACGTGGACGCGGCGGGAGTGCCCGAACTCGTCGTGATCAACAAGGCCGACGCCGCCACCCCGGCCGCCCTGGCCGCGTTGGCGGAGGCCGAGCCGCACCACGTCGTCGTCTCGGCCCGCACCGGTCAGGGCATCGACACGCTTCGGCAGTTGCTGGAGGCCGCGCTGCCGCACCGGGAGGTCCGGGTCGACGTCCTGATCCCGTACGTCGCGGGCAGCCTCGTGGCCCGGGTGCACGCCGACGGCGAGGTGCTGGCCGAGGAGCACACGGCCGACGGCACCCTGCTGCAGGCGCGGGTGGCCCCCGACCTGGCTGCCGAGCTCAGCGCGTACGCCAGGACCTGAGCGTCGCCGCCCCCCGGGCGGCATCCGGAGCTGGCGAAGCTGTGGCCCGTAGAGGGAGGCAGGCGATGAAGCGAGATCTCGGGGATCTGGCACTCTTCGGAGGACACGCCAGCTTCCTCCAGCAGATCCACGTCGGGCGCCCCAACCGGATCGATCGGGCCAGGCTGTTCGACCGGCTGTCCTGGGCGCTCGACAACGAGTGGTTGACCAACAACGGGCCGCTGGCACGGGAGTTCGAGGAGCGGGTCGCCGACATGGTCGGGGTCGGCAACTGCGTGGCGACGTGCAACGCCACGGTGGCCCTCCAGCTGCTCGCGCACGCCACCGAGCTGACCGGTGAGGTGATCATGCCATCGCTCACCTTCGCCGCGACCGCACACGCGGTGCGCTGGCTCGGGCTGGAGCCGGTCTTCTGCGACATCGACCCGCGCACCGGATGCCTCGACCACGTGGCGGTCGCCGCGGCCATCACGCCGCGCACGTCGGCGGTCTTCGGCGTCCACCTCTGGGGCCGCCCCTGCGACGTCAACGCGCTGGAGAAGGTGACCGCCGACGCGGGCCTGCGCCTGTTCTTCGACGCCGCCCACGCCATCGGGTGCACCTCACAGGGCCGCCCGGTGGGGCGGTTCGGCCACGCCGAGGTGTTCAGCTTCCACGCGACGAAGGTCGTCAACGCCTTCGAGGGCGGGGCGATCGTCACCGACGACGACGACCTCGCCCACCGCGTCCGCTCCCTGGCGAACTTCGGCTTCGGCCTGCACAGCCCCAGCGCGGCCGGCGGCACCAACGCGAAGATGAGCGAGGCGTCCGCCGCCATGGGGCTCACCTCGCTCGACGCGTTCCCCGAGGTGGCCCGCCACAACCAGGCCAACTACGAGCAGTACTGCGGTGAGCTGGCCCGGATTCCCGGCCTCAGCGTGATCGACTTCGCCCCCGACGAGCGGCACAACTACCAGTACGTGATCGTCGAGATCGACCCGGACGTCACCGGGTTGCACCGCGACCTGCTCGTCGACCTGCTCCGGGCCGAGAACGTCGTGGCGCAGCGCTACTTCTCGCCGGCCTGTCACCAATTGGAGCCCTACCGGTCCCGGCAGCAGTTCCAGCTGCCGCACACCGAGCGGCTCTCGGCGCGCGTCCTGGCGCTGCCGACCGGCTCCGCCATCTCCCGGGAAGACATCCGCAGGGTGTGCAACATCGTGCGGTTGGCGGTCTCCCGGGGATTCGAATTGACCGCTCGGTGGCAGCAGCAGCCCGGGCCCGACGGACAGAGCGTGGTGGCACCCGGTTGACCGAACGGCACCGGACGGACGTGTGGGAGGGCCCGTGACCATGGAGATCTCCGCCTCGAATCCCGTGGCGACCTGCGCTGTCCCCGGCAGCGACCCGACCGCGGCGGCGCGCGTGCTGTACGACGAGGTCGCCGGGTCAGGAATCGTGCCGCCGGCAGAGATCGGGGCCGCCGCCCAGGGGTTGGTGGCATTGGCACGCATCTACGGGACCACACCTTTTCTGCCGCTTGAGCAGGCCCGCCGCGAAATCGGCCTGGACCGGGCCGGGTTCGGGCGGCTGCTGGACCTGTTCGCCCGGATTCCCGGGTTGCGCACCGCAGTGGAGAACGGACCGTCCGGTCGCTACTGGACCAACACGGTGCTCGGCCTCGAAAGGGCCGGCGTCTTCGACGCCGTGCTCGACCGGAGGCCGGCGTTTCCGCATCTCGTCGGGCTCTACCCGGGCCCCACGTGCATGTTCCGCTGTCACTTCTGCGTAAGGGTCACCGGGGCCCGCTACCAGGCCTCGGCGCTGGACGACGGGAACGCCATGTTCGCCTCTGTCATCGACGAGGTCCCCGCGCACAACCGCGACGCGGTGTACGTCTCCGGTGGCCTCGAGCCACTCACCAACCCCGGGCTCGGTGCACTGGTCAGCCGGGCGGCCGAGCGGGGATTTCGGATCATCCTCTACACCAACTCGTTCGCCCTCACGGAGCAGAAGCTCAAGGGTGAGCGGGGATTGTGGAGCCTGCACGCCATCCGCACGTCGCTGTACGGGTTGAACGACGAGGAATACCGGGCGACCACCGGCAAGCAGGGGGCCTTCACCCGGGTACGGGCGAACCTCACGCGGTTCCAGCAGCTGCGTGCCGAGCGGGGCGAGCCGGTGCGGCTCGGCCTCAGCTACATCGTCCTGCCCGGCCGCGCCGGGCGGCTGAGCGCGCTGATCGACTTCGTCGCCGAGCTCAACGAGGCGGCACCGGACCGCCCGCTGGACTACATCAACCTGCGGGAGGACTACAGCGGGCGGCCGGACGGGAAGCTCTCCCTGGACGAGCGCGCCGAGCTCCAGGCCGAGCTGCACCGGTTCCGGGAGAGGGCAATGCAGCGGACGCCGACCCTGCACATCGACTACGGCTACGCCCTGCACAGCCTGATGACGGGAAGCGACGTGGAGCTCGTGCGTATCCGGCCGGAGACGATGCGCCCTGCGGCCCACCCGCAGGTGTCGGTGCAGGTGGATATCCTCGGTGATGTCTACCTCTATCGGGAGGCGGCGTTTCCGGGCCTGGCCGGTGCCGACCGCTATCGCATCGGCACGGTATCTCCCGGCACGACGTTGGCGCAGGTGGTGGAGACGTTCGTGACCAGCGGCGGATCGGTGGTCGCGAAGCCTGGCGACGAATACTTCCTGGACGGATTCGACCAGGCGGTGACCGCGCGGCTGAACCAGATGGAGACCGACGTCGCCGATGGCTGGGGAGACCGACGGGGTTTCCTCCGCTGATGGAGATCGACTGGTGAGAGCGGGTGGCCAACGCCGAAGAAAGCCAGTTGCCGGTGGCCCGCACCGCCGTTTCAGTCGTCGGGTATAGTGCCCGTCATGGCTGTTGTGTGCTTCATGAGGCTCCGCCGCGCATAGCGGCGGACCATCGCTTCTCTTGATGAGTGTCGCCGCCCATCGGGTCACTGCCGGTGCGGCGTTCCCTGCCGACCGGCTCCGAACGATATTCGCGGAGCACGCACATGCCCTACATCCAGCACGCCGGGCGACATGAATTCGGCCAGAATTTCCTGGTCGACCGCTCGGTGATCGACGATTTCGTCGAACTCGTCGCCCGGACCGACGGCCCTATCGTGGAGATCGGCGCCGGCGACGGTGCGCTGACCCTACCCCTGAGCCGGCAGGGAAGGGAGTTGACCGCAGTGGAGATCGACTCCAAGCGTTCCAAGCGGCTCAGCCGGCAGACACCCGACAACGTCACCGTGGTCTGCGCGGATGTCCTGAGCTTCCGGTTCCCCCAGCATCCGCACGTGGTCGTCGGGAACATCCCCTTCCACGTGACCACCCCCATCGTGCGGGCTCTCCTCGCCGCGGACCACTGGCACACGGCGGTGCTGCTGGTGCAGTGGGAGGTGGCCCGCAGGCGGGCCGGCGTCGGCGGCGCGACGCTGCTGACCGCGAGCTGGTGGCCCTGGTACGACTTCGAACTGCACTCCCGGGTTCCGGCCCGCGCCTTCCGGCCTGTCCCTTCCGTCGACGGCGGGCTGTTCTCCATGGTCCGTCGCGGGACCCCGCTGGTCGACGACCGGAGGGGTTACCAGGAATTCGTCCGGCTGGTGTTCACCGGCAAGGGGCACGGATTGCCGGAGATCCTTCAGCGGACCGGGCGGATCGCCCGCAAGGACCAGCAGGACTGGCAACGGGCCAACCGGGTGGGGCCGCAGCACCTGCCCAAGGACCTGACCGCCCACCAGTGGGCCTCCCTGTGGCACCTGGTGGCACCCGCCCGGCCGGCCGGCCCCCGCCGTCCGGCACCGCGCCGGCCAGGAAGCCCCGCTTCGGCGCGCCGGCGCTGAGCGGTCCTGGTTTCGAGCCCTGGCGGCGCGCTAGCGACAAGGCCCTGAACTGGGGGTTCCACCCCAGGTCAGGGCCTTTCGCGGTGCCGCGCCGGTGGCCCGGTGCTCGGTGGGTGCTCGGGAGCCGTTGGACCGGGGTCGCCTGCCCGGACGGGATGGACGCGCGCCGCCACTCGAAGCCCGTCGGTGACGGTCACGCTCATCGGGTGGTGGCGCTGGTGGGGGAACAGCCTGCACACCGGTAGACGGTCAGGTCGTCTCGCACGGCGGGAGCTGGCAGGATGGTGGTGCAGAAGGCGGCCGGTCGGGGCGAGGAGTGGCCAGTGAGTGACTGGAACGACAGGATAATTTCCGAGTTCCGTGCGAACGGTGGGCAGGTGGGCGGCCAGTTCGCCGGTGCTCCGCTGCTGCTGTTGCACACCGTCGGTGCCAAGAGCGGTCAGCCCCGGGTGAACCCGATGATGTACCAGGAGGTGGACGGCGGGTACGCCGTGTTCGCCTCCAAGGCCGGTGCACCCACCAATCCCGACTGGTACCACAACCTGCTCGTCCACCCGCGGGTCCGAGCGGAGATCGGTACGGACACGGTCGAGCTGGTCGCCAGGGTCGCCACGGGGGAGGAGCGGGAAAGGATCTGGGACGCGCAGAAGGCCGCGTACCCGGGTTTCGCCGACTACGAGCGGAAGACCACCCGCGAGATCCCCGTCGTCGTGCTGGAACCCGTGCCGTAGGAGGAGGACGCACGTGCGCTGAGGCCGGCAGCGGCAGTCAGCTTCTGCGGCGGTGTGCCGTGGACGGGGTGGCGGGTGGCCGGCCTGGATCGATAGTGTCCTGAATGGACAGCGATCCGGTGGCCCGAGCCTGGTCGGGCGTCGAGATTGCCATCGTCCACCCGACAACTCGGAAGACCCGCAGGATCGGCTACCGCCGACGGGCCGTTGAGAAGCCCGTCGGCCCCCGAGGCTCGCCGCCCGCCGTGTCGATCGAACCCCTGGAGGGCCTGACGCATGGATCCGCAGCCGCGTCCGTTTCCGCCGAGTGATCCGCCGACCGGCCAGGTCCTCCCGTCGGCCTATGGCCTCCCTCCGGCCTACCGGGTCCCGTCGCGTGCGCAGCTGGTGCCAGTGGAGTCGGGGAATCAGGCGGCGCCGGCTGCGGGCGGGCCGATGGCATGGGACGGGACCGGCTCGTCAGCAGCCCAGCTGGCGGGTGCTGCGGGGCATGCCGTCGGGGTCGCGGGGCACCAGACGCTGCGCGCCGCGAAGGCGACCGGTACCAGGATCGGGCGCTTCTTCATCGGTGTCGGTTACTTCTTCCGCGGTGGCAAGCTGTTCGTCACCACGCCCGCCCTCTGGGCGTTCGTGCTGCTTCCCCTCGCGCTGACCGGCCTGGCGCTGCTGGGGTTGCAGGAAGCCACCGGGATGCTGGTCGAGCGGCTCACCGGTTGGCTGCTGGGGTTCGCGTCCGGTTGGCCCGAGGTCGTGCGATGGATCGTCGACAAGGCGCTGTGGGCCGCGTTCAGCCTGTTCTTCCACGGCGCGATGACCGCGCTCACCGTGCCGCTGACCATGCTGTTCGGTGCGGCGTTCTTCCCGGCCCTGACCCGCGGCGTGATCCGGCGCACCGGCGGGACGAACCAGGGCGCGCCGTCGTGGTTTCGCTCGGCGGCGGTCTGCCTGCGTCAGACGGTCATCGTCACCCTGGTTCTGCACGTGGGCTGGCTGATCATTCTGCCGCTGCTGTGGATTCCCGGCGTGAACCTCGTCGCGGCCTTCGGGGTCGGTCTGCTGTTCAACGGCTTTCTGACCGGCTCGCTGGTGCTCGCCGTGCCGCTGCACCATCATGGCGTGCGGGGCGTCGGCGAGCAGCTTCGCTTCGCTTGGCGGAACCTCGGCTTCACGCTCGGCTTCGGCATGACCAGCATCTGCGTCCTGATTCTGCCGGTGTTGTCGGTGCGGATGCTCACGCTGCTGCCGATCAGCCCGGTGTTCGCGGTGCCGGGCGTCGCCCTGTACCTGCTGACCGCACCCTCCACCCTGGTCGGGGCGGTCCTGCTGCACCAGCGGATCGAGTCGACGGGCACCGCCGGAACGGCCGGCGGCGTCGACTCCGGCGGGAGTGCTCGGGCATCGGGGAATGCGTGGTCGACCCGGCCCAGCGCCTTGCCGGCCGCGAATCCTGCGTCGCAGGCTTGACACCCCTTCGGGAAATCACCTGATGGCTCGGCGCCTCGGTGGGCGCTCGGGAGCCGTTGGGCCGCGGACCCGAAAGCCGTGGTGGGGGAGCCGCGCGCGGCCCCGGCCCGGCCGGCGGCCGGGGCGACGGCGATTATGCATAGTCGACGGGCGATCTGATGGTTGCGCCGTAAACGTATGACGTCTACGCTGCAAGGCAGAATTCTGTGACCATGGGCAAGCGGGCGTGAGCGGGCAGCGGGCGTTCCCGACGGCACGATAGGTGCCGCCGGTCGGTGTTTCTCGCCGAAGCGTACGTGGCCTCGCGCCTGTTCTTGCTGCGCCTTTGTCAAGGAACCACCATGGTCGGAATAGCCCCGTGTTCTCCCGCCGTCGGCCGTTATTCGTGCGGTGGTCCACCGTCGCGCCCCGAGGACGAATGTCCAGCGAACATGTCCTGTCGGCGGTAAGCGAAAGGAATGGTACGTGAAACCAGCCGTCTCCACCGTTCGAAGGTCACTGCTGGCGGTTGCGCTGGCCGTCGCCTCCACGCTACCGGCAGTGGTCGGGAATCAACTGCCGGCCTCGGCCGCCGTCCAACAGACCTACTATGTCGCCCCGGACGGAAACGACGCCAACCCCGGCACGCTCCAGTCGCCATTCAGGACACTGCAACGTGCGCGGGACGTCGTCCGCACAGTGAATGCGAACATGAGCGGCGACATCGAGGTCTACCTGCGTGGTGGAAGCTACCCGGTGGGCAGCACGATCGAGTTCGGGGCCGGCGACTCCGGCACCAACGGACACCGGGTCAGCTACTCCGCCTATCCCAACGAGACGCCGGTGCTCGAAGGCGGCGTGCAGGTGACCGGGTGGACCCAGCACAGCGGCAACATCTGGAAGGCGCCGCTCGACCGCGCCAACAAACTGCGCGCGCTGTACGTCAACGACAAGCGGGCGTACATGGCGTCGAAGACCATCGGCTCGGCGGGCTGCTACGGGACGTACACGATCACGGCCGGGCAGGCCGCGTGGGCCTGGGAGTCGGGCTCGCAGTGCGACGGCGCCAAGTACAACCTGAACGACTTCCCCGCCGTCGCCCGCAACGCCGACGACATCGAGATCGAGACGGCGACGACCTGGACCACGGCGATCGTGGGGGTCCGCCAGGTGACCACGAGTTCCGACGGCGCGAACCGGGTGGCGCTGTTCCAGCAGCCGGGTGCCGCCATCGCCCAGGGCGCGTTCAACGGCAACGCCCAGACGGGCGGCAGCCACAAGGTGATGAACGCCTACGAGTTCCTGGACGCCCCGGGCGAGTTCTACTTCGACAAGGGCAGCCGGACGCTCTACTACTACAAGAGCAGCGCCGAGAACATGACGACCGCGTCGGTCTTCGCGCCGAACAACGTGACCACCCTGCTGCGGGTCGCCGGCACCTCGACGGGCAGCCACGCGCGGAACATCACGTTCTCCGGCCTCACCGTCCAGCACTCCGACTGGAACCTGTTCAACGTCGCCGGGTCGTCGTTCAAGCAGGCGCAGCAGGGCAACCTCGGGGCGCAGGCGTACGCGAAGCGGAACTTCCACGACTACTACTACCGCAACGTCGACGTCACCCCCGGCATGATCCAGGTGGAGAACGCCGACGGGATCCTCCTGCAACGCAACCGCATCCAGCACACCGGCGCCGACGGCATCAACATGGTCAACGACGTGCAGAGCAGCCAACTTGTCGGCAACTTCACCAACGACGTCGCCGGCTCCGCCATCACCGTCGGCCACCCCCAGCACGTCTACATCGGCGACGGGACGTCGAGCAACCGCGAGAAGTGGTCCCCGCAGGTCGAGGGGCTGCCGAAGAACATCGACATCAGGAACAACTACCTCTACGACAGCGCGGTGCTGTTCAACGGGCACAGCCCCATCTCGGCGTACTTCGTCGACACCCTGAGCGTGCAGCGCAACCGGATCGAGAAGGCCCCGTGGTCGGGCATCACGCTCGGTTGGGGCTGGTGGAACTTCGACGGGTCATCGGGCTCGATCGCGCCCAACCGGCCGACCACGACGGCCCGCAACAACACCATCAGCTACAACCACATCATCGACACGGTGCAGCGCCTCAGCGACACGGCGCCCATCTACACCCTCGGCAGCCAGCCGGGCACCACGATCACCAACAACTACCTCCAGGGCGTGCCGTCCGGGCACAAGTACGGCCTGCACCCGGACGAGGGATCGGCGTACATCACCTTCCGCGACAACGTCCTGAGCGTGGACAAGAACGTCACCTGGCTCATCAACTCCGACGACTTCGGGCGCAAGCACGACCTGAGCATCACGCAGATCTACGGCCCGATCAACAAGGTCTCGAACAAGAACCTGCCCAACAGCACGGTCAACGACATCATCGTCTCCTCCGACTACGTCTGGCCCGCGCAGGCGTACGCCATCGCCGCCAACTCCGGCCTGGAGGACGCATTCCGGGACATCGTCCCGGCGGCCAACCTGTCCCTGCCGAACTACGTCCTGCCCGCCAGCACCTACGTCACCAGCGGTACGGCGTCGATCCCGATCCGGAGCACGGGCGACGCGACCAGGGCGGTCTGGCTGGCGCCCGCCGGCACCACCACCTTCACCGCCGGCCCGACGATGACCAGGGCCGGGGGCACCGCCACGTCCATCGCCGTGCCGACGACGCAGGGCGAGTACCGCCTCTACGTCCTCGACGCGCAGGGCAACCGGTCGGCCGAGTCGAGCTCGATCGTCCGGCAGCAGAGCGGCGGCAGCGGCCCGCAGGGCGGCCGGCTCGTGGGCGGCCAGTCCGGCCGCTGCGTGGAGGTGCCGAACTCCTCCACCACCAACGGCACGCAGGTGCAGCTGTGGGACTGCTCCGGCGGCACGAACCAGCAGTGGACCTACACCGCCAACAAGCAACTGACCGGGTACGGCAACAAGTGCCTGGACGCGAACGGCGCGGGCACGAGCAACGGCACCACGGTCATCATCTGGGACTGCCACGGCGGCACCAACCAGCAGTGGAACGTCAACGCCAACGGCACCGTCACCAACGTCCAGTCCGGGCTCTGCCTCGATGCCAACGGCGCCGCCACCGCCAACGGCACGAAGATCATCCTCTGGTCGTGCAACGGCGGCACCAACCAGCAGTGGAGCCTCCGCAACTGACCGGCGCACCGGGGCCGGGCCGGCTCGGCCCGGCCCCGGGCGACCACCGCCCTCCGTGCCAGCGGGCTGGGCTTCCCTGAGGTGTGGACACCCGGATACCGGACGCTGGTCCAGAGAAAGGGTGTCTCCGCGGGGGCATTCATCGAGGTACAGGAACTGCGTCACTTTGCGCCACACTCCCGTCGGGTTTCGCTGCCGTGGTCGGGGTGCCGGTCGGTGCTCCGCGAGCGATACGATCCACCGCCCGGGCACGATCTGATTGACGATCGGAGTGGTGTTGCGACGGAGCGCGCAAGCCGCACAGGCAGAGGTGGTCAAGTTCTGGCGGACTGTGGAAATGTTCAGTCCGCAGCGCGTCGAGCGGATCAGCCAGGAAGGATTGGTCTTCGCGGCCCTTCCGGGACAGCCGCTGCCGTGGGAGGCGGGTCACGAGCTTTCGCGGTGGAAGCTGCGGCCGAACCAGACCTGGCGACACGTCGTATACCTGGGCATCTACCGCCTCGACGAGCTGTTCGAGGTGCTGTCCCAGTTGTTCGGGCCAGGCCCGGAGAGCTATGACGAACGGCCAGCGGGAGAGAGCGCCGTCGCCGCTTTCGCCGTCGACGAACACGGGCATGTGCTGCGCGAGTCGCTGGTGCTCTCGAGCTGCGCCTTGGCCACCGGCGAGCTACTGCGAAACAAGCGGGTCAGAACCGACTGGCCGTCCGGCTTGGGGGCTGCCACCGACGATCTGGACGAGTCGCTTCAGAAGTTGCTGCCAGCGGTGACCGTCGAATCGGAGGACGGCGAGCCGAGGTTAGTCTCGGGCGTGGTGGACCACAGGCTGCTCTCCGAATATCAGAAGGAGGCAGTGCAGGCGGCCGGCGTCGATGCAGCACTGTCCTTCACCGGCATTCGGATCAGAAGCCAGATCGTGGTCCGCCGCGACGAGGACAAGCCCGACGCGAACGAGTGCCGTCACGGGTGCAACCGGGTCCCGGCCAGCGCTGGCGACCATGACTTTCTCAACAGTTTCATCATGCAAGACCTGGGTCGCGTCGCGGAGAAGATCGCCAAAGGCGTCGTCGGCGTCGCGCTGAACGACTATCTGCGACCCGAGGCCGACCTCGCCACCGCCGGCCGGGTGGACGTGCGCGACCGGATCGACGCCGTGTTGGCGGCGACGGCGCCGCAGGCGGTCCCGGCAGGACGGTGGCCCGGCCATCCCGAGCATACGCTCGCGCTCAACCAGCAGCTGGCCGTCAGCACCGCGCTGGGCATGACCGCCGGGATTCTCGGCGTCAACGGCCCGCCGGGCACCGGCAAGACCACGATGCTGCGCGATCTCGTCGCGGCACTCGTCGTCGAGCGGGCTCGGCGGTTGGCCGCGCTGACCGACCCGGCCCAGGCGTTCACCGGTCGACAGCTGCGCTGGAAGACGGGGCAACGCACCCGTGTCGTCGACGTGTGGCGGCCCGACCTCACGGGCTTCGAGATGGTCCTCGCCTCGACGAACAACGGCGCCGTGCAGAACGTCACCGACGAGATCCCCGCCGCCGATGCGATCGACGACTCGTGGCGGGAACGGGCGGAGGTGGTGGACTACTTCCCGGACATCGCCACGGCGCTGTTGGCCGGTCAGCCGGACGCCGCGCAACCGCAGGTCGTCAAACGAGGCTGGGCACTGGTCGCGGCGCGGTTGGGGAACAAGGCCAACCGGAGCCGGTTCGTCAACACGTTCTGGTACCACTCCCCAGCCGCGAACCGGAAGCAATCCAACGAGGGACACACCTGGTCCGGCCTGCTGGCGGTGCTCAAGGGGTACGAGCAGACGGGCCCGGAGGTCCCGTGGTCGACGGCGGTGTCACGGTTCCGCGCCACCGAGGCGCGGGTCGAGGCGATCCGTGCAGAGCGAACCCGGGTGTACCAAGACGTCGAGCGCAGTGCGCATCCCGAGCTCGCCCTTGCCGACCTGCGCCACGCCCTGAAGGTGGCGGCGGACGCGGTCGAGTCGGCACGGCTCCGACACGGTGCGGCGTTGGATGCCGAGCGCGAGCGGGCGGCCGAGGCCGGCCGGATCGCGTCGGCCCTTCAGGCCGAAGCCGAACGGGACGCCCGTCGTCGCGCGGCGGCTGCCGACCAGACCCTCGCGACGGCAGAGCGCCAGGTCGAGCACCTGAGCGCCGGCCGCAAGGCCAACGCCGAGCGGGCCCTGTGGTCGTGTGAGGCGGAGCTGAGCCGTTGGTTGACCGCGCACGCAACGCACCAACGGTCGCAGCCCGGCCCGTGGGAGTGGTTGCGCACCCTCGGTGAGGCACGACGGCACTGGTCGTACCACGACGGTCAGCTCCTGGCCGGGGTCCGTCAGGCGCAGGTCGCACTGGACATGGCCCGTGCGGAGCGGGCCGCCGCGCTGGTGGAGATCGACGTCGTGCAGCGGGCGGTGGACACCGCCCGGGGGCAGGCGGACGAGATCCGACGCATGCTGGCCGCGGGCATACCCGAGCCGCAGGTCGACCACGCACCGCTGACCGCGGCCCGGCGGAGGGTGGCGCTGGCGGAACAGGAGTTCTCCACGGCCGTCCAGAACCACCGCGCGGCCGAGGACGCGATACGGGCGGCCGAGGCTGATCTCTCCGCCCTCCAGGCGCGGCTGAGGCAGGCGGCCGGGACGCTCGGCCGGCACTTTCCCGACCCCGAATGGCACGCCGACCGCCAGCGCCGGGAGTCGGCGGCGCTCTGGACCGACGGGGAGTGGAACGAGGCGCGTAGCGAGCTGTTCCTGGCGGCCCTGGCGCTGCACAAGGCGTTCCTGCGGCACAACGCCACTCGGCTGCGACGTAACCTGCAGGCCGCAATGGATCTCGTCGGCGGTGACGCGTCCGCAAACCCGGCCCCCGAAGCGGCGTTGGCCGCCTGGCAGAGCCTCTTCTTCGTGGTGCCGGTGGTGTCGACCACCTTCGCCTCGTACGACCGGGTGTTCGGTCACCTCGGCAAGGAGGCGCTCGGTTGGCTGCTCGTCGACGAGGCCGGGCAGGCGACGCCGCAGAACGCCGTCGGGGCGCTCTGGCGCACCAAGCGTGCGGTGGTCGTCGGCGATCCGCTGCAGCTGGAGCCGATCACCACCCTGCCGCTCCGCACCGAACAGGCGATCCGGACCGAGCAGGGGGTGGACGAGCAGTGGCTGACCAGCCGCACCTCCGTCCAGCGCTTCGCTGACCGGCTCACGCCGCTGGGCACCTGGCTGGCCGGTGACGGTGACAGCGACCCGACCTGGGTGGGTGTGCCGCTGACCGTGCACCGGCGCTGCGACCAGCCGATGTTCGACATCGTCAACCGGGTCGCCTACGGCGGCCTGATGATCGACGGTACCGGCACCGGGGCAGGGGAGCGATTCCAACTCGCGTACCCGACGCTGCCCCCGTCGAAGTGGATCGACGTCGCGGGCACCGGTGCGCGGGGTCACTGGATTCCCGACCAGGGCCGCCAGCTCGACCGTATCCTCGCCACCCTCGCCGAGCTGGACTTCGACATGTGCGAGGTCATGGTGATCGGCCCGTTCCGGGACGTCGCCCGCGAGCTTGACCGACGGGCCCGGCGGTATCCCGGCCTGGTGGCCGGCACCGTCCACACGGCGCAGGGCAAGCAGGCCGACGTCGTCGTGCTGGTGCTCGGCGGTGCGCCTGACCGGGTGGGCGCCCGCCGTTGGGCGTCGAGCAGGCCCAACCTGCTCAACGTGGCGGTGAGCCGGGCCAAGCGTCGGCTCTATGTCATCGGTGACCGGCAGGCCTGGTCGCCGTTGCGCTACTTCCAGATCCTGGCGGCCGAGCTGCCGCACCAGGAGCCGGTCCAACGGCAGCCGCCCGCGCCCGGACGGCGCGGAACCGGACCGGGAGCGAATTCTCGGCCGGCTGCTTGGTGAGGCCGCGGATCGCTGTGGACGGTGGTAGCCGGGTGATCACATCGCGCTCACTTTGGAAGTAGGCTCCACTGGTTCCGCGAGCGGCCTTCGGGCCCGGGGCGGACCCGTCCGGTGGTCCCCGGGATCACGACGCTGTGAGCACGGGAAGCGGTCCTGGAAGGGGCGTATGGACGTCAGGCCGACCGAGGAACAGCTTGCCGCCCGGGACACGTTCCTCGCGGGCAGGGAACTGGCCCTGGTGGCCGGGGCCGGGACCGGCAAGACCTCCACGCTGGTGCTGATGGCCGGGGTCACCAGGAAGCGCGGCCTCTACGTGGCGTTCAACAAGGTGATCGCCGACGAGGCCAGGCAGCGTTTCGGAGCGAACGTCGACTGCCGTACCGCGCACTCGCTGGCGCACCGCGCCGTCGGGCGCAGATACCAGGATCGCCTGAGCCGGTCGGCCCGCATCCCGTCGAAGGAGACCGCGCGGCTGCTCGGCATCCGCCAGGATCTGTGGGTCAGCTCCCGCCCGATCAGCTGTGCACACCAGGCGCGCCTGGTGACGGGCATGGTCCGTCGGTTCTGCTACAGCACGGACCGGCAGTTGACGGTCCGGCACCTGGAGCGGGTCAACGGGCTGGACCCGACGGCCCAGGACCAGGTCGCCCGCGTGCTGCTGCCGTACGCGCGCCGCGCCTGGGACGACATCTGCGCACCGGCCGGCAGGCTGCGCTTCGAGCACGACCACTACCTGAAGATGTGGGCGTTGACCGAGCCCACGCTGGAGGGGGACTTCGTCCTGCTCGACGAGGCACAGGACACCAATCCGGTGCTGGAGGAGGTCTTCCTCGCCCAGGACGCGCAGCGGGTGTGCGTCGGCGACCCGGCCCAGCAGATCTACGCCTGGCGCAACGCCCGGGACGTGATGACCGGCTTCCCGGCGGACCACCTGTACCTGACGAAGTCGTTCCGGTTCGGCCCGTCCATCGCCCGGACGGCCAACCGGTGGCTCCGGCACGCCGAGTCGGATCTGCACCTGACCGGGAACAGCGCCACCGACTCCCGGGTCGGCGCGGTGGCGGAGGTCGACGCAGTGCTGTGTCGGGGGAACGCCGACGCGATGCAGGAGGTCCTCGGCTTCCTCAAGCGGGGCGTGCCGGTGGCGCTCACGGGCGGCGGAAACGCGCTGCGGAACCTCGCGCAGGCGGCCCAGGCGCTGAAGGCCGGCCGGCGTACCACCCATCCGGAGCTGTTCCTGTTCACCTCCTGGGACGACGTGCAGGAGTACGCCGAGAACGACACCGCCGGGCAGGACCTCAAGGCGATCGTGGCGCTGGTCGACGCGTACGGGCCGGATGTGATCATCGACGCGGTCGACCGTCTCGCCGACGAGCGCTCCGCGAAGGTCACGGTGTCTACGGCGCACAAGGCCAAGGGCCGGGAGTGGTCGCGGGTGCGGATCGGCCACGGCTTCGCGGGGCCGTCGGTCGACGACGACGGGATGCCGCGCCCGCTGCGGCCCAGCGAGGCCCGCCTGATCTACGTGGCGGTCACCCGGGCCCGGCACCGGCTCGACCCGGCGGGGATCACCTGGATCGACGAGTACGAGAAGGCCGCCGGGGCGGCGGGCGACGGCACGGTGGCCGGGCGGCCGATGATCGAGCTGAGCCTGACCCGCCAGCTGAAGTACCCGACCTCCCCGATGTCGGAGTTCGTGGCCCGGCACCTGCCGAACAGCAGGGCTGTCGTGCAGGACTACCTCCGGCGGATCGGCGACCTGCCCCGCCCGGTGCAGCCACTGGACGTGAGACACCCCGACTGGTCGGCGCTCGGCCACGCCATCGACTTCCGGTTCCGGCTCTGCCTGGGCAGCCCGCTGGGCGCGTCGGTCGGGTGCGGCGTCGACGCCGTCGGCAGCGACCGGCCCCTGCGGGGCGCGCCCGCGCCGGCCGTCCGGGAGGCGCTGCACCGGGCCGGAAACGACCTGGTCGCCCTGGTGGACGCATACCTACGCGGTGACGACGGCCTCGACGGTGAGATCCTGGAACGCCTGTGCTTCGTGGCCGCCTACTACGAGGACATCTACCGGACCGGTGAGATCCGCCGCTACAGCATGTTGACCGACGCCACCGCCACCACCACTCTGGACGACCTCCTGGCGGCGGTTCCCGACTACGCGATCGAGGACGTCAACCGGCAGTTGGCGATCGCCGAGGAGTCCTTCGGGCCGTTCCTCGAACTGCCGATCGGCGTCCGGGTCTGCGGGCCGACGTTCGCCGGCAGCCGGGACATCGGTGGAGCGGACGCCGACTACATCCTCGACGGCCTGCTGCTGGACTGCAAGGCGGCCATCCGGCCCCACCAGTTGGGCCGCGACGAGATCCATCAGCTCGCCGGCTATCTGCTGCTGGACTACGACGACCGGTACCGCATCGACCGGGTCGGCCTGTACCTGTCCCGGCAGGGTGCCCTCGTCACCTGGAGCGTGCCGGACTTCCTGCGCCGGCTCGGTGCCACCGGCCCGCTCGACGATCTGCGCCGCCGGCTGCGGGAACACCTCCGCCTCCAGCGCGGCGACCGCCGGGCGGCCCGCCCGTAGCCGGAGACCACCCTGCCCGGGGTTGGAATCCCTGGTGGCGCACCAGTAGGAAAGGCTCTGACCTGGGTTACGACCCGGGTCGGAGCCTTTCCGTTGTTGCGCCGGTGGTCCGGTGCGCGGCGGATGCTCGGGTGACAGACCCGCCCCGCCGGTTCCGTTCAGCGCAGCGGAGCGTTCACCGCCCCACGAGCTCGGCGAGGGCGGCCGCGCGGTCGGTACGCTCCCAGGTCAGATCGGGCAGCTCCCGGCCGAAGTGACCGTAGGCGGCGGTTTGCGCGTAGATCGGGCGCAGCAGGTCCAGGTCCCGGATGATCGCAGCGGGCCGCAGGTCGAAGACCTCGGTGATGGCCTTCTCGATCGCGGCCTGTGGCGCCGTCTCGGTGCCGAACGTCTCGACGAACAGGCCCACCGGCTCGGCCCGGCCGATCGCGTACGCGACCTGCACCTCGCAGCGGCGGGCCAGCCCGGCGGCGACGACGTTCTTGGCCACCCAGCGCATCGCGTACGCAGCGGAGCGGTCGACCTTCGACGGGTCCTTGCCGGAGAAGGCGCCGCCACCGTGCCGGGCCATCCCGCCGTACGTGTCGACGATGATCTTGCGTCCGGTGAGACCGGCGTCGCCCATCGGACCGCCGATCTCGAACCGGCCGGTCGGGTTGACCAGAAGTCGGTAGCCGTCGGTCTCCAGGTCGAGGCCGTGCTCGCCGGCCACGTCGAGCACCGGCTCGACGACGTGGGCCCGGATGTCCGGCGTCAGCAGGTTCTCCAGGTCGACGTGCGGTGCGTGCTGTGACGACACCACCACCGTGTCCAGCCGGGCGGTACGCGGGCCGAGATACTCCAGCGTGACCTGCGTCTTGCCGTCCGGGCGCAGGTAGGCCACCGTGCCGTCGCGGCGGACCGCGGTCAGGCGTTCGGCGAGCCGGTGCGCCAGTTGGATCGGCAGCGGCATCAGCTCGGGCGTCTCGTCGCAGGCGTAGCCGAACATCAGGCCCTGGTCGCCGGCGCCCTGGTTCCGCAGCGGGTCGCCGTCGGCGTCGACGCCGAGCGCGATGTCCGGCGACTGCGCGCCGAGCGAGATCGAGACACCGCAGGAGGCGCCGTCGAAGCCCTTCGCCGAGGCGTCGTAGCCGATGTCGAGGATGGCCTCGCGGACCAGCCGGGCGATGTCGGCGTACGCGGTGGTGGTCACCTCGCCAGCGATGTGCACCTGGCCGGTGGTGATCAGGCACTCCACGGCGACGCGGGCCTGCGGGTCCTGGGCCAGCAGGGCGTCCAGGACGGTGTCGCTGATCCGGTCCGCGATCTTGTCGGGGTGACCCTCGGTCACGGACTCCGAGGTGAAGAGGCGTCGGTACACGGAACTCCCTTGGTCGCTGCAGCAGAGGAGCGGGGCGGACCGGCCCGCGCCGGTCCGCCCCGGGGGACACGAGGCGGTCAGCTCTCCGGGTAGTGCACGGAGAAGACGGTGTACGCGTGCGGGTCCGGCTTCGCCAGCTTGGCCGCCTTGTCCCGGCCGACCTGGACGTCGGGGTCGGACATGGTCGCCTTGATGTCACGCTTGCTCTGCCACTGGGCGAGGTACGTGACGCGGGTGCCGTCGAGGCTGGCCAGGATGTTGACGGAGATGCAGCCGGGCCGGTGCCGGATGAACTTGTCGGCGCTCTCGGTCAGCACCTCGGCCAGTTCCCGCTGCTTGTCCGGCTCGACCTGGAAGACGTTGACCATCGTGAAGGTGCCGTCGTCGGCACGGATGACCGTTTCGCTCATGACAGGACTTCCTCTCTCTGGTTCGGCACGGACGGGGTCGCCCATGCCCTGACCACCTCGACGGCCTGGGCCGTGTTGAGGCGGGGATCGCAGTAGGTCGCGGTCACGGCCCCAGGCTCGACCCCCGCCGGGTCCTCCCAGACGCACTCCGCGACGTCGAAGGGGGTCGTCTCCAGGTGCAGGCCGGCCGCCGTCCCGCCGGCCGTGGTCACCGCCGCCTGGAAGGCACGCACCTCGGCGACGACGGTGCGTACCGACCGGACCTTGACGCCGGACGGCGTCTTCTCGGTGTTGCCGTGCATCGGGTCGCACAGCCACACGACTGGGTGCCCGGCACGCCGCACAGCGGACACCAGCGGGGGCAGCGCGGCGGCCGCCGCCCCGGCGCCCATGCGGGCGATCAGCGTGAGCCGACCCGGCTCGCGCCCCGGATCCAAGCGGGCGCACAGGGTGAGCAGATCCTCCGGCCGGGTCGTCGGTCCGACCTTGCAGGCGACCGGGTTGGCGGTGCGCGCCAGCATCATCGCGTGCGGTCCGTCCGGGCGTCTCGTCCGTTCACCTATCCACGGCAGGTGCGTGGAGGCCAGGATGGTGCCGGACGGCGTACGCCGCAGCAGCGGCAGCTCGTAGTCGAAGACCAGCGCCTCGTGGCTGGTCCAGACCGGCGCGCCGGAGGCGGGCGTCCAGGCGCTGATCCGCCGTCGCAGGTCCGTGACGGCCGAGAAGGCCGCGTGGTAGCAGTCCAGCATGCGCTCGGGCGTCGCCCGCCGGGCCGCCGCGGTGGGCTCGGGCCCGTTGACCAGGTGTCCACGGTAGACCGGCAGCTCGACGCCGTCGACGATCTCGGTGCTGGCGCTGCGCGGCTTGGCGAACTGCCCGGCGATCCGCCCGATCCGCAGCACCGGCTTGCCGGTGGCGGCCGCCATCACGCCGGCCAGCGCGTCGAGCAGGCCGGCCTTACGCAGCACCGTCGACGGTGTGCACTCCGCCGGATCCTCGGCGCAGTCGCCGGCCTGGACGACAAGGTAGTCGCCGGCCGCGGCTTCGGCGAGCAGGCTGCGGAGCTGACGCACCTCGTCCCAGGTCACAAGGGCGGGCAGCCGGGCCAGTTCGGCGCGGACCGCTGCGGCGCGGACCGGATCGGCCCAATCGGGCTGTTGTTCCGCCGCGCCGAAGTCCCACGGGACGTCCTCGCCGAGATCGGGGTACGGCGCCGCGGCGGTGGCTGACGGCCACGGGTAGCGGGCCATCAGGCCCCTACCTCGCCAGACGGCAGCCGGCGGGCCAGGGTGAGTCCGTCCGCGATCGGCAGGATGACGAGCTCGACCCGGGGGTCGCGGCGAGCGTGCTCGTTGAAGACGCGGATGGCGGCTGCCTTCTCGCCGGGGTACTCGTCGATCACCTCGCCACTGAAGAGGGTGTTGTCCGCCATGAGCAGCGCGCCGGGCCGCAACCGCGGCACCAGTTCCTCCCAGTAGCCGACGTATCCGGGCTTGTCGGCGTCGATGAAGGCCAGGTCGAGGTGCGGCTCGGCGGGCAGGGCGCGCAGGGTGTCGAGCGCCGGTCCGAGCCGCAACTCGATGCGGTCCGCCACACCACCGCGACTCCAGAACTCGCGGGCCAGCCGGGTCCACTCGTCGGACACGTCGCAGGTGACCAGCAAGCCACCCGCGGGCAGGCCCCGGGCCAGACAGAGCGACGAGAAGCCGGTGAAGGTGCCCACCTCGACGACGCGGGTGGCGCCCAACAGCCGGACGAGAAAGGTGAGCAGGGCACCTTCCTCGGGCGCGACGCTCATGTGCGCCTGCCCCGGGGCGGCCTCGCGGGTGCGTTCCACCAGCTCGGCCAGCAGCGCATCGGGAACCATCCGGCCCTGGGTGAGCAGGTAGTCGTAGAGCTCGGAGGTCAGGGGCAGATTGCGTTGGGTCAAGGGGTCGTTGCGCAGCACGGGTCCTCCGCTGTTCGTGGGTCTTCCAGGTGGGGTGAAGGGCTCAGTCGGAGGCGGCCGGGCCGGTGGCCTGCCACCTGCGGTAGGCGCGGTCGACCGCGTCGGCGTCCCGGGCACGCCCGTCGAGGAAGTCCCGGAAGTCACCGGCGCAGTGCAGCTCGAAGCGTCGCCGCTCCGTCTGGTAAGCCTGGTCGCGCACGAAGTACAGGACAGTGGACCCCTCGGGCCCGCCCTCGTGCGGGTTGTAGCCGCCGCCTTCCCAGAGCAGGCCGGCGTCGGCACGCCAGGAGGCGACCAACCTGGCCAGCAGTGTCGTGCTCGGGCGGCGTACCACGAAGGCGGTGTGCCGTTCGAAACCGTGGGCAACCTCGCTGTCCTCGATGTGGCTGTGGTAGCCGATCCGGTCGCGGGGGAAGAGGAACACCTCCACCGCGGCATGGCGCCGGCCGTCCGGCAACTGCAGGCGCAACCGGGTGATGGCGACGTCACAGCCAACGGGGTCGAGCAGGTAGCGGGTGGCCAGCCGGTGCCGGACCACCACGCTCGGCACGGCCGGCAACGGTGCCAGGCCCAGCCGGTCGAGGTGGCGCAGGCCCGCCTCCAGGGTGTCGGGAAACAGCAGCACGCCGCAGTGGTCGAACAGGCAGGCCTGCTCGGTCAGCCGGGCCGCCTCACCGTCCTGCGGGGCTGGAGCCAGTAGGGTCGCCGGGGTGGCCGTCGACGCGAACCGCGCGGCGTTGATCGTGTCAGCGAGCTGCCGGCGGCCCGAAGGGGAGAACACGCCTTCCTCGGAAATGTCCTCGACGGCATTTCCGGAGGAATGAAGAGCGGGCATCGAGACCTCCTGTAAGGGGTTCACCGGAAGTCTGCTGCGCATACTTCGAATTTCGCAAGCCCACTTTCCCGCGTTGATCATCGAATGTCTAGGATCAGCCTATCGACCTCAATGAACGCCGCCCTTCGGCGCATCCGATGCGTTCCATCGGATGCGCCGAACCAAAAGAAAACCTTCTACGTGTGCCCAACGAAGGGTGTCCCTGCGGCTTATTCCATTGACGTATCTTGTCGGTATTGGTCCCGGCGCACTCGCGTCTCGGCAGGATCACCCCTCGTCGGTGCTTCGTTTGCGCACCTCAGTGGCACCGGGCTGGCGGAGCGTCGACCCACTCGCCCACAAGGAACACTCTTCGGCCACCTAGCGTGCGCCGATGAAGATTCTTTATAGCGGGGCCATGGACTATTTCCCGAACGGCGGACAACACTCCTTGCCGGGTCCGGCGCGATGCCGTGACGTCGTTCGTTCCCAGGAGGTTCTTCGTGGAATGTCCCGCCGTGCCACCGACGGCCCCTTCGACGTTCACCGAAGTGCTGCGCCGGGCCGCCGCCGGGCGAGAGGCCGACGCGGTGTGGGACGGTGACCGCTGGCGCACCTGGCAGGACTGCCTGGCGCAGTCCGAGCGCACCGCGGGCGCCCTGCACCGTGCCGGGCTGCGCGCCGGCGACGTGCTCGCCACCCAGCTGCCGAACTGCTGGGAACTGCTGGTGCTGCATGCGGCCACCGCCCGCCTCGGCGTACTGATGCTGCCCCTGCACACTGCTTACCGCGCGCACGAGGTGCAGTCGCTGGTCACCCAGGCCGGCGCGGTCGCACTGGTCGCCCGGGACTCGCACCGGGGACGCTCACGGATGGCTCAGATCGACGCCGTACGCGCCGCCTGCCCGTCCTTGACCCACGTCTGGCTCTTCGGCGACGAGGAGCCCCCGCCCACCGCCGGCCTGATCGGTTCCGCCGACTTGATGGCGACGGAAGATCCGGGCGTCGAACTGCCCCCGGCCCCGCGCGATCCGCAGGCGCCGCTGCTGCTGCTCGCGTCGTCCGGCACGACCTCGCGCCGCCCCAAGCTGTGCGTGCACCGCCATGCCGGGCTGCTCGGCAACGCCGGGGCCGTCGCGGCGGATGGTGGCCTCGACGCGACCGACACCATCGTCTCCGCGAGCCCGCTCAGCCACGCCTTCGGCCTGCTGTCGGTGCACCTGGCCCTGGTCACCGGCGGTGCCGTCGGACTGTTCGAGGGGTGGAACGCGCAGGACTTCCTCGATCTGCTGTGCGGTGCCTCCGCGACCGCCGCCTTCGCCGTACCGGCGCAGCTGCGGGACCTGGTGTCCCTGCTGGAACGCGCGCCGACGCCCGACCGGGCGCTGCCGTCACTGCGCGAGGTGCGCACCGGCGGAGCCCCGGTGCCCCGCGAACTGGTCGACGGGATCCGACGGACGCTGGATGCCCGGGTCATCGTCCAATGGGGCATGACGGAGGTCGGTGCGGGCACCTACACCCGCCCCGACGACCCGGCGGAGCTCACCAGCACCGTGGGTCGGCCCGCCGCAGGCGCCGAGGTACGGATCGTGGACGCGAACGGAGCGCTCGCCGGGCCCGGTGTGACGGGTGAACTGCAGTACCGCAGCCCTTTCATGTTCAGCGGCTACTTCCGGGCGCCGGACACCACCCGGGACGCGTTCACCCCTGACGGCTGGCTGCGCACCGGTGACCTCGCCGCACTTCACCCGGACGGAACGGTCGGCTACCGCGGCCGTGCCGACGAGCTCATCAACCGCGGTGGGCTCAAGTTCAGCGCGCTCGAGGTCGAGGAACTGCTCAACGATCTGCCCCAGCTCGCCCAGCACGCGGTCGTGGCGGAACCCGACCCCCGGCTGGGTCAGCGCTCCTGTCTGGTGGTGGCGCTGCGCGAAGGTGCCGGGCTGACCCTGGACGAGGTGACCGGCCACCTGTCCGGCAAAGGGCTGGCGACCTACAAGCTTCCGGAACGGCTGGTCGTCATCGACGAGTTGCCCACCACGGTCACCGGCAAGATCGCCCGCGCCCGTCTGCGGGCCGTGCCCCTGCCCGAGGCGGTCCGATGACCGGCGTGGACGTTCAGCCGCTGAGGTGCGTACGCAGCATCGACTGGAAGCTGACCAGGCCGGGGTTCGCGGAGTTGCGGTCCAGCCACGTCATCGTCAACGTCGTCCGCAGATCGGTGTCCTCGCTCTGCACGACAGCCACCTCGCCCCGGGCGACCTGGTGGCGCACCGACAGCATCGGCAGCAGCGCACACCCCATGCCGGCCGCCACGCACGCACCGAGCGTGCCGATGCTCGACACCTCGGCGACGGGCTCCTTCGTGCCCGCGCCGAACACTCCCTCGAACATCTCTCGAAAGCCGCAACCCTGCTCCGTGGCCAGAAACGCCTCCCGGGTCAGCTCGGCCAACCCGGCCCGGCCGCGCTCCGCGAGTGGATGCGCCGGCGGCACGATGATCACCAGTGGCTCCTCCGCCAAGGTCTCCGAGCGCAGCGACGTGTCCGGCGGGGGCGAGCCGAAAGTCAGGCACAGGTCCAGATCGCCGCGGCGCACCGCCTTGTACAACTGGCCGCGGTTGTCGTGCCCAAGCCTCACCCGCATCTGCGGATTCTGGTCGCGGTAGGCGGCGAGTACCGGCGGCAGCAGGTGCACACTCACCGTTTCCAGGGCACCGACCGCCAGTTCCGTGCCGGGACGCGAGACCGCGAAACGCGCTTCTTCCAGCAACTTCAGGATGCGGTCGGTGTACTCCGAGAGCACCGCGCCCTGCGGAGTCAGCCGCAGGCGGCGCTGGGAACGGTCGAGCAGTTCGACGCCCAGCTCCCGCTCCAGGGACTGGATCTGGTCACTGATGCTGGATTGCGCGTAATGCAGTTCCTTCGCTGCCTGCGTGACGCTCAGCGTCCGTGCAACGGTCTCGAAGGCCCGAAGATTTCTCAGCTCCATGCGTCGCCCCCCGTCGGCACCCATCGGCTCAGCCGATGATACTCACCGGTCCTTCCGAGGACCACCACCCACAAATCGGTCAGCGGCTCCGGTTGAATGGAAAGTCCCGGCCACCTGGCAGGGAGCGGTGAAGGAATGCAATCCCAATCGAGGAGAAACACATGGCAACGCAGGCGGGGCCGCCACCCGTAGTGGCATCGGACCGGTCGGGCAAGCCGTCACGCACACTTCTGATCGGGCTGTCCCTCGGCTACTTCATGGTGCTCTTGGACCTGACCATCGTCTCGGTGGCACTGCCCGCCATCTCCCGGAGCTTCGGTGTCGGGCTCAGCGCGCTTGAGTGGGTGACCAACGGCTACACGGTGACGTTCGCCGCCCTGCTGCTGACCGCAGGTTGGCTGTCGGACCGGTTGGGCGGCAAACGGGTCTTCGTCTGGGGACTGGTCGCGTTCGGCGTCCTGTCCGGCATATCGGCGGCCGCCACGAGCCTCGGCTTCCTGGTGGCGCTGCGCCTTGCGCTTGGCGTCGCCGGCGCGCTGCTGCTTCCGTCGTCGCTGGCGATCATCACCAACTCGTACACGGTTCCCGCCGAGCGGGCCCGCGCGGTCGGCTCGTGGGCGGCGATCACCGGCGCGGCGCTCGTCGCGGGCCCGGTGGTGGGCGGTCTGCTCACGGAGTCGGTCGGTTGGCGCGCCATCTTCCTGGTCAACGTTCCCCTCACGCTGATCAGCCTGGTCGTCACGGTCCGATTCGCGTCGGAGACCGCGCTCAAGCCGCGCAGCGGCCTTGACCTGACCGGTCAGATCAGCGCCGTCGTCGCCCTGGCCGCGTTGGTGTTCGCCCTGATCGAAGGCCCCGCCAAGGGCTGGTCGGACAGCGCAGTGCTGATCGCCCTCGGACTCGTGCCGGTCGCCGCCATCATCTTCGTTCGAGCCGAGATGCGGGCCGGCGACGCGGCCATGCTGCCGCCGCGGATGTTCCGCCGCCGCGGCTTCTCCGCCGCGCTGGTGGCCGGGCTGCTCGCCAACTTCGGCCTCTCCGGCCTGCTGTTCGTGCTGTCGCTGTTCTTCCAGGACAGCCGCGGCTACTCGGCGTCCCTCGCGGGCTTGGCCTTCCTCCCGCTGACCATCCCGACCGCCATCAACCCCATCTTCACCGGGCGCCTGGTCGGCCGGGTGGGCCCACGCCGCCCGGCCACCATCGGCTTCGTCCTCATGGGTGCCGGCGCGCTGATCCAGGCACCGTTCACCGGCAACTCCGGGCTGGCGCTCGTGGCCACCCTGGTCGGTCTGCTCGCGTTCGGCTTCGGCATCTCGTTCACCCTCCCGGCCCTGGTCGCCGGCATCGCCAGCACCGTTCCCACCGAGTTCGCCGGCATCGGCGCCGGCACGCTCAACTCCGCACGCCAGGTCGGCTCCTCCCTCGGGGTGGCCGTGCTCGGCGTGGTCCTCAGCCTGTCGGCGTCCAACGCCTCCGGCACCCGCTCCGCGCTCATCGTCGGCGGCGTGACGCTGCTGATCGGCGCCCTCATCGCGGTCACCGGACTGCGCGGGCGTACCCCCGCGTAAAGGCGCAGGACAGGCGTTTCCGCTGTCACCCTAGGAGGAGAAGTGGCATCACCACCCCCGGGCACGCCGGTCGGCCAGCCCCGGCTGAGCCTGGACGGAGTCGACCATCTCGCCTACGTCACCTGGAAGCCGCGGGCGACGCTCGAGTTCTACACCAAGGTGCTCGGCATGCCCCTGGTGCACGCCATCACCGCCAACGGCTGGGTCACCGAGGACTACCCGGACTTCGTGCACTTCTTCTTCGACATGGGGCGCGGCAACCGGATCGCGTTCTTCTACTATTTCGGCCTGCCCGAAGAGGGGCCGCAGGGTGACCTCATGCACCGTTCGCGGCATCTCGCCTTCCACGTCGACACCGCCGAGGAACTGCTCGACTGGCGGGCGAGGCTCAAGGCGCACGGCGTACGGGTCACCACGCCGCTGGCGCACGAACTCATCGAGTCGATCTACTTCGACGACCCGAACGGCATCCAGCTCGAGATCACCCGGCCGATCCGTGAGATGGCGGAGATCGACGCCCGAGACGCCGACCTGACGTTGCGTGCGCTGGTCGACGTGGCCGACTCGCCTCGCCCGTCCGCCCAGGCGTTGTGGCAGCGCAAGGCGGAGCTCATCCGCAAGAACGAGGAGGTGTCGGGCTCGTGACACTCGCCCTGTACGTACTGGACGTCGCGGAGTTCGAGCCGCTGGTGCGCACCGCGCAGGGCGCCGGGATGCAGCTGCGCCGCACCGGCGACTACTGGGAACTCAGCTCGCCGGAGCCGGAACTGATACTGCGGCGTGAGGGCACCGAGATCCGCACCGCGCTGTGGCACGCCGCGCTGACCGGGGGCCTCGACGGGCGCATCGTCTCCTTCACCAGCGAGACGATCCACCTGGAAGAGGACCCGAGTTGACCAGCAACGGCCCGGCGGCGCCGATCCATCACTCGGTGCTGGTCGTCGGCGCCGGACCGGCCGGGCTCAGCGCCGCACTGGCCCTGCGTGCCGCCGGTCTGGATGCCCCGGTGCTCGAACGGCGCGGCCCCGGCGCGGTACGACCGGGCAGCCGGGCCGCGTACCTGCACGGTTCCTCACTGGTCGCGCTGGAGAAGCTCTCACCCGGACTCGGTCACGAGATCGCTGGCGAGGGCGTGATGTGGTCCACCAAGCGCTCGTTCTGGGCCGGCAAGGAGATCTACAGCAAGACCTACCCGCCGCTGCTCCGCGAGGGCCTGCCACCCTTCACCAGCCTCCCGCAGGTGCGCACCGAGGACCTGATGGCCGCAGCGTGCCGCGAACGGGGTGTTCAGCTGCACTGGGACGCCGAGGTGAGCTCCGCCGAGATCTCCGCCGACGGAGTCCGGCTCACCGACACCAGCGGTAGGACCTGGACGGCCGACTACGTGATCGCGGCTGACGGATCCCGCTCACCGCTGCGGTCCGCCGCCGGAATTCCCCTTGAGGGGCCGCGTTCGCAGAACACCTTCGTGATCGTGGACCTCGACGACGACCCGGCACACCCCGTGCCGATCGAGCGGGTGTTCCACTACCACCACCCCGGCGTCGACGGCCGTAACGTGCTGATCGTGCCGTTCGCCGGCGGCTGGCGGGTCGACCTGAACCTGCTCGTCGACGACGTGCCGGATACGTTCACCTCCCCCGAGGGCCTGCGCCGCTGGATCCCCAAGGTGCTGCCTGCCGCGTACGGCAACCGGGTGCGGTGGGTGTCCACCTATCGGTTTGCGCAACAGGTCGCTGCCCACTTCACCGACGAGCATCGCCGGGTGCTGCTGACCGGCGAGGCATCCCACCTGTTCGCCCCCTTCGGCGCGCGGGGGATGAACTCCAGCATTCCCGACGCCATCCGCGCGGTGGACGCCGTCCGGGAAGCTCTGTCGGCGAAGGACGCCGCGGCGGCAGGGGCGGCAGTCGACCGCTTCGCCCGGGAACGCAAGGAGGCGGCGGAATACAACCGGGCCTGCGCCAGCGCGGCCCTGGAGCACATGCTCGCGGACAGTCGGGCGGTCCGGCTCAGGCGGCGGACCGCGGCGGCGCTCGCCGCCGTGGGGCGGAAGGCCGGGGAGTGGTTGGACTCCGCGCCGTACGGGCCGAAGCTGGCCGCGCGCGGTGCGGCCAGGACCTCCTACTGACCGCTCGGGTGCCGGGTGCGCGGCCGATCCCCCCTCGGCCGCGCACCCCCGGAGCTCGCTGCGGCTGCGGGTCGACGGCCGGCTCCGCAGCGCCCGGCGACCAGGGTCACGGAGCGACGAGGGGCATGTCCTTCAGCGTTATCCGAGCCGCCATCCGGGCCGCGGTGACCACGAGCTCGCTTGCCGAGGGCGACAAGGCCAGATATACCGGCAGGGGTTCCGGCGTGGGGCCGAGGACGTCGTCGGGCGCGGGGAGCAGACCGGGGTGACTGGTCCGCGAGTTGGACGGCAGAGCCGTGTACGCGAGGCCTGCCTCCACGGCGGCCCGCACCGTCACCGGATCGGCCGACCACGGCACCGAGTGCCAGCTCACGCCGTTTGCGGCCAGTGCCTCCAAGATCCGCATGCTCAACGCGGAGTGCCCTCCCACCATCGCCACCGGGTACGTGGTGTCGGCGGCGGCCGGGGCGTGGCCGAACCAGGCGAGGCTGAGCCGGCCCAGCATCTCGCAGCGTGGCGTCGAGACCCCCAACAGGACGGCTGCCTCCAGTTCCTCCCTGGCGAGCCTGTCGGCGAGAGATGCACTGAGGCCGGTCACTATCTCGAGTCGTAGTTCGGGCCGCTCCGCCGCGAACTCGGCGAGCATGCGTTGCAATCCGGCCACGCAGTGCACCGAGTAGCCCAGTCGGAAGGCCTCCTGGCCGCGCAGCGCCGACAAGGTGCCGAGGACTTCGCTATTGAGCAGCAGGACGCGGCGAGCATGGGCGACCAACTCACGTCCGGCGCTCGTAAGCCTGAGCGGCCTGTTCGTGCGTTCGAGAAGGGGAGACTGGACCACGGACTCCAGCCGCTGGATCTGCTGGCTGACCGTCGGCTGCGTGACGTGCAGGGCCTGCGCAGCCCGGGAGAAGCCGCCATTGTCGACGACGGCGACGAGGGCCCGTAAGAGCTTTACTTCGATGTCGCGTTGCATTGCTTCTCACACCATCTCTCGTTTCATCCCGATCCCTTTCGGGGACACGGTCCTGCCGACGTGGGCTGGTTCCGGAATTGTCTCGGCAAATCACCCAGATCCGTGCGGTGTTTCGCCGTGCCATGTCCGGTCCGCGCGGCGCCCGGCGGGACGCAATCACGGGGAAGGTGCAGCTCAGGCGGCCGAGTTGAGAACAGGCGGCCTCGTCGGCGCTGTTCCCCCGGCCTGGGGTGGGGTCGTAGAGAGCGCAGCGTTGACCGCCGGCTTGGCGGCCTGGCGACGTGCAGGCCTTATTCGCGTTTTCCCATGATCGGCCAGGTGGCGCAGGTAGGCTGATCACGCTGGCGGCTGATGCGGGCGGCGTCGACAACAGTCGGCGACATGATCGACAACTGGTGCCCGCGGGCCTGCGGCGTCAGGGGTCGCTGAAAGTCGATGCTGTTGACGACGAAAGGCCTATTGGCGGCCGAACGTGAACTTTCCCCTTCGGGCGGGCCCCCCCGAGCGCATCCATGGCTCCAGTTTGCACTATGCCTGGCGAGGTGCGAAAGATTTACATGCAATGAAAAATTCACCATGATGAACTTTGCCCAATCGCTTTCCTGTGATCCTGCGGTGAAATGCCCCGAACATCCGCCATGGCCTGCCGTGGTCAGCCATCCCTGGGTCAACAAGCGCATGACGGTTCTCACGCCTCGCCAACAGTGGCTACGCGACGACGTTCACGGTGCGCGTGATCAAGCGCCGGCGAAAACCTCGGGCAAATAACGCGAAAGACGCCGTGGCTCAACCGGAGAATTGGGCGCGACCCGCCAGGTGATCGACGTCGACGGTAGGGGCGGTTACGTGGCGGTCCGCCGCGCCGATGCTGTCGGCGCTGGGCGCGTCGACGACGTGGCGGAGCGGTCTGGCCCACGCTGCCTGGAAGGGCTCCTGTCGCCTTCCAGACAGCGTGGCGATCGTTGCCGGTAGTGACCATCTCTCGTTGCGGCCGGCACCGGACTGCATGGCTGGAAGCGTGCCGACGACTGCGGCGGGAGCCGCGGGAAGCGGGCCGTCGAAACGTTTGACCAATGTTGATATCTTGATCCGCGTGTTCGGTGTTCGGCTGTCTGGCGGCGTGCCGGCAGAAGGGCCCCGACCTGGGGTCGCCTTCTCGGTCGGAGCCCTCCTCGTCGCCGCGCCGGTGGCCCGGGCGACTCTTTGCCCGACCCGGTTCGTCCATGTGTCGCCAGGGGTGGTTCGGCAGCCCTTCCTTACCGGCAGGGTGTGCCGTTGAGGGAGAAGCCCGTGGGGACCGCGTTGCTGCCGCTCCACGAGCCCTGGAAGCCGAACGTGACGCTGGCGCCGGCCGCGATCGTGCCGTTCCAGTTGGCGTTGCGGACCGTGACGGCGGAGCCGGACTGGGTGTAGGTGGCGCTCCAGAGCGTCGTGATCCGCTGGTCACCCGGGAACGTGAAGGCCAGGGCCCAGCCGTTGACGGCGCTCGTGGCGGTGTTCTCGACCGTGACGTCGACGACGAACCCGCCGGGCCATTCCGACTGCTTCTGGTAGGTCACCGCGCAGGTGGTGCCGGGTGGCGCAGTGGTCGGGTCGGTCGGCGGGGTGACCCGCACCTCGTTGGTCGCGATCGACACGTTGCCCGCCGCGTCCCGGGCCCGCACGTAGTAGCGGTTGGGCACGGAGGGCGCGATCGACAGCTGGTAGCTGGTGCCGGTCACGGTGGCCACCAGCGTCGAGACGAAGACCCCGTCCCAGCGGTAGACGTTGTAGCCGGTCACCCCGACGTTGTCCGTCGAGGGCGTCCAGTTCAGCTTGGCGGACGCGGCGGTCACGTCGGTGACGGTCAGCGTCCCGGGGGCGCTCGGCGGCACGGTGTCGGGGCCGGTGTCGGTCGCCGGGGTGACGATGGTGAGCGGGGCCGACCACTGTGAGCTGTGCCCGCCCGAGTCGCTGGCCTGCACCATGAAGCGATACTGCGTGGCCGGCTTGAGGGTGATCGTGGCCGTGGTGACGTTGCCGACCCGGACGGTGTCCCCCAGGTCGTAGAACGCCTGGAAGTAGGTGACCGTGTATCCGGTGACGTCGCAGCAGCCGGGCTCGGCCGCCGCCCAGGTCAGGGTGACCGACGTCGAGGTGATCCGGCTGACCGCCAGGTTCGCGGGCGGGGTCGGCGGGAGGTCTGCCGGGGGCGTCGAGCTGGTCGCGTCGACCGTGTTGGACGCGGCCGACAGGTTGCCTGCGGCGTCCGTGGCGCGCACGTAGAACTGGATGTGCGGGCCGGGCCCCGTCGTGGCCGAGGGCGGAAGCTGGTACGTCGTCGACGTGGTGGTGCCGAGCAGCGTGGAGGTGTACCAGCCGTCGTACCGGTAGACGCGGTAGCCGGTCACGCCGACGTTGTCCGGCGCGGCCGACCAGTACAGGGTGCCGTTCCGATTGGTCAGGTTGGTCGGCGAGCCGGGTGGCACGGTGTCCGGGCCGCTGTCGGTGGCCGGGGCCACCACGATGATCTGGTTCGACCAGGGGGAGGTGTGTCCCGTCGAGTCCCTGGCCGCCACCCTGATGTTGTACTGGTGGGTCGGCGAGATGTTGATCGTGGCAGTGGTGACGTTTCCGACCGTGATGGTCGGTATGACGTCGCTGAACGGCTCGGGGTACATGATGTTGTAGTTGGTGATGGCGCAGCAGCCGGGGACGGATGCGGTCCAGGTCAGGGTGACCGACGTCGAGGTCACCTGGGTGGCGGTGAGCAGCGTGGGCGGGGCCGGCGGCGCCGGTGTGCTGGCCGGGGCCGGCGGCGGGACGCTGCTGGCCGGCGTCGACATGGTGCCGGCGTCGGCCGCGGGTGTGGTGGCCAGGCCCACACCGGGCACCGCGACCAGCAGGGCGGCGGCGGCCACGAAGGCCGGCCACAGGCGGCGGAACAGAGAGCCCCCGGACACGGGCGGCTCCTCTCTGGTAGGTGGTTGGCGCGGACGCGCGCCGATTATTTCAATCGGCGGGAATCGATGGCCATCATATAGATGGACGATAATCTATATGTGAATTCGGTCCGTCCCGGGCCGATCGGCGACGGGAGCCCCTGATGGGTGTGCAAAGGCGGCGCAGGCCGCGTCCGGCCACGGCGATCGGCGTGGCCGGCTCTCTCGTGGCGGGGCTGCTGACCGCCCAGGCCGTCGCCGGCCCGGCGGCGGCTGCCGACGGGCTCACCCTGGCCGTGGACGTGTCCGCCGCCCGGCACCCCATCAGCCCCGACATCTACGGCATGAACGGGGGCGACCCCGAGCTCGTCGCCGAACTCGGCACGCCGGTCGCGCGCTGGGGCGGCAACACGAGCAGCCGCTACAACTTCAGGAACCACACCTACAACACGGGCAGCGACTGGTACTTCGAGAACATCGTGGCCGGGCCCGACAACACGGTCGAGGCGTTCGTCCGGCGGAACCGTGACCACGGGACCAAGCAGGTGGTCACCGTGCCGTTGATCGGATGGGTGGCGAAGGACTCGCCCTCGTCGCACCCGTTCGCCTGCGGCTTCCCGGCCACGCGGTTCCCCGAGCAGGACTCGTTCGACCAGTGGGACCCCAACTGCGGCAACGGCCGGCACGCCGACGCGAACCTGACCGGGGCGGTCCCGACGGACACCTCGATCCCGGCCGACGCGTCGTTCGCGGGCGAGATGGTGTCGCATCTCGTGACCCAGTTCGGCCCGGCGTCACGTGGCGGCGTGTCCATCTACGAACTCGACAACGAGCCGGTGCTGTGGAGCTCCACCCACCGCGACGTGCATCCCGAGGCGGTGGGCTACGACGAGCTGGGCGGCAAGGGCACGGCGACCGCCGCGGCCATCAAGGCCGCCGACCCGCGCGCGGCGGTGCTCGGCCCGTCCGGCTGGGGCTACTGCGAGTGGGTGGCCTCCGGCGTGGACGGCTGCGCGCCGGGCGCGGACGCGGCGGCGCACGGCGGGCTCAACCTGTCCCAGTGGTACCTGAAGAACATGAAGGACTTCGGCGACGCCCACGGCGGGAAGCGCTTCCTCGACTACTTCGACCAGCACTACTACCCCCAGATCAGCGGCGGCAGGGACCCGGAGGCCAACGCGCTGCGGCTGCGGTCCACCCGGTCGCTGTGGGATCCGACGTACGTCGACGAGTCGTGGATCGGCCCCGGCGGGGTGAACGCGCCGCCGTTGCAGTTCATCCGCCAGATGAAGTCGTGGGTCGCGCAGTACTACCCCGGCACGAAGGTCGCCATCACCGAATACAATTGGGGCGCGCTGGACGACATCAACGGCGCGCTCGCGCAGGCCGACGTGCTCGGCATCTTCGGGCGCGAGGGGCTGGACCTGGCGACCATCTGGGGCGAACCGAAACCGACCGACCCCGGGGCGTACGCGTTCCGGATGTACCGCAACTACGACGGCGCCGGGAGCCGGTTCGGCGACGTGAGCGTGTCGGCGGTCAGCAGCGACCAGGGACAGCTCGCGGTCTACGCCGCGCAACGCTCGTGCGACAGGGCGCTCACCGTCATGGTGGTCAACAAGACCGGCGGCGATCTGACGTCGCGGCTGACGCTCGCCGGCTTCCACGGCAGGGACAGGGCCCAGCGGTTCACCTACGGCCCGGCCGACCTCACCTCGATCGTCCGGGGCGAGGATCTCCGGATGACCCGTGGCGGCGTCAGCGCGACGTACCCGGCGAACTCCGTGACGCTCCTGGTCCTGCCGCAGCGCTGACACCGCGCGCTTCCCGCCGGCCGGCAAGGGGGACGGCGGCGTGGCCCGACGCGTCGCCAAGCCGCGGCACGACGGCCTTCGCGACGACACCTTCCCGCCACCTTCGTGTGTCAGCCTGGGCGCCGAACGGGCCGGGCCGTGACCGGCCGCCCTTGAGCCACCAGGGGAGGCGGCATGGCCAGACGCGTCTTCCTGCACGTCGGCGCCCCGAAGACGGGCAGCACCTTCGTGCAGGACGTGCTCTGGCGGAACAGGCGGGAGCTGAAGCGGGCCGGCATCCTGCTGCCGGGCAGCGCCCGCGCGCAGGACGCTGCCATGACCGACCTGCGCCAGGTGCCCTGGCGCGACGCGGACCTGCGCTGGACGTGGGACCGGCTGGCCGCGAAGGCGCGCGGGTGGCCGGGCGACGTGATCATCAGCAACGAGGGGCTGGGCGGGGCGAGCAGCGTGCAGGCGGCCCGCGCCGTGGAGAGCCTGCTGCCGGCCGAGGTGCACATCGTGGTGGCCGGACGTGACCTGTGGCGCACCCTGCCGTCGACCTGGCAGCAGAGCATCCGGGCCCGCAGCGGCTGGCGCTTCGGCGCCTTCCTGGGCGCGGTGGAACGCGGCGAGTTCGACACGTTCTGGGAGAACTACACCGCGAACCGGATGCTGCGCCGCTGGGGCGACCTGGTGCCCGCCGAGCGACGCCACCTGGTGACGGTCCCGCCCCCCGGGGCGCCGCACGACACCCTGTGGCACCGCTTCGCGGGGATCATGGGCATCCCCGACGGCCTCTGCGAACTGGCGGCCCCCACCTCGAACCCCTCGCTGGGCGCGGCCGAGGCCGAGGTGCTGCGCCGGGTCAACCTCGCGCTGGGCGACCGCTATCCGCTGCGCAGGCCGTACCAGGAGGTCGTCCAGCGGCACCTGGTCGACTCGGTGCTGCGGCAGCGCGGAAACGGGCTGCGGTTCGGCGTCGGCCTCGACCGGGCCGCCTGGGTGGCCGACCAGGCGGAGCGGCAGATCACGGAGCTGCGGGACTACCCGTGCCAGGTCGCGGGCGACCTGGCGGAGCTCCGGCCGACCGGCATGACGCAGAGCCGCAGCCCCGACGAGCTCGACGACGGGCAGGTCCTGACCACGGCGATCGAGACGATCGTGGCCATGCTGGAGCAGGCCGAGGCGCTCAGCACGCGCGCGGACCGCCGGTACGAGGAGATCCTGGCGCGGGTCAGGACACGGGTCGACGGCGGCGTGCGCCGCAGGCTCCGGCGCGCCGGCCGGCGGTAGCGGACCGGCCGGCTCAGCTGCGTGCCGACCGGTCCGGGTGGGCCCGGTCCGACGCGGTCGACGCGCCGACGTACCGGGCGGTCCGTGGCTGGGTCGGAGCGGATCCCGGCACGTCGAACACGACGACGAGTCCACCCGCCGGCCTCGGCTGGGCCCGCACGGATCCGCGGTGCGCCCGGGCGATCGAGGCGACGATCGACAGCCCCAGCCCCACCCCGTGATCCGCGCTGTCCCGGCCCCGGCGCAGCTGCCGGAACGGCTCGAACAGCGCGGCGGACTGGTCGACCGGCACGACCGGCCCGGTGTTGTCGACCCGGAGCACGGGGCCGGGGGAGCCGACCCGTACCCAGACCTGCCCGCCCGGGTGGTTGTACTTGATCGCGTTGTCCACCAGGTTGATCACCAGGCGCTCCAGCAGCACCCGGTCGCCGTTGACGACCTGCGGTGCCAGGTCGGCGTGGATGCGCAGGCCGTGCTGGCCGGCGCGGGCGCGTTGCGCCTCGACCACCCCGGCGGCCACCTCGTCGAGCCGCACGGGGGCGCGGTGGTCCAGCCCGCGGTCGCTGCGGGCCAGCACCAGCAACCCCTCGATGAGGGACTCGATCCGGACGTTCATCGCGAGCAGGCGAGAGCACAGGCCCCGTACGTCCGGGTCGGTGCTCCTGCGGGCCAACGCCACCTCGACCAGGGTGCGCTGCGCGGCCAGTGGGGTGCGTAGTTCGTGCGAGGCGTTGGCGACGAACCGCCGCTGGCTGTCGAACGAGGCGGACAGCCGGTCGAGCATCTCGTCGAAGGTGTCGGCGAGGTCGGTCAGCTCGTCGCGGTGCCCCCGCATCCGGATGCGCTCGTTGAGGTTCTCCGCGCTGAACTGGCGCGCCGCCTCGGCCATCACCCGCACCGGCCGCAGCATGCGGCTGGCGACGATCCAGCCCACCAGCAGGGCGAGCAGCAGGGTGATGGCGAGCGTCACGCCGGACTGCACCAGCAGCGTGTTGAGGACGTCGATCCGGTATTCGGCCGCCGTCTCCGCGTTCAGCGGCCGCACCAACGACGTCGGGTTCGGGCCTGCGGTGTCGATCCGTCCGGTGACGGCCGGAGGCAGCGCCGCCCGGAACAGGATGTAGTTGATCGTCAATAGGACGACGGCGCTGAGGAGGAAGATCCCCCCGCACATGAGGACCAGGTGCCCCTTGACCGACAGGCGGCGCAGGACTAGTCGCCCAATCGGTAGCCCACTCCGGACAACGTTTCGATCACCGCCGGGCTGCCCAGCTTCTTGCGCAAGGTCATCATTGTCACTCGAACCGCGTTCGTGAACGGATCGATGTGTTCGTCCCATGCCTTCTCCAACAGTTCCTCGGCGCTGACCGCGGTGCCTTCGGCCCGCATCAGGACTTCCAGTACGGCAAATTCCTTTCGGGACAGCGGGATGAACCGTCCGTCCCGGAGCACCTGGTGCCGGGGGACGTCGAGTTCGATGCCGGCGCGGCGCAGCACCGGCGGCAGCGCCGGCCTGGCCCGCCGGCCGAGGGCCTGGACCCGGGCGACGAGCTCGGCGAGGGCGAACGGCTTGGTCAGGTAGTCGTCGGCGCCGAGGTTGAGCCCGTACACCCGTTCGTCCAGGCCGGTCGAGGCGGTCAGCATGATCACCCTGGTCTCGCCGCCGGCCGAGACGATCGCCCGGCAGACGTCGTCGCCGTGCACCAGCGGCAGGTCACGATCGAGGACGACGACGTCGTAGCGGTTGATGCTGATCAGCTCCAGCGCGGCCGCGCCGTCTACGCACAGGTCCACCGCCATGGCCTGCTGGCGCAGCCCTTCGGCCGTCGCCTCGGCCAGCACCGCCTCGTCCTCCACGATCAGCACGCGCATTGAGATCCCTTCTCGGAAAACCCGGCTCCAGTGTGCACCGCTCGATTCTAAGTTCGAGATAAGAACTGCCGCTTACGCCGCCAATATCAGCTCGCTGGTACACCTGTTGGCAACAATGACATCTTCCTGAGCTGGAGATGATCCTGATCGGGAGAGGGCCCGGAAAAGAGGAACGCCATGAGTCGTAAGTGGTTGACGCCCGTCCTGCTGGCCACGCTGCTGGCCACCGGCTGCGCCGCCGAGGTCGGCGGCAGGGAGGTCGCGTCGGTGTCCGGTGCCTCCCAGGCGCCGCAGGAGGCGGACCAGGACGAGTTCCGGCGGTGCATGAGGCAGCAGGGAGTCGATCTCGACGCGAACAGCGACAGCAGCGAGTTGGGCGGCGACTCGGGGCACGACTCGGGCAAGGTCGACTCCAGCAAGCCCCCCGGCCAGCAGCAGCGGGAACTCGCCGCGCTGGAGCAGTGCCGTCGGCACCTGCCCAACGGCGGCAATCCGAAACCGCTCAGCGAGGAGGAGTTGGAGCAGGCCCGGGCGCTGGCCAAGTGCATGCGCGCCGACGGGTTCGACTATCCGGACCCCGATCCGCACTCCGGCGGCGGATCCGGATCGCTGGCCATTCCGCCAGGGATCGACATCGACAATCCGACCGTCCTGGCCAAGCTGCGCGAGTGCCGGCAGGAGGCGGGCTACCTGCCGGCCACGCCGGGTGCCGGATCGTGAGCGCGGCGACCGCCGACCGCAGCGGCGGCCCGGTGCGGGTCCGGCGCGAGCGGCGACGGCGCTGGCTGCTGGGGAGCGTCGTGGCCGTGGCCGTGCTCACCACCGGTGGCGCCACGGCGTACAGCCGACTCCAGCACGTCTCCGCCGAGCCGACGCGGAAGGCCACGCCCCGGCGTACCGCGACGGTCGTCCGGACCGACCTGGTCGAGCGGATCGTGGTCGACGGCACCGTCGGGTACGGGCGGAGCAGCCCGGTGACCGGCCGCCGGGCCGGCACGATCACCTGGCTGCCCAGCCCCGGCGCGCTGGTCGGGCGGGGGGAACGGCTCTACTCGGTCGACGCCGACCCGGTCCCGTTGCTGGTCGGGGACACGCCGATGTACCGGGACATCGGCGACGGGGTCTCCGCCGGGCCCGACGTCCTGGTCCTGGAGCGCAACCTCGACGCGCTCGGCTACGACGTCGGCACGGTCGACGGCAGGTTCCGGTCGGGCACCCGGCGGGCGCTCGGCGAGTGGCAGCGCAAACTCGGCCTGTCGGAGACCGGGAGACTCGCCCTCGGCGACGTCGTGGTGCTCCCCGGCGAGGTGCGGGTCGACAAGGTGACCGGGCAGCTCGGTGGCTCGGCCCAGGGCGAGGTGCTCGACGTGACCGGCGTCGGGCGGCTGGTCAGGGCGGGGCTGGAGGAGGCCCAGCGCCGGTTCGCGCGCCCCGCCGCGAAGGTCCGCCTCGACCTGGCCGACGGACGGTCCACGACCGGCACGGTCAGGTCGGTCGCCGCCGCCGACGCCGACGAGGAGGACCGCGCCGCGCTCACGGTGACGATCGACTTCACCGACCCGGCGCTGGCCACCAAGGTGGACACCGGCCCGGTCACCGTCCGGTTCGACGGCGTCAGTCGGGCGGATGCGCTGGCCCTGCCGGTCGAGGCCCTGTTGGCGCTGCGCGAGGGGGGCTACGGGATCGAGGCGGTCGAGGGCGAGCAGCGGTACCACGCGGTCGAGCTGGGCCTGTTCGCCGACGGCATGGTCGAGGTCTCCGGCGACGGGGTCGTCGAGGGCATGACGGTGGTGGTCGCGGGATGACCGCCGTGCTGGAGTTGGAGAACGCCTCCAGGACCTATCCGGGCGGGGTCCACGCGCTTCGGGCGGCGCACCTCCGCGTGCACGAGGGGGAGATGATCGCCGTCGTCGGGCCGTCCGGTTCCGGCAAGTCGACCATGTTGCACCTGATGGGCACCCTCGACCGGGCCACGGCCGGGACGGTGTCGGTCAACGGCCACCGGGTCGACCGGCTGACCGACCGCCGGCTCTCCGCGTTGCGGGCGTCGTGGATCGGGTTCGTCTTCCAGTCGTTCCACCTGACCGACGGGTTGAGCGCCCGGGACAACCTGGTCACGGCGCAGCTCTACCGGGGCGTCCCCGCCCGGCTGCGGCGCGCCCGCGCGGACGAGGCCCTCGCCCGGGTCGGGCTCACGCACCGGGCCGACCACCTGCCGACCGAGCTGTCCGGCGGGGAACGGCAACGGGTCGCGATCGCAAGGGCCGTGGTGAACCGTCCCAGCATCGTGCTGGCCGACGAGCCCACCGGCAACCTCGACTCCCGGGTGGGCGCGGAGGTGCTCGGCCTGCTCCGGGAGCTCAACGCCGAGGGCACCACGATCGTGGTGATCACGCACGATCTCGGCATCGCCGGCCGGTTCCCCCGCCGGGTGGAGATGCTCGACGGGCGGATCCGCGCCGACGTGACGCGGCCGGGCACGGTGACCGGATGACCGTACGACTGCCACCGCCCGCCCGGCTGTCGGTGCCCGACCTGATCGGGCTCGCCACCGTCGGCATCCGGGCCCGCCCGGCGCGCACGGTGCTGGCGGCCCTCGGGATCACCATCGGCATCGCCGCCCTGATCGCGGTGCTCGGGATCCCGGCGTCCAACCAGGCCGCGGTACGGGCGGGGCTGGCCGCGCTCGGGCCGAACCTGCTCACCGTCACGCCCGGCCAGAACCTGGTCACCGGGGAGCGGGCGCAGCTTCCCGCGGAGTCGGTGCCGATGATCCAGCGCATCGCACCGGTGCAGTCGGCCTCCGCCATCGGCTACACCTCGGCCAGGGTGCGGCGGACCAACCTGGTGCCGGAGGGCGAGACCAACGGCCTCGCGGTCGCCGCCGCCCGGCTCGACCTGCCGACCGTGCTGAGGTCGACGATGCGCGCCGGGGTGTTCCTCGACCGGGTCACCGAGCAGTATCCGGCAGTGGTGCTGGGCGCGCGGGCCAGCGAGCTGCTGGGCATCGAGCCGCACCCGGGGGAACCGGCCCCGCCGGTCTGGATCAACGACCGCTGGTACGTCACCGTCGGGGTGCTGGACCGGCTCCCACTCGCGCCGGAGATCGACAACTCGGTCCTGGTCGGCTGGCCGGCGGCGCAGCGCCACCTCGGCTTCGACGGGCGTCCCCAGGCGATCTTCGTCCGGGTGGACGACGAGGCTGTCGACGACGTGCGGGCGGTCCTCGGGCGTACGGCGAACCCGCAGCGGCCCGAGGAGGTGCTCGTCTCCCGGCCGTCCGACGCGCTGGCCGCGCAGCGTCTGGTCGAGCAGGCGTACTCCTCGTTGTTCCTGGGGCTCGGCGCGGTCGCGCTGCTGGTCGGCGGGATCGGCGTGGCCAACACGATGATCATTTCGGTGCTCGAACGCCGCCGGGAGATCGGGCTGCGCCGGGCGCTCGGTGCCAGCCGCGGGCACGTCGCCAGTCAGTTTCTGGCCGAGTCCGTGCTGCTCACCGGCATCGGCGGCGCGCTGGGAATCCTGCTCGGCGCGGCGGTCACCGCCGGCTACGCCGTCGTCGAGCGGTGGCCGGCCGTCCTGCCGCCGACGGCCCTGCTCGGTGGGCTCGCGGTGGCGGTCGGCACCGGTGTGCTGGCGGGTGTCTACCCGGCGGTCCGGGCCGCCCGGCTGGCGCCGACCGAGGCGCTGAACACGAACTGACCGCCGGCGCCGGCCGCCGGGTGGTGGGCCGGGCCGCCGGTGGCCGGGCCGGTTCGACGCGGGCACGGGGGCGGCCCCCCGGGGAGAACCGGGGGGCCGCACCTGCTGTCGATCGAGCGGGTTCGGAATCAGCCGATGGTCAGGAACCGGAACGCGGTCGCCGGCCCGTACCCGCCGCAGTCGACCCAGCTGAACCAGGAGCCGACCCCGACGTAGGGGCCGTCGACCCAGCCCCAGCCCGCGCAGTACACGCCGAAGCTGACCGCTCCCGAGTAGACGGTGTAGTAGGCCTCGACGTAGTTGGGCGCGTAGTAGTACACGTTGTAGCTGTAGGACGCCGCCGGCCCGAACACCGAGTCCTTGCCGAGCACCTTGGCCCCGGACGGCACGGCGGTCGGCGCGGCGGCCGAACCGACCGCGGCCTCGGTGCCGGCGGTGGGCGCCGTCTTGGGACCGGCCTGGGCGGGCGCGGCCACCGCGGTGGCCGCGAAGATCATCGCTACCGCCAGCGTCAGCTGGAGCAGGAGAGTGCGGATGCTCTGGCCGTCGCGCCGGAGCTTGGTCGGAACGTTCATCCTGGGACCTCCATGGAGCCCTCGTGGGGGACGGACACCGACAAGCATCGGCAGCAACCGGCGAGGCTCAAATAAATGGAAGCGATCCTTTCCGCGACATGCGGCGAGGTGAATGTGCAGGGCGATTCTTGTCAGCCGATCATCCTTCGGCGATGGTCCGAAGGGTTGGTCCGCTCACCCTTTCAACCCATCGACCGACAACTGTTCGGCGGGTGTCGGATGATGCGTCGAATTCGACGAGCGGGATCAATGTGGGCGAATGATTGGTCGCTGGGCCGATGTGGACGCCGTCGGCTCGGATGCGCGGATTCCCTCGGTTGGGCACGGGCGGCGGGCGACGCAAGAATTGCGCGGCGTGGATAATTGACCCGCCGGGGTTGACGCCGTCCGGTTGTCCGTCGAGGCGTGGGAACTCGGCGGCGCGCGGCCGGGCCTGCTGGTCCCGGCCGCCTACGGTGAGCTTTCCCGCAGGTGTCCGGGCGGGGGGTCGGCTTCTCCGCCTGGCCGGAGGTGCCCGCCTGGCCGGAGGCTGCCGCGGGCCGGGTGTATCCGGGTGTGACCAAAGAAGTGACATTGCGCCGTAGGGCCTTTTTGGGTCGCGAAGCGCCGCCGGGTATGCATCACGTACATCGCGGGGTGGCGTGTTGTGCTCGGCCCGGGTGTCTTACGCGTATCGCCGGGGCGGCCGGTTGGTGGCATTCGTCCAGGCGTGGGCGACGGGCGCGACGAACGCCTGCGCGCCCTTTATGTTTTGCTTATAGCGGCGCTGCCACAATCACGGTCCGGGGGATGGGGAATGTCGTCCGACGGGCTCCGGCGTAAACCACTCGGTGTGCGCCCGGCGGGCTGCCCGGTCCCCTCCGTCGGCATCGGTGGGTCCGTGCCGACGGTCGGCGATCCGTCGATCCCCCGGACGTGCTGCCGCGCTCCGGAGGAAGGCGGGCGGGCCGAGGCTCACCGGGCCCGGCCGTCATCCGGGCGTCGGGCTGCTGCGGCAACGAGCGGAGGTAGGGGATTATATTGATGACCATAGATCAGCTCGCGGCCGAGGTCTGGCTCACCCCACGGACCATCCGCTCCTACCACACCCGTGGGTTGTTGCAGCCGCCGAACCGGATCGGCAGGACGCCCTACTACGACCTTCCCCACCTCAACCGGATGCGGACCGTGGCGCTCCTGCAAGGGCGGGGCCTCTCCCTGGAGACGATCTGCGCCCTGATCGACCCGGACGGGGTGATCGGCAAGTTCATCCTGCCGGAGCGGACGATCGACCAGGTGCTGCGCGCCGACCCGAGCCTGATCCGCCCGTTGATCGACAGCGGCGTCCTCCTGCCGCGTCCGGACGGCGCGTTCGGCGTCCGGGGCGCCCGTGCGGTGCTGGCCGCACGGGTTGCGAGCAGGCCGGACGCTCCGCTGACCGAGGTGCTGCACGTGCTCGCCGGCTCGGTGACCGCGATCGCGCCACTCGCCGACGAGCTGCTCAGCCGGGTGGGCGCGGAGCTGCTCCGCCTGGTGCCCGGCGGAGTCTCGCACCGGGAGGAGCTGCTCGACCTCGTCGTCGAGGCGTTGCGGGTCGGGCTGCAGACCATGGCCACGCCGACCCCGTGAACCGCGCCGCGTGCGGCGACGGGTGGCGCGCCGGCTCGGCCGGCACGCCACCCGTCTGGTACGTCCGGGCCGGGGTCAGCCGGTCCGGCAGGTGACCGTCGGCCAGTTCCAGTTGCCGTTGGCCATGATCGTGATGCCGAAGTTGTTGCCGTTGCCGTTCGGCCTGGCGGTGACGGTGCCGGTGGTGCCGCTGACCGAGGCGTTCCAGCTGTTCTGGATGCTCTGGCCGCCGCCGAGGCCGAGGCTGACCACCCAGTTGCTGGCGCCGCTGACCGCCACGTTCAGGTTGAACCGGTCACCCCACTGCTCGGCCGGCGACAGCACCGCGGTGCAGTTGCCACCCGCGGGCGGGGTGGTCGGGCCGCTGGTCGGACCGCTGGTGGGGTTGCCCCCGCCGCCCTCCCAGACGGTGACGTCGGAGCTGCCGCTGCTCTGGTAGCCCTCGGTGGCCATGATCTGGTAGCTGTGGTTGGTGCCGAGGTTGAGGCCGGCGCGGGCCCAGGCGTCGAAGTGGTTGGCGGTGGTGATGGTGCCGCTGCTCCGCTTGTTCTGGCGCACGCTCCAGTACTGGTAGAACGTCTGGATGCCGTCGATCGACGGGGCGTTGGTCCGTAGGCTGCGCAGGATGTCGTAGGTGCCGCCGTCGGTGGTCACCGTGCCCAGCCTGGTGGCCCCGGTGCTCGGGTTGTAGCTGCCGAAGTTCTCCACCACGTAGTACTCGATGAGCGGGTTGCGCGTCCATCCGTACAGGGCGAGGTAGGTGTTGTTGTTGCCCGGGTTGTAGTTGGCCGAGTAGCTGACCGTCCGTCGGGTGCCGGTGGCCCAGCCCTTGCCGCCGACCCAGTTGTTGGTGCTCCGGTCCCAGCTGCTGCTGTAACGGCCGTCGGCGCGCAGCGTCATGCTGGCGTTGCCGTTGTCCTTCCAGAACGAGAAGTAGTAGCCGTTGTGCGTGCCGGTGAGGTTGGCGGTGAGGGTACGGTCGGCCTCGGCGTACGCGTTGGGCGAGGCGATGAACGTGCCGGTGACGGCCAGCGCTGCGGCGCACGCGGCGCCGAGGAGGAGCCGTAGGCGGCTGCCCCTTCGCGGTCTGGTCGAGGTGTGGTTCATGTGCGTGTTCCTCCTCGTGACAGCTGGTGGTGGCCAGCGCCGCGGTGCGACCCGGCGGGCTGTCGACGGCCAGGCGCGGCAGCCGGTCGGTCGGCGTCTCACCACACGGTGGGCGGGCGGTCCTCGGGCACGACCGGGACGGGGTCGCGGGGGGTGACATCGACAGCATTGAGAACCGTCGATGACGAACGTAGGACGCCGACTTTGGGTCTGTCAACGACTTTCCGAAATATTCCCGAAACTTCTCCTCCTTCGGTTCGGGGTCGGGGGGTGACTCCGGCCGGCTGCCGGCCGCGTGCCGGGGCCGCGTTCCGCATGGTCATGCGGTGCCGCCGGGTGGGAGCGGCGACCCGGATCCGGATTCTCGAAACTTCCGGAACCACCCCCCGTCCACGCCCGGCCGTCAGGCGCTCACCGCCGCGAGCCGCTGACCGCGCCACAGCCGGACCGCCGGCCCGAGCGCGCGGGGCCAGTTCTCGCCCCGGCGGGTCAGGGACCGCTCACTGATCTCGAACCCGCCCACCAGCCCGGCCAGCTCGTCGAGGACGTCGGCCTCGCGGAACGGCTTGCAGGAGAAGATGTTCACGAACACCTCCCGCAGCCCCGGATAGGTGTGGATGGCGGCGTGCGACTCGGCGAGGATCACCACGGCCGACTTGCCGGCCTGGTGCGGCGGGCCGTCCTCGCTGGCGACCAGCGGCCCGGCGATCACGGTCATGCCGATGCGGGCGACGAGGTCGCGCATGAAGGTGTGCAGGGCCTCGCCGTCGTCCAGGGCGCGCGTGTCGGTCACCGCGGACAGCCGCAGGGTCAGCTCGTCCCCGTAGTGGTCGTCGGTCGGATGGTCACCAGGGTGCCCGGTCATCGGTCGGTTCTCCTTGTCGGTCGGAGGTCGGTGGGGTCAGCCGGCGCGCGACAGCAGCCGGACCGGGTCGGCGGTCAGCTCCTGCATGATCGAGACGACGCGGGACGGCCCGGTCGGCGGCGCGGCGGCCCGGGCGGGCCGGGACGGCCGGACGGTGCCGGCGCGGTCGACGAGCTCCCGCAGCCGCTCCGGCCGCCAGTCGTCGTCCCCGCAGTTGGCGGCCAGGCCCTGCCGGGCCAGCATGTCGGCGAAGTACTCGCGCTCCGGGTCCCCGCCGGGGAAGACCAGCAGCGGAACGCCGGCGTGCACCGCGCTGGCGAGCGTGCCCCGGCCACCGTGGCAGAGCAGCGCCCTGGCCCGCCCGAGCAGGTTGCGCAGCGGCAGCAGCGGCCACGCCTGCACGTTGCCGCGCGGCGACACCCGGGGCGGGGCCGTGTCGGTGCTGCCCGAGGCGATCAGCACGTCGACGTCCGTGCCCTCGAACGCCGCGAGGCAGTGCCGGTAGTACCAGTCGGCGTCCATCGGCGGGCCGCTGGTGTAGGCCAGCAGCCCGCGCTGCCCCGGCCGGGGCCAGTCCGCCGGCCCGGTGACGAGGTGCCGGTCCAGGGACGCCGCGGTGAGCTGGCCGACGTACTCGCCGGTGCTGTGCCGCGCGACCAGCGGGTCCATCTCGGGCGACAGCGGATAGACCAGGCGGGTGCTCCAGGTGAAGAGCACCTCCGACAGGGACTGGGGCTCCGGCGCCCGGCTGCGGCTCAACGCCGGGCGGAAGGCGGCCAGCGCCCGGGTGTCCACCGGCGCCCACCCGTCGCTGCCCCGCCCGAAGAGCCGGTGGTCCGGCCAGGTGACCGGGGTGACCACGGGGATGCCGGCGAGCGACCCGGCGACCACGGTGGTCAGGTCGTAGTCGTGGAACAGCACCTGCACCCGGCGGGCCCGGAACTCCCGCAGCTGCGCGGCCAGGACGGTCTCCACCAGGTCGGCGTCGGCGTATGCGGACCGGGACAGCAGGTCGTCCAGGCGCAGGGCGGTCGCCGCGTCGGGGTACGGCGCGGCGTCCGGCCCGGGGATCGGCACCGCCGGCACGCCCAGCCGGTCCAGCAGCGGCCGGAAGTGTGGGCTGGCGAACAGCACCGGCGTGTGCCCCGCGAGGCGAACCGCCTCGTACACGGAGAGCACGGTGGAGACCGAGCCGAGGCCGTACGACCACACGCCGGGAACCAGGCCGACCCGCATGGTGTCATCCTCCTTCCGGGCGCCGCACCGGTGTGGCCGGTGCCCTGCGGCGACTGTAGGAAGCCGGCGACGACGGCAACAAGGTGGCGACGTCCGCCGCCGGCACAGATGCGCCCTGGGTGCCATCTGTCCTGCGCCGAAGGTCGTAGATATCGATCCGGAGCGGGCCTGCGGCGGGTCGTCGTCCCTATCCTGGGCGCGACGATCCGTCACACTCTGGGAGGGACTCATGAGGCAACGCGAGTTGTCCGGCGGCGCGGGGATCCAGGTCAGCCAGCTCTGCCTCGGCGCGATGGCGTTCGGCACCGAAGTGGACGAGGAGACCTCGTTCGCGATCCTGGACCGCTTCGTCGAGGCGGGCGGCACCACCATCGACACCGCGAACTGCTACTCGTTCTGGGTCCCCGGCGGGGTCGGCGGCGAGAGCGAGACGGTGCTCGGCCGGTGGCTGGCCCGCCGGGGCGGCCGGGACGGCCTGGTGCTGGCGTCGAAGGTGGGCTCCGGGCCGGGGGCGAACGGCGGGGCCGAGGGGCTCGCCCCGGAGGTGATCCGCACGCAGCTCGCCGGCTCGCTCCAGCGGCTCGGCGTGGACCACCTGGACCTGTACTACTCGCACCGGGAGGACCGCGACACCCCCGACGAGCAGACCCTGGCGACGTTCCACGAGGCGGTGACCGAGGGGAAGGTCCGCACGCTGGGGGCCAGCAACCACGCCGCCTGGCGGCTGGCCGAGACCCGGGCGTTGGCCGAGGCGCGGGGCTGGACGCCGTACACGGCGGTGCAGCAGCGCTACTCCTACCTGCTGCCCCGGCCGGCGACGGCGCTGCCCGAGGGCGGGCACGTGCACGCCAGCGACGAGCTGCTGGACCTGGTCCGCAGCCGGGGCCTGACCATGTTCGCGTACAGCACCCTGCTGTGGGGCTCGTACACCCGGCCGGACAAGCCGCTGCCGGAGCACTACCAGCACCCGGGCACCGAGCGCCGGCTCCAGGCGTTGCGGGAGGTGGCGGACGAGCTGGGCGTCACGGTCAACCAGGTCGTGCTGAGCTGGCTGACCGGCGGGGACCCGGCGATCGTGCCGATCGTCGGGGTCAGCTCGGTGGCGCAGCTCGACGAGGCCCTCGCCGCGGTCGACCTGGACCTGCCGACCGAGCTGCGCAAGCGGCTCGACGAGGCCTGCTGAACCGGACCCGCGTCGGCGACCGGGCAGGGGAATCCCCTGCCCGGTCGCCGTGTGTCCACGCAGAAACCCCGTCCCGCTCCCCCGGGCGGGGGAGCGGGACGGGGCCGGCCGCCGCCCGCGCGTGCCGGTCAGCCGGTGCCGGTGAGGGAGACGGTGAACCGCTGCCCGAGGTGGTCGGAGAGGCCCTGCGGGCCGACCATCCGGTAGTCGTGGGACCGCATCGGGCCGGAGACGAACGCCCAGTCCAGCCGCCACCACGGCTTGCCGTCCGGCCAGGACGCCGGGTAGAGCAGGCCGCTGGCCTCGGCCACGTCGGTCATCCCACCGGCGAGGTCGTGCAGTTCGCCCATCGCCGAGGTGGCGTTGAAGTCGCCGGCGACGAGCTGCCCGTTGCCGTTGCCCGCCAGGTCGGCCCGCAGCGCCCGGTAGTGGGCCTGCCGGCGGTCCTCCTGGGCCCGCATGAACTCGGTGAACTCGGCGTCGGTCGGGTCCATCGAGATGTCGAGCTGCACCGGCACGTGCACGTTGTAGACGGAGAGCACCCGGCCGTCGACGAGCACGTCGGTGCGGAGCACCTTGTGCCGGTAGTAGTCGCCGAAGTCCGAGTCCGCCGGCACCCCGTGCCGGACCGGGTCGGTCAGGTACGGCAGCCCGTCCAGGGCCCGCGAGGCCACGATCGGAAGGCGGGACATGGTGAGCAGCTCCCCGACGGCCACCACCTGGTAGTCGGGGAAGAGGCGGCGCAGCTCGGCGACGTGGTCCACCCGGACCGGACGGTGCCGGTCCAGGTCCCAGCCGACGTACTCCTGGAGCAGGTAGACGTCGGCCTGCTGGGCGGCCAGGTAGTCGTGGAAGCGCTGCGGGTCGGAGCCGTCGTACCAGTACTCGGTGTTCCAGGAGAAGACCCGGACCGCGCCGGGCGGGGCGGGGGTGGCCCCGCCGGACAGCGCGGCCGGGTTCAGGCCGGACACGTCGAACCCGATGACCAGGCAGCACACCGCGGCGACGGCGAGCCGGGCGCGCGCCGGCCGGGCCAGCGGGGCGAGGGCCAGCAGCAGCAGCGGCACCGCGACGAAGACCAGCGGCGGCATCAGCTCGACGGGCCGCCACCACCAGTGCCCACCGGTGAGGAACAGGAACGTCAGGAGGAACACCGCCCAGCAGGCGGTGAGCGCGGCGAGCCAGCGGGCCCGGCGCGGCCACCCCGGCCTGCCCGGGTCGCGGCGTCGCGGTGCGGCGGGGGTGATGACCCCGGGGGCCCCCGGCGCGGCGGTGGCCGCGCCGGGGACGGGGTCGAGCAGGAGGCTCATGCCGTGGTCCCGACCATCGTCGGGGACGACGGGGTGCGGGCGGACGACCACTCGGCGTCGTAGAGCCGGCGGAAGTCGCGGGACACCAGCCACTGCAGGGCGCCGACCGCGATGCCGGCGGCGATCGCCACGTTCGTGCCGAAGGCGACGGCGGTGAACACGGCCAGGAACGGCAGGCCCTTGCGGCGTCGCACGTGCCGGTACATCTCCGCGTCCGCCGACAGCGAGATGCCGAACAGGGCGGCGGTCAGCAGCAGCCAGGCGGGGTGCAGCACGGCCAGCGGCAGGCTGGCGAGCACGCCGAGGGCGGCCACCGTGCCGAAGGAGCGGGCCGGGCTCTCGAAGCCCTTGGCGAAGCGCCGCCGCCGGGCGAACAGCGGCACCCGCAGCCGGGCCCGGCGGTAGAGCTTGTGCAGCAGCGGCCACAGCTCGTCGTCGTCGTCGTGCCAGCCGCGGACCTGGTCGGTGACCATGATCTGGTGGCGGGCCGACATCCGCTCGCCGTAGTCGACCTCCTCGGTTTGTCGCAGCCGGGGGTTGAACGGCCCGACCTCCTCGAAGACCCGGCGGGGGATCGCGGTCAGCGACGAGAAGAGGAAGCTGACCTCGCCGAGGGACGCCATCCGCCAGCAGTACGCCTGGAGCACCCGGCACTCCTCGACGATGCTGTCGCGGATCAGCGGGTCCTCCTCGTAGATGCCGCAGACCGCGCCGTACTCGGGGTGGGCGGCCAGCTCGGCGACCGCCAGCTCCACCGCGTCCGGGCGCAGCGCCACGTCGGAGTCGACGAAGAAGAGGATCTCGCCGCGGGCCGCCGCGGCGCCGGTGTTGCGGGCGACGGCCACCCCGCTGTTGCGCGGGGTCTGGAGCACCGTCACCGGCCGCTGACGGGCCTTGGCCAGCGAGTCGTCGGTGCTGTGGTCGTCGACCACGATCACCTCGATCGGCTGGTAGGTCTGCCCCAGCGCGGCGTCGATGCACTTGCCGATGGAGTTGCCGTAGTTGTAGTTCGGGATGATCACCGAGACCAGCGGGTTCGCGGTCGGGGTCGTCATGGGGCTGTCTCCTCAGGAGGGGGTGGGTGAGGTGGGTCGGGATCGTCAGTGGGCGAGGGCGAGCAGGGCCGGGTGTTGGGTGACGAGCAGGACGCCGCCGATCAGCACGCCCCACAGCAGGGCGTTGACCAGCATCGCCCGGTCCTTCAGCAGCACCCGGGTGGGTTCGCCGCCGTCACCGTCGACGACGACCACCTGGAGGTAGCGGGCCACCGCGAAGAGCGCGAACGGGGTCGAGCCGACCAACGCCAGCGCCTGGTACGGGGTGGGGATGGTGGCCTGCACGTGGCCGAGGAAGCCGCTGATCGCGACCGCGGCGCAGAGCACGATCAGCAGGTCCAGGTACTGCACCGAGTAGCCGGCCAGCGAGGGGCGGTGGGCGCTGCCACCGACGGCCATCTCGTGCCGCCGCTTGCCGAGGATGAGCAGCAGGCAGAGGGAGAAGACGGCGATCAGCAGCCAGCTCGACACGGCGACCCCGGCGGCCAGGTAGCCCTGCACCACCCGGAGCAGGAAGCCGCCGGCCACCACCAGCACGTCCAGCAGCGGCAGGTGCTTGAGCCCCCTGCTGTAGGCGACGTTGAGCGTCAGGTAGGCCGCGAGCGGCCACCAGGGGAACGCCGGTCCGAACGCCACCGCCGCGACCAGCGCGGTGGCGATCAGCGCGCCGAAGGCGTACGCGGCGGGCACGCTCACCCGGCCCGAGGCGATCGGCCGGTTGCGCTTGGTGGGGTGCGCCCGGTCGCGGTGCCGGTCGTAGACGTCGTTCCAGACGTAGACCAGCGCGGAGACCATGGTGAACAGCAGCACCGCCCAGCTCACCCGGCCGAGGAGACCGAGGCCGAGCCGAGGGGTGTCGATCAGCACCAGCGGCACCACCAGCAGGTTCTTCGCCCACTGGTGCGGTCGGATCAGGGTGATCAGGTCACGCACCAGGTTGCGGTCGGTGGCGGGGGAGTCGGTGGCCCGGGCCGCCGTGGGGGCGGCGGCCGGGGCCGGCCGGTCGAGGGTCGGCGGGTCGACGAGGACAGTCACGGTTACCTCCGGTGCCGATCAGAAGATGGCCTTGGCCAGGCCGAGGGCGCCCTGCTTCCAGGGGTCCCGGCTGGTCCGGCCGGACGAGGTCGGAGCGGCGGTGCGGTTGTTGGCCCGCCACCAGTCGTAGGTGCGCAGGATGGCGTCGCGGTTGGACAACCGGGGGGTCCAGCCGAGGACGTCGCGGGCCTTGTCGACGCTGACGTAGGAGTCCGCCCGCAGCTTGTGGATGAGGCGTCCGTAGACCGGGGAGAGCTTGAGCCGTTGCAGCAGCTCCAGCGCGGCGACGGCGGGGCGCACCGGCACCGAGACGACGCGCTTGCCGTGGCCGGCGGCGTCCAGCACCGCCTGGAAGTCCTCCCGCAGGGTGGCGAACTGGTCGGCGGCGATGTTGAACGTGTCGTTGGCGACGTCGTCCGGCGCGTGCAGCACGGTGCGTACCGCGTCGACCAGGTCGTCGATCGCCAGCATCTGGATCCGCACGTCGCCCTTGCCGAGGACCGGGAAGTTGCGACCCTCCTCGGCCCACTCGAAGAGCATCGAGAACAGCCCCATCCGGCCCGGCCCGAGGAACGTCTTGGGCCGCAGCATCGGCAGCACCATGCCGGCTGCGCGGTACCGCTCGGCGACCTCCTCCGCGCCGGCCTTGGCCCGGCTGTACGGGTCGACCGGCTCCCGCGGGTACTCCTCGGTGGTGGGCACCACGTTCGGCAGCCCGTACACGGCGGTCGAGGAGACGTGCACCACCCGGGCCGTTCCGGCGCGGGCGGCGGCGTCCAGCACCGTCTCCGTGCCGCCCACGATGATCGAGCGGATCTCGTCCTCGGGGTAGCTGGGCAGGGCGGCCGCGGTGTGCACCAGGGCGTCCGCGCCGGCCAGGACGGCACCGACCCTGGCCCGGTCCCGCACGTCGGCGACCGTGTACTCCACGCCCCGCACCGGCTCGATCGGGTCACGCACGTCCAGGCCGCGCACCCGCCAGCCGTCGGCGGCCAGCGCCCGCACCAGGTGCCCGCCCAGCATTCCGCTGCCGCCGGTCACCACCACCGTCTTCGCGTTCTGATTCACCACAGCGACGACACCTTCTCCTTGACGAAACGGGTGACCAGCCGGGGCAGGCCCTGGGCGAGGGTCTGGTCCAGGCGGTCGAGGAAGTGCTCCACCTCGGCCGTGCCGGTCACCAGCGACGGGCCGACCACCAGTGGGTTCTTGCCGTTGAGCGTGTAGTACGTGTAGATGTCGTGGTCCCGGTAGAGGGCGCTGATGACCGCGCAGGTGACGAGCTTCGTGCCGAACTGCGGGTCCTTGGCCAGGCCGCCGGGCGCCAGCTTGGTGACCAGGTCCAGCACCCGGGGCGCGTCCAGGAACACCCCCCACAGGGCGCCCGCGCCCCGGACCTCGGCGATCGCGTCCGGGTGCTCCTTGGCGAGCCGGGCCAGCCCGGGACCCAGGACCCGCTCGATGTCGCGGGCCCGGGCGGGGAAGTCCTCCTCCACCGCCACGTTGATCGCCTCGATCGCGGTGGCCGTCTCCTCGCCGAAGCCGTAGTAGGTGGTGCTGGTGCTCTGCAACAGCGCGTCGTTGAAGCTCTCGTACGCCTTGTGGAAGATCGGCCGCCGGGCCACGTACGCGGAGATCGAGGACTTGCCGCCGCCGAAGGACTTCGACGTGGTCACCACGTCCGGGATCAGCCCCGGGTAGCGCATGAAGTAGAACATCGTGCCGGTCTTGCCCCAGCCGGTGTAGATCTCGTCGAAGATCAGCACGATGTCCTCGCGGGTGCACAGCTCGCGCAGCCCGCGCAGGAACTCCTCCGAGCACCAGCGCATGGTCGAGGCGCTGAACGGTTCGATGAGGATCGCGTACACGTCGCACTTGCCCCGGCGGTCCCGGGTCGCGTCGACGGCGGCCTGGACCGCGGCCAGGTCGTCGTACGGGAAGCTCACCACGCCCGGGATGCCGGGGAAGGTGAAGTGGTTCTGCGAGCTGCCGGTGAGGCTGCCCGAACCGAGCAGCTTGCCGTGGAAGCTGATGTCGCTGCGCATGATCGTGTTGCGCTTGCCGCCGTGGTACTTGTAGGCGAGCTTGACCGCGCCCTCCACCGCCTCCGCACCGGAGTTGGGCAGGAACGACATGTCGAGGTCGCCGGGGAGCACGGCGGCCAGGTTGTGCGACAGGGCGGCCAGGTACGGCGAGAAGTAGGTCTTGTGCACCTCCATCCGCTGCTGCTGCTGGAAGCGCTGCCGGGCGGCCAGGATCCGGGGGTGGTTGTGCCCGTGGTTGAGCACCCCGACGCCGCCGGTGAAGTCCAGGATCCGCCGGCCGTCCCGGGTGTGGATCCAGGGGCCCTGGGCGTGGTCGACCAGCTCCCGGCCGAAGCCGAACGAGGTCATCAGGCTGACCTGGCTCTTGTTGACGTGCTTGCGGTAGAGGTCCTGCACCTCGGCGACGGAGAGCTGCTCCGCGTCGTCGATGGTCAGTAGCTCGGTCATGAGGGGTCCTTTCCGAAGCGGGGTTTTCCGGAGGCGGTGGTGGTGGAGCGGTGGCGGTGGTGGAGCAGTGGTGGTGGAGCGGTGGCGGTGGTGGAGTCGGTGGGTCGTGCCCGGCGTCAGCCGGGGGTCGGGGTGAGCCGGGCGTCCGCCCCGGCGGGCGGGGTGGCGGCGCGGCCCCTGGCGGCGAGCCGGTCCGAGACCGTGACCGTGAGCAGCGCCAGGCCCGCCGTGAGCACCTCGGCGAGGGTGCTGAGCACCCGGCTGGCCACCGCCGCGGTGACCGCCGCCGGCAGGGGCAGGACGGTGGACAGGGCCGCGACCACCAGCACCTCCCGCACGCCGGCGCCGTCCGGCACGAAGATGGCGAACGTGCCGGCGGTGGTGGCCAGGGCGAACGCGCCGACCGCCGCCGCCAGGGCGGCGCGAGCGTCCGCGCCGAGCAGCACCGCGACGACCCACAGGTGCATCCCCGAGAGCACCCAGGACAGGGTCTGCCACCCGATCGAGCGGCGGACCTCGGCGGGCCGGTGCAGCGGTGCCGGCTGGGGCCGGCGGGCGACCCGGGCGGCCAGCCGGACCAGGGTGTCGAGCAGCCCGGGCCGGACGGCCAGCACCACCAGCAGGGCGACCGGCAGGAGCAGCCAGGCCAGCCCGGCGCCGGTGCCGAGCACGGCCGGGGCCACCAGGAGCCCCACCGCGCCGCCGGTCAGCAGCACCACGACCAGGTTCACCAGGTAGGTGCCGGCCATCCGCCCCCGGCTGACCCCGGCGGCGTCGCCGAGCCGGAGCTGGGCGAGCAGGCCCCACAGCCGGCCCGGGACGAACTTGCCGAGGAACCCGACGAAGAACATCCGGACGCCGGTGCGGGACGGCACCTCCGCCCCCACCGAGGCCAGCGTCAGCGTCCAGGCCCGCATGCCGCAGAGCAGACCGGCCCCGGTCACCAGCAGCGCGGCCAGCAGCCACCCGGCGGTGTCCGGCCGCAGCAGCCGGCCCAGCGTCGACCAGTCCTGCCCGCGCAGGGCCAGGGCGACGCCGCCGAGCACCGCGACCACGAAGACCGCCGTGAGCGCCGTGCGCCACGCCCGCCGCCTGCCCATCACCGACCCGCCGCGAGGGGTAGCGGGCGGGGGCTGCCGGTGCCGCGCAGCCGGGCGACCAGTCCGGCCGCCGCGCCCACCACGATGGCGAGCTGGGCCACCAGGTGCACGCCGACGAACCAGGCCAGGAAGGCCGTGCCGCGCTCGCGCCGGACGAACGGCAGCAGGCCCGGGTCGGCGAGCAGGAAGAGCCCGAAGCAGGCGAGCGGCACGGCGAGCAGCGCCGGGTGCAGCAGGCCGAGCGGCAGGGTGGCCAGCACCAGCGGGGCGGCCAGCACACCGAGGGCGGGATTGACCGCCACGCTGCCGGCGCGCATCCGGTGCGCCCCGGCGAACGCCGCCAGCGGCAGCGAACGGCGGTACTGCTCGCGCAGCATGTCCCCGAACCGGGCGCAGTCGTCGTGCCGGCCGACCACGGTGTCGGTGAGCCTGATGCCGGTGACCCGGGCGAGCCGCTCGCTGTACTCGACGTCCTCGGCGTCGCGCAGCTCCTCGTGGAACTGGCCGGCGGCGAGGAACGCGGAGCGCCGCACCGCGGCCAGCGCGAAGATCGCGGTGTTGACCCGGCCCACGCTGCGCCGCCGCCACCAGTGCGCGTGCAGCACCTTGTAGTGCTCGATCGGCCCGTCGTCGTAGAGCGGCTGGGTGTCGTAGGTGCCGTGCACGCAGCCGCAGGAGGGATCGGCGGCGAGCACCGCCAGGGCGTTGGCGATCGCGTCGGCCCGCAGCGCCACGTCGGAGTCGACGAAGAAGAGGATGTCGCCGGTGGCGGCCCGCGCGCCGATGTTGCGGGCCGCCGACACGCCCCGGTTGCCACCTCCGTCGACCACCCGGCACGGGTACCGGGCCGCGATGTCGCGGGACCGGTCGGTCGAGCCGTCGTCGACGACGATGACCTCGTACGGCCGGTGGGTCTGCGCGAACACGGCGTCCAGGCACGCACCGAGCGTCTTCTCGTAGTTGTAGTTCGGTATGACGACCGAAACTCTCTGCCCATCAGCGGCCATTCGGCCTCTCCCCCTCACTCCCGACGCCGTGGTCGACGTCGATGAATACCGGTGCCAACGACGTTAGGGACGTCGATTCCTTTGGCCAAGGTGGCGCATCCTCATTCGGGTGGGATTTCCTCGAAGGTGGAAGGTCCATCTACGACTATCAGCGCATGGTTCTTTCCCGCAGTGGCAGGACGGCAGAGAAAGGGGCGCCCCGCACGTCTGGCACGACGTGCGGGGCGCCCTCGGTCAGGGTGGCGCGGGTGCGGCTGGGGCTCAGTTGCGGTGCGCGGTGTAGAGCAGGATCGGGGGGCAGTCGTCGGCGATCGCCCGCACGCTCCGCCGCATGCGGTGCAGGGCCTGCCGCCACCGGCTGCCCAGCGAGCGGCGGGCGGGCGGCGTCGGGCCCGGCGTGGGGTCCGGCGTCGGCGGGCCGGCCGGGAGCTGGTCACCGGCGGCCCGGGGCGGCGCGGTCGGGGTCGGGTGCTTCAGCGGGATCGTGATGGTCATGCTGCTCCCTCCATGGGTTGCGGTCGGTTCCTTCCGGTGGTCACACCTGCGCCAGCCGGCTCTGGGCGAGCTCGTCCCAGCGCAGCGCCGCCCCGGTGATGCCGAGCCGGCGGTGGCAGTCGGCCAGGACGGTGAAGGCCGCCGGGTCGTACGGGTCCACCTCCAACGCCCGGCGGTTCCAGCGGATCGCGGCCCACCAGTCCCCGGTATCCAGGGCCAGGTCGCTGAGGAGCCGCAGGGCGTGCAGGGCGCGGACCCGGCACCACTCCCGCTCGGCCACCGCCCACTCCGCGTCCTGGTTGGGCAGCAGGTCGCCCCGGTAGACCTCCAGCGCGCGCCGCAGGTGCCCAGCGGCCAGCGTCCGGTCGCCGCCGGCGACCGCGGCGGTGGCGGCGGTCATCCGCCGTTCGAAGGTGGCCACGTCGATCCGGAGGTGGTCGGCCTGGAGCAGGTAGCCGCCGTCCACCGAGGCGATCCGCACCGGCGAGTGCCGTTCGCCCGGTACGCAGAGGGCGCGGCGGGCCCCGTGCACCGCGGCCTTCACCGAGGTGACGCCGGCAGACGGGGGCAGGTGCGGCCACAGCGCCGAGCGGAGGGTGTCCCGGCTGACCGGTCGGCCCCGGTGCAGCAGCAGGTATTGCACGAGCGCCTGGGACTTGCCGGCCCGCCAGTTGGTGACGGTTCGGCCGTCGATGGTGATCCGAAATCCGCCGAGCAGTTCGGCGCTCGACG